>JBGSNV010000030.1:0-7310 GCA_041739485.1 Chitinophagaceae bacterium
ATTATTGTGACAACAATTTTTATATATATTCTACATTTTTAACCTTAAAAGCAACTTAGAATGGAATTATTAGCAACCTTAATTATCGGGGCATTGGCTGGATGGCTGGGTAGTTTACTCTACAAAGGCAGTGGTTTGGGACTTTTGGGCAATATTGTCGTGGGCATTATTGGCAGTTATGTAGGCACCTGGGTGCTGATGAAGCTCGGTTTCAGCCTGGGTAGCGGACTGATCGGTGTCATTCTCACCGGTGCTTTAGGCGCTTTCCTGATCCTTTTTATTTTAAATCTGATCATTCCAAAAAAGTAGCGGTTCGTTTCTCTAAAATAGAAATGGCTTGCCACTCCACAAAGTCAATTATTTATCCCCTATTCGTAGATTTTTCCGGGGAGTAAATGGAATCTTGTTATTTTGCTAAATAATTTAGTAAATAAGCGGGGTTTGTTATGGAGTTGGATCCGATTGAAGTGAGGGTGGGTAATTATTTTGAGTATAACAGAACAGTCAAAGAGATTGGTCTTGAGGATCTTTTGGTACTGGATATTTTGCTGAAAACGCTGAAACCAATTGCTATTATGCCAAAATACCTGACAAGGATGAATTTTGTTTCAGTAACCAATAACGAGTCAGTCAGGCATTATCAGAAATATACTGCCGGGGTATATTTCAATTTGTTTCCTAAACGGGATGGCAGCATGTCCGTTTATATCAATAGCGATTTGAAGTTGCCTCATATTGCCTTTATCCATCAGTTACAAAATGTATATTATGAGTTAACAGGAGATATTTTACGCAGAATTCCTCCGGCGGAAATAGTACTTTTTAAGACGATAACCCCGATTCCGGGGCACTCTTTTGAAAAAAGATCCGGGCCTGGTAAATACCGGAATAGTCGATGAACTGAAAGAGACTTTTGTCTTCAGAAAAATTTTTTACAGAAAGTGAAAATAATTTTGGGTAGTATGGATTGCACGCCTATTTTTGCACTCCCAAAACGATAAAGGTTTGAGGAAAAAACAAAAAGGGAGCATAGCTCAGCTGGTTTAGAGCATCTGCCTTACAAGCAGAGGGTCCGCGGTTCGAACCCGTGTGCTCCCACAGAGATCACCTCGAAAGAGGTGATTTTTTTATGTGCCTGATTGATCTTATTTTGAATTTCTTCGTTTATTTTATGGTTCCTGATAGTGTATCAGGGGGTGATAACCATATTTATTTTTTCAAATCAAAACAGATCCTAATGGATGGATGGAAGAAAAATATAAATATTAAAATACTGCCTTATATATTTTAATTGTTGCAGCTTCCGTTATTTGTAGAGAAATTTGCTGCTAACCTACCAAAAATCAGGAATTTGTACTTTGGAGAAATCCATACTTCCTGTTCTGTTCCTTTTATTTATTATTTATTCCTTTTTATGTGGAGACCAATACTTATTGCTCTTTTTGCTTTGTTCAATGGAACTTTGCTGGCCTATCAATCGGAAAACTGGGTGGCTACTTTAAGCCGTCCCGACGGGAAGGAGATCGTTTTTAATTTTACACTGTACGTTGAAGGGAAGAGCATCATCCTTACCGTTATCAATGGTTCCGAAAGGATAGAGGTAAGTGATATTCGTTTTTCAGGAGATTCGGTTTTCTTTCAAATGCCTGTTTTTGAATCCTCGTTCAGGGCGCATATGAAAAAAGACAACTGGGTGGGTACCTGGACAAAGGGAGGTTCTTCGGAAGAACAGGTGATGCCCTTTAAAGCAGTTAAATCAGATATTCGTTTTGATCCTTTGCTCGGGAATGTTAAGCTTGATATATCCGGCAGATGGGCAGTACGTTTTGCCAATGATTCCAGCTCTGCTTATCCTTCTGTTGCTGAGTTTCGTCAACAGGGAAACCGGCTTACTGGTACTATTTTAACCCCTACGGGAGATTACCGATATCTCGAAGGCATTGTTACCGGCAATCAATTAAAACTATCCACTTTTGATGGTGGACATGCCTTTTTATTTACTGCAATTATCTCGGATAAAAAGACACTTTCTGCAGGGAAATTTTATTCCGGAGCTACTTATGTAGAAGACTGGTATGCAGTACGAAATAAACAGGCAATCGTAAACACAGAGGCTGTTTCAATGGCGATGCAGCCCGGGGAAACCCGTTTGAATTTTCGTTTTCCCGATTTGAATGGAGATCCTGTTTCCATACTCGATGACCGGTTTAAAAATAAAGTGGTCATCGTACAGGTCATGGGTTCCTGGTGCCCCAATTGCATGGATGAGACTGCCTTTTTAAGTAACTATTACCGGGAAAATAAGAATCGCGGGGTGGAGGTAATTGCGCTTGCCTATGAGTACAGTACCGATTTTGAGCGTTCTGCCAAAAGCCTCCGGAAATTTCAGGAGCGGTTTGATGTACAGTATCCCATGCTGATTACCGGGGTAAAAGTATCCGATTCACTCCGCACGGAAAAGACACTGCCGCAGGTTACCCCGATTCGTTTTTTTCCAAGCTCGATTATTATAGATAAAAAAGGAGTTGTAAGGAAGTTTGATACCGCCTTTGTGGGGCCCGGCACCGGTAAAGCATTTGAGGAGTATAGCCGGAATTTCTATGCGTATATCAATAGGCTGTTGAATGAATAAATAAAAGGGTTGATTCTAAGGGGCGCTTTGGATAAGGAGTTTCAAAAGCTCGACAGCATTGCTGCTTTTAAGATCTGATGGAGTTATGCAATTAGCCTGGCTGTTAAAGAAAGGTTTGCCGTTCCTGGCTTATCATATTGACTGTCTCGCTGATTTTTGCCCGTTGTCATCCAATAAATTACTTCATCCCTTTTCCTGTTGCTTTCCCGCTCAAAAGGTAGATATTTGGTAGTCCGTTTGGATGTTACATTTGGTATTTTTCAAAAACCTTCCAGTATTTGTCTCTGTAAATATCTGAGATCACCTTAAAATTCGAACTGTATTTTTTTTCTGTTTCGTGCAGTGTCTTCGATATTTGCCTGAATTCTTTACAGGCAAAATAGATTTCTCTTTCGCCATTCACAGTTTTACGCCCTATATATAAATGCCCTGTTTTGTCAGTCAGTGTACTAGTGATCTTATCCTGTATCTCCTCAAGCAACAGGTAGTCTGTTCTGTTTGGTAAACCATTATTTAAGCTGCCATCATAGGTAAAAGTGATTGATACGATCCAGGGGTGAGAGGGTTTGGCATCCCATTGCAGAATGTCCGCATTGATGTTTATAAACATGGGCAATCCTTCATTTGTTACGGCTTCGAGCAGCGAGTGAGTATCCTTTTCGGTATCATAACGTGTGCCTTCATATTTTTCTATGAATTCCTTTTCCCTCCAGATCAGATAATCTTTTAGTTTTTCCAGGGGGATGCTTTCCAGATGCGCTTCATGCGGCCCTGCGATGCTTATTTGATCAATCTGATATAAAAATTCAAGCTCACCGAGGTAAGAATCCAGGAAAATAAAAACACCATTCGTAATGATATTTCTGTTGGCTTCGGTTAATTCGGTATGTATAAAGGTGATATTTATTTCATCCGGATATTGCTTTGAAGGATTGGCATAGAAGCGAATGGTATCCTTATTAAACTTAAGGTCAGCCATATGGATATTTACCTGTTCCAGATCCTTTGGCTGTTTAAATGCTGTAAATTGCCAGCCTTTAATGGTGGGAGCCGCTGCTATAAGTTCCTCTACGTAAACGATATTTTTAGGATTGCCATCTGCGGTTATAATTAATTCAGCAGTGTCATCATTCAGCATGCCGGTTAGGTAGAAATAACCTTCTTTAAGTTGGTTAAGTTTGGGCGAAAGCTTTTCGAAAAAATCAGAGACAATATTATTTTTACTTTTCACCGTTTTATAAAAATATTTTTCCTCTTTTTGAAACCAGTTCCAAAAGTCATCATAGCTTGTGATTTCTTGCTCTCCTTTATTAAAGATTTTTTTTAAAATATTCATGAGTAATTTGGATTAATGAATAGATCCGTGATCTGCATAAATGTATAAAAATTATTTAATTAAGGTACCTATATAGTTTGACATATTTATAAATCCGGTATATCGGGAGTCGTTTGACCCTTTACGATTATCTCCTAATACAAAATATTTTCCTTGTGGGACTATAACGGGTCCGAAATGATCGAGATTCCAGGGTTGGTTATATATTGCTTGTATTATTTCATCCTGATCCGTTTCGCGAAAGTTGTATTTTTCTCCTGCAATTGTATTTGAGCTAATCAAGCGATCCGGTAAAATAATGTATACTGAGTCTTCGCCTTTTTTCATTTCATAGGATTCTTCTGTTTTTTCTATTTCTTTAATGTTATTCAATTCAATATTAGCAATAAGGTAGTAATGAGACAGGGTAAGCTTGCTATCTATGTCTTTATTGTTTATATACAAGGTTCCGTTTCTGATCTCTATGGTATCTCCTTCGAGGCCACATAGACGATGGGTCCACACCTCATTGTCAAATTCTTTACTTGGGGGGATATAAATGATAAAATCCAGGCGTTTTGGTTTCAATAAATTAGATGCAAAATATTTTTCTCCTTTTCTTATCGTTGGATAGTTAGTATCTGTTGTTTCAGTATACCATTGCAACATATTGGTTAGCCTTCCAAATGTCCATAGGCCGAAGAGTATACCCAAGATTATCAGTATATTTTTCCATGATTTCTTCATATTTATTTTTTCACAGGGTTATAGAAATATTTCTTAAAAGTTTTCCCTTTAAATTTAGGGAAGGGTATATTGAGTTAAATATTATAAAATTCGGAAAATAAGGCAATATACAACGTTTAAAAGCAGGTTTTCCTTAGAATTTTTCAGGATATTTTTAGCTTTTAAATGGTATAAATATGGAGTGATTCAATTTTCTTAAAGTGATTGTATAAATTTAATTTGTTGCTCTAGCCCTAAAAAACTTTTCTTTTTAATTAAACGAAATTGAAAAGCGTTGCAACTAACAGGTGTTTAAACCTCATTCGATACCTTGCTTTTAGAAAAGTGCTAGTGATCCTCCAGATTTTAAAAAACGATGCCCTCTTTAAGAATTAGGTAAGGAGAAATACCTTCCGTTTATGCATTGGTGTTTCCCACTTCTGTTTTCCGCTTTACCGGTATCCAGATTTCTTCTTCCGAATCCGGATTATTGTTTTGGTACTTCGCTCCCAAAACTTCAAAATGCGGTCTGTCATCCAAAACATACTCCGAACCGGGTAGCCAGCTTTGAAAGATAAACTGAAAAATAATTGGATCATTGCTTGAGCCTTTGTAGTTGAACAGAGCGTATAGACCGCCTTGCAGGATAAAGGGTTCCATTGGCGCGGGTAGGTTCCCGAAATCCGAAACCTCCACGGCTGCCCATTTTTCAAACTCCCGTCCCGGATCAAAGTTTTCAAAAAAGGAGGGCGGATATTGCTGCATGGATATCAGGTCCTGATTCAGTAGATTATTGATAAGCTTGCGTTTGGGAAGAAAGTTTTTCCAAAGTTCATCAGTCCTGTTCTGTGCTAAACTCATCGTTAAGTGATGGCCTGCCAGTTTTTTTTCCCGGAGTATTTCCATACGTGGCTGCATAATAAGTGAAATCTAAACTGCAATATCGGTATGTTCTGCGAATGAATACACCCTTGGGGTAGAAGGCTTTCCTACTTTGCGATGCACCCTATCCGTAGGATTTAATTTGTTAGGGATGACACGAGGAAAATTTTATTATTTTCTTGTAACATGTTTGAAAATCAAATCTGTCATTTAGGAGTAAGCATTTAGAATTGAATTGATTTTGGCAGTAGTGAAATAGGATTGGCTACATCCCAAATAAAAAACGGTGTCTTTTCAGACACCGTTTTTTAGGTAATTATTTTTTCGCTGTCCCATCGGGCTTGGCGCCTTTTACATAAGTTTCAAGCCAGGCAAATTGCTCCTGAAGCATATGCAGCACATTTTGCCGCGCAGCATAACCATGGCTTTCAAAGGGTAGTTTTACAAAACGTACGGTACCACCATGTCCTTTGATGGCGGCATACATTCTTTCGCTTTGAATAGGGAAAGTACCTGAGTTGTTGTCGGCTTCACCATGTATCATCAGCAACGCATCTTTTACTTTATCGGCATGGGCAAAGGGACTCATGCCAAGGTACAGATCAGGAGCCTGCCAGAAAGTGCGTTCCTCGGCCTGGAATCCAAAAGGGGTCAGTGTGCGGTTGTAAGCACCGCTACGGGCGATACCCGCCTTAAACAGCCTTGTGTGTGCCAACAGGTTGGCAGTCATAAACGCCCCATAGCTATGGCCTCCAACGGCTGCACGGCTGCTGTCACCATATCCAAGATCGTGAATCTTCTTTAAAGCCGCTTCAGCATTCAGTCGCAGTTGCGCTACAAAATTATCGTTGGGTTGCTTGCTGCCTTCCCCCACAATCGGGAATTCGGTAGCATCCATTACACAATATCCCATGGTAGCATAAAATACCGGACTGCCCCAGTTTACACCACTGAAGCGGTACTGACTACCCCGAACCTGTGCGGCATCGGCAGCGCTTTTAAATTCACGGGGATAAGCCCACATTACTACGGGCAGCGGTTTGTCGGTGCCGGCCTTAAAACCGGCAGGCAGATAAACGGTGGCTGTAAGGTCAATACCATCCGCTCTTTTGTAGCTGATTTTTTCTTTGGTCAGGTCACGCAGTGCAGGTTGAGGATCGGTAAAATTAGTCAGCGCAGTGGCGGTACCGTTGGTCAAATCACGCAGGTAGTAATTGGGTACCTCGGTCAGGCTTTCTTTGCGGGTGATCATTTTTTTCTGTGCAGCATCTATTACTTCAACCACGGTTTCGTAGTAAGGTGCTTCGCATTGCCATATGGTCTTGTTGGTTTTCGATTCCAGATCAAACAGTGCCAGAAAGGGCATATCCCCATCCGGTGAAGCACCATCTCCTTCCATCAGCAAGGCGGTACCGTTATTCATCATCTTCAATACAGGACGATCGTAGCTATTGCGCTCAAGCACCGGAGAGCCCGGATCATTGTAGCGGTCATTCGTGCTGCGTTCGATCAAAATTCCGGTTTGGCCTGTTGCGGGATTCAGTTTATGAACCCGTACTTTTTGCTGCCGGGTAAGCCCTTCATTTAGCAAAGCCAGATTTTCATTGCCCCAGGTAATGCCACGATAACGCATCGTTGTTTGAGCAAGCGTTTCCGGATTGCCGGTAAATGGAGCAGATAGGGTATAAACGGCATCGTGAAATTCCATATTGTTTTTATACAAACCTCCATCAAGCGGGGCACTCCATACCAACG
>JBGSNV010000035.1:0-9357 GCA_041739485.1 Chitinophagaceae bacterium
TATTTACAAACGCCCCCTTTCCCTGAATACACCTGCGGACATAGCACCACATCTGCTGCGGCGGCAGAAGCACTCACTGCCGTTTTTGGTGATAATTTTGCCTATACCGACACCACCGAACTCGAATTCGGTATCAAAAGCAGAAATTTTTCATCCTTCCGTCAGGCGGCTATTGAAAATAACTGGGCGCGTTTTTACGGAGGTATTCATTACCACCCCTCGTGCATAGTCAGCACAGAATATGGAAAAAAAGTAGGAGAACTTGTGGTAAGTAAACTCAAAATGAAAAAATAAGATTTCCACTCAATAACAGATAGAAATCAAAAGCCGGTTCTGTGCTCTAAAAAAAGCAGGGAACCGGCTTTTTGATGGATGAAACAATCCAGATCAATATTTTCAAATTCTTCCGATTATCAAATTAAATCTAATCCACTAAAAGGGAAATTAAAATGTATCTTAAATGCACGAATAATTGCCTGCTCTACTATTTTATAATCCCGCAGATTTAATACCCTTTTTAGGATTGGTCAACAAGCAATAAGAAATAATGAATAATAAAATTTAAAATATATGAAGTGCTTCTTTCAGGTTTTTTTTAGCCTCACTCTGTTTGTAGCCGGATGCACCAATCCCGAGTCTGAAACTTTGGAAACAGAAGATATTTCTGTAGAATTAGATTATCCGGCAACCCCGGATTCGCTATACGGATCCTTGTTTACCGATGTACAGATGCAACAGGTTTTTCCCGACGGTAAGACTTTTGTGGATTGTATTCCAAAAGAAGCTCCCCTATTGATCCGGCAGCAGTACGAAGCCATCCGAAATCAGAACCCTGATCTCAAAAAATTTGTAGCCGATCATTTTTACCTTCCCGTCATTCCGGAAGTAAAATCAACGGAAGCCGAAAAAGATATTACCAAACATATAAAAGACCTGTGGCCGGTACTTACCCGCAAGCCGGATTCTGTTATTCCGGGAAGTAGCCTTCTTGCTCTTCCATATCCTTATATCGTACCCGGCGGCCGATTTCGGGAGATTTATTATTGGGATAGTTATTTCACTATGCTTGGTTTAAAGGCGAGCGGCGAAACCGATATGATCGAAAACATGACCAAAAATTTCGCCTATCTGATTCAAACCTATGGTCATATTCCCAATGGAAACCGGAGTTATTATCTCAGCAGATCACAGCCACCCTTTTTTAGTTTAATGGTTGCTTTACTTGCTTCGGTTAAAGGAGAATCCGTTTACCCCTTATATTTAAACGAAGTAGAAAAAGAATACGCCTACTGGATGGAAGGAGATAAAAAGCTAAGGCCCGGTGAAGCGCGTAAAAGGGTGGTTAAAATGCCTGATGGTTCCCTGCTTAACCGTTATTGGGACGATCGCGAAACACCAAGACAGGAAAGCTACCGGGAGGATGTGGAAACAGCAAAAAAAGCAGTTGAATCGCTTGCCGCCAAACAGGTTTTCGGCACCCCTTCCGACTCTTTGCGCTACCTTGAAAAAACAGAGAAACTTACATACCGCAACCTACGTGCAGGAGCCTGCAGCGGCTGGGATTTCAGTAGCAGATGGTTTGCAGATCCTACGGACATCAGTACGATTGAAACTACCTCAATCGTACCGGTTGACCTCAATTGTCTGCTCTATTTTACGGAAACCCTGCTTGCAAAAATGTACACCCAAAAGGGCGATAACGACAAAGCATCTACCTACAACAAATGGGCCAACGAAAGAAAGGATGCAATTAACCGATATTGCTACAGCGATTCGCTACACTTTTATACAGATTATGCATTTGCTTCTCAAAAGATGACCAACCGGGTAACCGCCGCAGGTTTGTTTCCCTTTTGTTTTTTCGATAGTACCTCGCTCAAAGAAAAAGCAGCCCTGGCTGCAGTTGTAGTGCGCAATCAACTGCTTGCACCGGGCGGTTTGCTTACCACTCCTGTCACCAACGGACAGCAATGGGATGCTCCGAATGGCTGGGCTCCGCTGCAATGGATGGCCGTTTGGGGACTATCGCGATGCGGGCAACAAAACCTTGCGTCCGATATTGCGCAACGCTGGATTGCATTGAACAAAAATGTGTATAGCCGAACCGGAAAGCTAATGGAAAAATATAATGTAGTGAATACCCAACTCGAAGCAGGTGGCGGAGAGTATCCAGGGCAGGATGGTTTTGGATGGACCAACGGTGTACTATTGGCGCTGATGGAGAAGTACAAAGCCTATTAATCTTTTGGCTCCTGTAACAACCGGAATTCGAAGGGATCAAGGACCATACCAAAAGGTTTATCATCCATTTGGAACAAGGTTTCGGAATAGTAATCCCAAAGTTTTCTCTGAGTCATTCCCGAATTCCTGAAGGCCGACCAATTGATACTTTGTTCCCGTCCACTAAAATTAAATAGACAAAATAAACGCTCTACCCCTTGCATGCGAACGAATCCTGCGAGGTGAATATTACCGGTTTGCATCCATTCAATATTGGATTCATCGCTTAACAATGCTAATGAGTGTCTTATCCCGATCATTTTTTGCATACCGGAAAATATCCTGTGCTCAACGGTTCCGTTTTTTCCGGAACGCTCGTTCTTCTCCCAATCAATCACCGGCCGGTGCATCCATCGGTTATCATAACTTTTCTTGGGATCATTCCGGTAGCTGTAATCGTTGGTATAGCCTACCTCATCCCCATAGAATAGCATGGGCAACCCTCCTAGAAAAAGAGCATGCGCCTGCATCAATAATATCTTTTTAATGGACTCCTCTATTTGAATGGCGTTTTTATCTTCAAGTGCTTTTTCAAGCCCGCAAAGACTTGAGAGGGTTCCACTGATGCGGGCATCCTGTGTTTTCAGATTCACTCCAAAAAGGGCACCCCTCGCCGGAGAATCACTATAAAGACCAATATAATAGTCCTTTAAAAAACGCCGGTGTTCTCTCGGATCAAAACCTGCTGAACGGATCATTTCATCGGAATATCCAAGCCCGATATCGTCATGGCAACGGGTGTATGTGATCCAGCTTGCACCCTTTGGTTTCTGGCTGAGGAGCGGTTGAGCATTCAGCATAATCCGTGTATCGGTTGTGGCCAACATGTCCCATTGCAAGGCCATTTGTGTGGCATTGTAGGCAAAATGACATTCTCTGCCTGCATAAAGGCCTTCTCCAAAATAAGGCAGAATATACTGCGGCGCCACGATTGCCTCCGCAAGCAATGCCATGCCCGGAGTTCCCACTTCTACACATTGCCGGATCAGCCGCAAAAGACTATGCGCCTGTGGCAGGTTTTGACAGGTGGTTCCTACCTGCTTCCAGATAAAAGCAGGAGCGTCAATCCGAAGTACGTCAACTCCTAAATTAGCATAAAAAAAGATATTTCCCAGCATCGCCAGAAATACTTCCGGATTGGTGAAATTCAGATCCCACTGATACCCATGAAAAACCGTCATCACCCACCGCTTCATTTCATTATTCCAGGTAAAACTACCGGGTGCACTTTCAGGAAATACCTCCGGCATCACCTCCTCAAAGGCATCAGGAGTTTCCCGGGTCGTATAGGTATAGTAAAATTCCTGATAAAAAGGATCTCCGTTTTTTGCTTTCTCTGCCCATGCATGCTGATCGCTTGTGTGATTCAAAACAATATCAAGCATCAGATACATACTGCGGTCTAGCATATGATCCTGTAAAGTATTCAGCTCTTTCAGTGTCCCATATTTTTTATCTATTTTTCTGAAGTCCTTTACAGCATACCCACCGTCACTTGCTTCATCCGGGCTTTCAAACAAAGGCATCAGATGCAGCAGATTCACTCCGAGTTTTTCAAACCAGGATAATTTTTTCTGCAGTCCTTTTAGATTCCCTGCAAAACGATCTACATACAAACTCATGCCCACCAGCCGGTTACTCGTATACCACGACTCTTTTTGAAGTTTGATCCGGTCTCTTTCCCTTAAGGCTTCCTGTCTTTCACTATAAGCAGTAGTGATCTGTGTAATCAACTTATCAAAGCAGGCCTCACATTGATTATGATCCTTGTATATTTCCATGTACAGGGCATGGATGGACGTTGCATTGGCTATCAGTCTTGCATAAAAATCGTTGTCCTTTCCCGCAATATCTAGCTGTAATGGCTCAATACTTCGGTTGATTTGCCTATGTAATGGTTGACTGTACAAAACGCTTTCTGTTTTTTAATTAATCGAATATCTTTTGGTTGAGATGCTTAAATGCTTCCATAGCACCCATGTACATGCAGGTACGTGCTCCTGCTTTGTTGGCATTGGCCACCATGTCTTTCCATGTTGCTTTATCTATCGTATCCCCTTCTGTTTTTGAAAGCCGGGACAACTGATGCAGCATCGCTCCTACAAATGCATCTCCTGCACCGGTAGTATCCGTTACTTCCACCGGTATACTTCCTACAAGTATCTCTTCCCCGTCAACAATCAAAAGGGTGCCTTTACCACCAAGGGTAATATTCCAAACTGTGTGATCCCATTTTTTTAAATCCGCAATTGCCTCTTCGAGATTTTCCTTTTGGGTCAATAGCAGTGCTTCCTCATCACTTACCTTGCAGAAATCAGCCTTTTCAATGATCTTTAAAGACTGTTCGCGAAACAGATCTTTCTGCTGACCAAATAACAATTCCCTGTAATTGGGATCAAAACTGATAAAGCAGTGTTCCTGAACAGCCCGATCAAGCAATGCGAAATAAGATTCCTGTAATAGCCCCGGTAAAAATGCGGTTGCCGATCCGAAGTGGATCAATTGAAGGGGATGTAAGACAAGTTTTTTAACCGCATCCGGATGCAGCATAGCATCGGCCCCACGGTTAAAGTAAAAATCGCGTTCCCCATTTTCCATCAGACTTACAAAAGCAAGGGTTGTAAAATGAGCAGCATCCCTTGTTACAAGGGAAGTGTCAACCCCGAAATCATGCAAGGTTTCTATCAGATGATCGCCAAACGGATCGGCACCCACCTGTGCAAGTAGTTGAACCTGACTGCCAAGTGCAGCCATGGCAGCAGCTACATTGGTGGGAGCGCCACCTGCCTTTTTCAAAAAATTCACTCCTTTCGAAAGCTTCTGTCCCTTATCAGAACAAATCATGTCAATTAAAGCCTCTCCGATACAAATGATCGGAAGGAAGCTTTTATTATTGTTAGTCATATTCAAAAAATTTTTATTGTGTAATCCTCTCGTTTTACAGCTTTCCACAGGTCTCCTTTTAAATAGCCCTGCGACAGCATTTCATGTGTATATTTTTTTAGTGCACTGGTCTTGCCTGCTGGTTTTATTTGTCATATGGTTCCGATAGCTATCGGAACCCCAATATTCATCCGTGCTGGGTGTACGGCAGTTCGTGGGGATTTCATAACAATTATTTTACAAAAAAACAGACTAATGCCCGCCTCCGGTAATCATGGCATTTTGTTCACCGGATTTTACCCCTTTAATAAACAGGGTGAAAAAAGAACCTGCAAGCAATAAGCCACCCGCCAGTAAAATCGCATTGACAGGATTATTGCCCAGCAAACTTTTATAATACATAGGTATGGTAAATGTTTCGACCAACATAGGGATTACAATAAACATATTAAAAATACCCATATAAACTCCTGTTCTTTCCGGGGGAATACTTCCTGCAAGCATAATATACGGATTTCCCATCATACTCGCCCAACTAACACCCATACCAACCATGGCAACAAACAACCAGGCCTTATTTTCAATAAAGGGAATACTGATAAGCGCCAACCCTGCCATTGCCAAACAAAAACTATGCAAATATTTTGGACTTATTTTTCGGGCAAGCAATGCCAGGCCAAACGCAGATACAAAAGCAATAGCATTATAAGTGGCGCCCAACGGCCCTACCAGCAATTCAGCTTTTCGAAACAAAGGACTCTCCGCATCGGTGGTCCCGTATAAACTTTTACTCAGGCACTTGGCTATATATTGCCAGTAAATAAACATCGCATACCAACTGCAAAACATCATGGGGGCCATCCATTTCATGGTGGCAGGCATTTCGCGGATAGCTTTTCCAATCTCTGCAAAGGTTGCTTTAACGCCTCCCGGTGATTGCCGGATCTTTTCCTTCTCTTCTTCACTCAGTGGAATTTCCTTTGTTGTGTAAAGTGTCCATAATATACTACCAATGCTTACCACCGATCCTATCAAAAAGGCAATTAATGTGGTAGTGGGAATCCTGCCCGACTTTTCACTTTCACCAAAAGCCAGGAAATTAATCAGTAAAAACGGAGTAAGATAAGACAGCGTTTGTCCCAAACCTGTAAAAGCACTTTGCGTTAAAAAACCCAAACTATGCTGATCCTTACGAAGCTTATCACTTACAAAAGCACGATAGGGCTCCTGTGTAATATTATTGGCAGCATCCAGAATCCAAAGAATACTTGCAGCCATCCATACGGTACTGCTGAAGGGCATAGCAAGCAGTGAAATACTGCAAAAAATAGCCCCAATTAAAAAATAGGGGGTTCTTCTTCCCCATTTGGTGATCGTCTTATCACTCATTGCCCCTATAATAGGTTGTACAATAAGACCGGTCATGGGGCCAGCTAACCAAAGCAAGGGAAGACTACTTTCTTCCGCTCCGAGATAACTATAAATCGGACTCATATTAGCCTGTTGCAAACCAAAACTATACTGCAGGCCAAAGAAGCCAACATTCATATTAATGATCTTCCAAAAGCTTAGTTTTGGTTTTATTGAGGACATAAGCAATCGTTCATAAAAAATTGATATCCGAAAAATATAAAGTATCTTAATTTCAAACGCGTAAAAATTACTGCATCACCATTAAAAGGTACTGAAAATCAATGCACAATCGTTTGCAGTGCACATTTTTATATGTGAAATACCCAAGAGGGGCTGCACACGCGGCCGAATTTTTGATTGGGTACACCCTGTCTGCCAGAAAGCAGACATTTGAACTTTTGAAAAAAAAGCTGGCCTGAGCCGGCTTACTAAAATGAACAAATGAATCAACCAAACCATTCCTTTATGGGGAAAAATATGATCGGCACATACCGCAATCCCGGAACTTCTGTCCAGGTGTTCCTCCTGATGATTTTACTGATTTCTCCGGTCTTTTTATGGTCGCAGTTTACCGATAATTTCAGCGACGGGAACTTTACAAATAACCCCACCTGGACCGGTAATGCTTCCGACTGGATTGTGAATGCGGAAGGACAATTGCAAAGCAATAATACCAACCTGAACACAAGCTTTTCAATCAGTACTTCCAACCAAAAAGCCACCGCTGCACAATGGGATTTCTATGTAAGACTGGCCTTTAACACAAGCGGAGCCAATTTTGTAGATGTTTATCTTACAGCCTCCCAAAGCAATATAACGCTAACCAATACCACCGGTTACTTTGTAAGGCTTGGCGATACCCCCGATGAGGTAAGCCTTTACCGGAAAGATGCCTCCGGAGGTTCTACCAAAATCATTGACGGTTTGGACGGACTGCTCAACAGCAGCAATAATATACTCCGGGTTCGTGTAATAAGAACAGCCAACAATCAATGGACCCTATCAAGAGATTATGGATTGACGGGAAACTACATCCCCGAAGGATCGGTTACCGATGCCACCTATACCACGTCCGTTGCCTTTGGCATCTGGATCAGACAAAGCACAGCAAGCTTTGTACAAAGACATTATTTTGACGATTTTGAAGTAAAGGATTATTTGCCCGATACCTCTCCTCCTGCAATCGTTTCGGCATCTGCACCCAATAACAGAACCGTTGAAGTCCTTTTTAATGAGTCCCTTGCGGTTGCAACCGCCACCAACACTGCAAACTATTTTGTAAATAATTCAATTGGAAATCCACAAACGGCGGTGGTGGATGTGGCCAATCCGCTCCTGATCCGGTTAGGATTCGGAGCCGATTTCCCCAACGGGGTAAATAATACCCTAACCGTAAATGGAGTTACAGACCTTGCGGGTAATGTTTTCAACAACGGCACCGCCAACTTTGCCTTCTACACGCCGCAACGTTTCGATATTGTTATTCACGAATTGATGGCCGACCCTTCCCCGGTTGTGGGATTGCCCGAAGTAGAGTGGATCGAACTAAAAAATACAAGTCCCTTTCCCATCAACCTGCAAGGATATCGGCTTGCGCGATCCTCAGGCTTGAGCGGCCCCTTCCCTTCCTTTGTATTGAGGCCCGACAGCTTTGTGCTGGTTTGCACCGGTTCCGCGGTTCCGGTTTTGAGCCCTTTTGGAAACACCCTAACCGTAACAAGTTTTCCAACCCTGCCCAATGACGGGGATCTCCTTTGGCTGCAGGATGGAGCCGGACGACAGATGCATTCCGTAAATTATAGCATCAGTTGGTATCAAAATGTAGTAAAATCTCAGGGAGGCTGGACGCTTGAAATGATTGACACACAAAATCCCTGTGCCGGTAGTACCAACTGGCGGGCAAGTACCCATCCTTCCGGTGGTACCCCGGGAAGAGCCAACAGCATAGCCGCAAACAATGCTGACCAAACACCACCCCGCTTATTCAGCGCATTTGCTCCTAACCCAAACCGGGTAGTACTTACATTCAGCGAATCACTCGACAGCAGCTTTTCGGCAGCAGGAGGCTTCAGCCTGAATAATGGTATCGGAAACGCCACAAGTGCGAGTCTGATTTCCCCCTTATTCAATCAGGTGGAGGTTACTTTTGCCAACTCCATGCAACCCGGCACTGTTTATACCCTTACAGCAACCAATGTGCGGGATTGCAGTGGCAATCCGATTGGGAATGAAAATACCGCAAGGGTAGGTTTGGCAACCACACCCGATTCGCTGGATCTTATCGTTAACGAAATTTTATTTCAACCCCCGCCCCTGGGTGTAGACTATCTGGAATTGTACAATCGCAGCAATAAAATTCTGGATGTAGGCACCATATTTTTTACCAACAGAAGCAGTACCACAGGCAATCTTGGTTCATTGATCCCCCTGAGTCCGCAAAACAGGCTGCTGTTTCCCGGACAGTTTTATGTGGTAACAGAAAGCCCTGATATTGTTGCGCAACAATACGATGTAAAAGACCCCTCGGCAGTTGTATCAAGTTCCATGCCTTCTTTCCCCAATGACAGGGGCAACGCTGTAATCCTAAGCAATACCGGAGCCATCATCGATGAATTAAATTATAATACAAGATGGCATTTTGCGCTTGTAGACAATGAGCAGGGTATTTCGCTGGAAAGAATTGATTACAACCGAACCACCAACCTGCCGGAAAACTGGACAAGTGCAGCGGCAAGCGCCCGGTTTGGTACCCCCGGTTATGAAAACAGTCAATACCGGGCC
>JBGSNV010000044.1:0-3841 GCA_041739485.1 Chitinophagaceae bacterium
TCTAAATTTAAAATTCAATACGCTTTTACCGGTTTAATATTTTTTTTGAGACCTTAAAAGATTTGATCAACTAATTAAAGCAGTTTGGTTTACCTGTACCACCTAAATCAATATAATCCTTTAGCACATCATCGTCCACATCATTCCAGTCAGATTTTTTAAAATCCCAGTTTCGCTGGGTATCAACCGGGTGATACATTTCATTCATTATGGTAGTGTAGCGTATCCAATAGCAGTATGCTGCGCCAATGGCCTCTTTTGCTAAAGCTTTGTTTCCCTTAATCAAATGAACGGCTGCCCGGTTTTTGTAAGCATTGTACAGGCTCAAATTCACCATAGCCTTTAAATCCTGCAGGTTCAATTTAAGTTCCGTATTATTTTTGTAACTCATGGAACTGATAATCAAATCTGCCTCCTTAGCAAGTTGTTCAATTTTATTTGCTGTTTCAATTGCTGATATTTTATTGCCGCAACTGTCTTTAGCTGTTTCGTAAAAATTGCAAAGATTCGAACCGTTTACCGGCATCGCATATTGCGTTTTTTCAATGTCGTAAAAATAATCGTTGCAGGTGTACATCTCGGGCCACCACTGGAAATCAAGCCGCCTGCTTCTGTATTTTCTATCCACTGCAAAACCGGTTACCTGCTCGTTGGCTATTTGCAAAGCCCTCGATGCTTTTGACCAGGCTTCAAACAATCGCTCGGAATCAGCCTCGGGATATTTATAACTCAAATGATTCTGAAACAATTCATTTGAAGTATTGGGGTCGTACATCAGCCGTCCCCACTGCTTATAAAACAGCCATTGCTTTTGTATTTCGAGTGCATTTTTACTTTTGTAATAAGGATCTTTAGTTGTAAATACCCTTGAAGGCACCCAGCCATCGGCGCCTAAAAACGTACCAGCCAGCAACTCATCTTCAGGCAATGCCTTTACAAAATCACGAACAAATTGATGATCGGCCCAGTGCAGAAAATAAAAATCATCGGTGCGTAATTCTAACCAGGTTTTTAAACTATTCTTTTTTATCTCCGACAAAAAACCATTCTCCCACCAATCTGGCTTTACAGTTGAAATTACATGTGCCATTGAGTATTTAAACGAAACATCAAAAACTACATTTGGAATATTTTGAAGTGGCTTAAACCCTTTTATAATATTTTCTACATTGCCATAGTGTTGACGATGAAAAAATACCAATCTTCGGTTTGGGTGTTCCTTTGCATATTCCAAAACACCCGCGCCATAAGCATCCCATGTCCACTTAATTAATTCTTCGTTTTTGCCTTTTAGTGCTCCTAAGTTTTCCCCAGCCGTTACACCCAAACCAGAAACATCAGGATAAGTCTCCAAAAATTTTATGGTGGCTTCTTTTAAATAGGTTAAAGTTTTTTTATTGAATGGATCTTCTTCCAGTCCGTGCTTCCCTTTTGCATTCCAAAGAAAAACATTCCAGGTGCAGTAGTAAATCTCAAAGCCCCTGTTTCGTCCATAAGCCAATACATCCTGCCAGAATTTTATTTTCTCCTGAATGCTCATCTTTTTCTGAAAACCATCATATCCTTCAACGTCATTAATGGCGATACCCGGATACTTTTGTTCCATATCAACCATTGATGTAAATGGATGAGGGTTCCATAACGAAAGAACATTAAACCGGTTACGAGCCATTTCATCAAAGTATTCATGCCAAAATGAAATATCCCATACATGCTCTATGGCAACCTTGTGAGAAGTTCCTCCATTATCGCTTTCATATGTTGGAGCTCTTTTATCAAGTGGAATATTGAACTTTATCCCCCGCTTTTTTACTAAAGGAGAACTCTCTAAATTATACAACTTTGCAAGTCCATCAAACTTGATATTTTCGGCGATCTGTAATCCTCCGTACATGGCGCCGTCGTCATCACCTCCCATTATCCAATAGCTCAAAGAAGGTTTGGTTGTTGTGCGCAGGGCATATGCCTGCTCATCAAGGTTTTTTACTTCAGCGCCACCCTGTGATAAAAAAAGCGTTTTTACTTTTTGATCACTCTCCAGGGAAATCACAATCTTTTTCTTTTTATGGTTTTTATCGAGGTCTGAAAGTCCGGTTAATTTCACCTTATGTCCTTTTGCTTCCAGGGCAGATTTAATATCCCTTGCAGCAAATTCAAATGTAGGCTTGGTAACATCATAGAATACAACAATATCCTGCCCCAATACAATGATTGGAAGCAGACTGATAAAAAGAACAAGAAGCAAATTTGTTTTCATGCTTATTTAAAATGTTACAATTAAACTTTGTTGAAATGCAAAAAACTATTTTTTTTCCAAAAGCACTACCCAATCTTTTTTTGGCTCTGATGGTGGTTCCTCTAATTTTTGCACTTTACCACCGTCGATGCTCTTAACAGGTCCATTCTGAAGTTTGCCGCCGTTGCGGGGATCAAACCATTTTATATTGAATGCACCGCTTTGGTTTTCAAGATTGATAGTACCACTTCCGTTTCTAAGAAAAACAATGTACTTTTTTCCAAGGGTCGCCAGGCAGTAATCTCCTGGTTGTACAAGATTGGTGTAATTGTCTGTATCGGCTACCGGTATTTTATTTTCTTCGAAAAAATCGAGCAAGTATTTGCATTGGTTCCAAAACAAATCCCGGGAGCGGAAGTCTTCGCAGGTTAAATCAGAATGTGGGTGTGCATATCCAAAGTAAAATTCATTTCCCCAGCCCCCGGCTAAAAATGAGCCCCAGAGGCTGTTGATTCTTGCACTATCATGTTTTGAGTCTTCGACATCCGTAAGTAAACCATTTTGTGCCCCGCCTGGTTCATCCATCGAAATAGCCCATTGTTTACCAGCTTGTTTAGATAGACTTAACCATTTTAATACAGTTTCATGTACATTTCTAAACTGGTCTGTTCCTAACTGATAAGATACGCCTGAATACTTGTTGCCCGGAACCAAAATATCATTGAAAATGGGCGGATTATGAATGACCACGTGATGACTATATGGATCGTTTTGATAAAAATATTCCGCGGCGGCCAATCGTTGCGTGGTATTCATTGGTGCTGTGGGGTGATCTTTTGCCCAGTCGCCACCCTCTTCACAAATGTTCCAGTTGAGTGATAGATGATGTCCGAAACGTGCCAATATTTCCCGATAGTATAGGCGGGTATATATTCCAATGGCCCCGTTATCTAATAAACCCTGACACTCTTGCTCGAGGAGTTTGAAATGCAGGAACATCCCCTTTTTATCGGCATGTTCAAAAATCACCTCCCACTGATCCAGTTTCGAGCAATCAAATCTGTCGTAGGTATTATAATCTACAAAAGGAAATACGTTCTGGTCATCGCCCTTTATATTCAAGGTTAGAAAAGAGAACACATTCATTCCTTTTGACGCCAGGTAATTAACTGCACCAATAATTGCTTTTCCTTTTCCATTTTTCCATGTTGGATCACCCTCATTCCAATCCTTTAAATGTGCTGCCCAGGTTTTTACCAAATTATCTTTGTGGCCATCATTGTGAAATGTGCCATCAAAATCAGCGAATGAGAATAAATTCTCAGGTGAATCGGGACCAACTTTTAACATAGGCTTGCCGGTTTCGGCATATTTCAGATAGCGGGTGCCATCGTATTTCAAACGACCTTTTGCACGGTTGTCATTGGCTGTTTTATCGCTTTTCGCTACTACAAAAGAGCCGGTAGCTCCGTCCATAAAGCCAGCGCTTGTTCCGGAATTTTTACGTTCGCTCACGGCCTGCCAGTTACCTCCTCTAAAGTCGACTTTGTAACTCCAGGTTCCTGTTTGATCCGGAGACAGGTGCACCCGCCACTTGTTACCAGC
>JBGSNV010000083.1:0-9668 GCA_041739485.1 Chitinophagaceae bacterium
AGGGAGGCATTTGGCATGGTTTTGGGTGAATGATACCTGATATAAGTCTATCATGGGCATCCTTCGTCAATAATTTTTCCTGAATCCTTTCTGCTCTGCGTTTTTACGTGCCAAACAAATCGGCAGTTCCTTATGTAATTCTCCATAATATATATCCGTGAAAATCATGGGCAGTATCGATTGCTGTACCTTTGCATGCTGACATAAAAAGAAGTTTATTAAAAAAGAAGATATGGATCGTATTGAAGAAGCCATTGAAGATATCCGTGAGGGGAAAATGGTTATTGTGGTAGATGACGAGGATCGTGAAAATGAGGGAGATCTGATTGTATCGGCCCGGCATGCTACACCTGAAGTGATCAATTTTATGACGAAATTCGGTCGGGGACTTGTTTGCGCAGCTATTACCGAGGAACGGTGCGAAGAACTTGAACTTCATCCTATGGTAGTTTCCAATACCTCTATGCACGAAACTGCTTTTACCGTTTCGGTAGATCTTTTAGGACAGGGCACAAGCACAGGGATTTCGGCGCAGGATCGTTCCAAAACCATTCAGGCACTTATTAATAAAGAAACCCGCCCGGCTGATCTTGGTCGTCCGGGACATATATTTCCGCTCCGGGCAAAACCCGGTGGTGTGTTGCGCCGAAGCGGGCATACAGAGGCAACCATTGATCTTGCGAGACTCGCAGGGTTTGAACCGGCCGGAGTGCTGGTAGAAATTATGAATGAAGATGGTACAATGGCAAGATTGCCGCAACTGGAAATTTTAGCTAAAGAGTGGAATCTGAAGCTCATTTCCATTAAAGATCTGATTGAGTACCGGCTGCAGCGGGATAGTCTCATCGAAGAAATCGTTTCTGTACAAATGCCGACCAAATACGGAGATTTCATATTGTCTTCCTATTTAGATAAAAGCAACGGGCAGGAACATCTTGCCATTATGAAGGGAACCTGGGAAAAAGACGAACCGGTGCTAACAAGAGTTCACAGCAGCTGTTTTACGGGTGATATCCTCGGTAGCCTTCGCTGCGATTGCGGAAATCAATTGGCCTGTGCCCTTGAGATGATAGAAAAAGAAGGAAAGGGAATTGTAGTATATATGAATCAGGAAGGGCGCGGTATTGGACTGACCAATAAGCTAAAAGCCTACAAATTGCAGGAAGCGGGAGCCGATACCCTCGAAGCAAACCTGATGCTTGGTTTGCCTGCTGATGCAAGAGATTATGGAGTAGGCGCCCAAATCCTCAGACATCTAAATGTTACTAAACTCCGCCTCATGACGAATAACCCACAGAAAAGGGTAGGGTTAATGGGCTACGGACTTGAAATTGTGGAAGCTGTATCGCTTGAAACAACCCCCAATCCCCACAACCATAAATATTTACAAACCAAGAAAGATAAAATGGGACACCTATTGCCAGGATTGAACTAAACGTAGGATTTATTCGGTTTTTTAGGAAAAACGTAGCTAAATCCCCTACTTTTATCGTTTACAAAAATCTTCCATGGATTTAAATAGAAGCGTCATCACCGGCTCAGGTTGTTACATACCTAATGTTCAAAAGAAAAACAGGGATTTCACCATTCATGATTTTTATGATGAACAACATAATCGTATTACCACTGATCCCGAAGTTATTGTAGAAAAATTCCGGCAAATCACAGGAATTGCCGAAAGACGTTATGCAGAACCGGAACAAAATTCTTCAGATATAGCGCTTGAGGCTGCTAAACTTGCTATTGCTGATAGCGGGATAGATCCCGAAACGCTTGATCAGATTATTGTGGCGCACAATTTCGGCAATGTTGTTAAGCATACCATCCAGATTGACATACTTCCTGCTCTTGCAAGCAGGGTAAAACACGATTTAGGAATACGCAACCCGAATTGCGTAGCATATGATTTGCTTTTTGGTTGTCCGGGATGGATACAGGGAGTCATTCATGCTGATGCTTTTTTTAAAGCCGGTATTGCCAAAAAGGCCTTGGTCATTGGTACCGAAACCCTGAGCCGGGTGCTCGATATGTACGATCGGGATAGCATGATTTTTAGTGACGGTGCCGGAGCAACCATTCTTGAATACAAGCCGGTTGCTTCTAATGGGAGCGGCATCCTGAGCGCAAGTGTACAATCGCATTGCAACGAGGAGGCCTATTATTTATATATGGGTAAATCCAATTTCCCGGGAAGCGATCCGAGAGTTCGGTATATAAAAATGAAGGGGCGTAAAGTGTATGAATATGCCATGCAATATGTGCCACTTGCCATGAAAGATTGTCTCGATAAAGCCGGTGTTTCTATTGAAGATGTAAAGAAAGTGTTTATCCATCAGGCCAATGAAAAAATGGATGAAGGCATCATCAAGCGGCTGTTTAAATTATACGGCAAAAATGAAATTCCCGAACATATGATGCCAATGAGCATTCACCTGCTTGGTAATAGTTCGGTAGCCACAGTTCCAACCCTTTTCGATCAGGTAAAAAAAGGTCAGATTCAAAATCATACACTGCATGAGGGAGATGTTGTTTTATTTGCCTCTGTGGGTGCCGGTATGAATATCAATGCAGTTTGTTACAGGATGTAGTTTGTTAAAAGGTGAGTCATTTTTTAAGGGGATAAAATCAGATGCCGCTTTTTGCATTCCAACGTTCCCTATTAATTATTGAACATTCCTTATTTTAAATAGAATATTGATTTTCAGTAAATTAAGAAAAATTTTTCACGTTCCTTAAAGTTACTAAATTTTCTTATACGCATATTTTGCATACTTATCTCCCATTCTTGTCATAAACCTTAAAAGGTATACTCAAGCCATGATGTAGATATCTAAGAGCAGTGAGTTTTTCTATTTAAATTTATGGCTTGAAGTTGCTTGATATCACCTTTCATAAAAGTCAAAACAACACTTTCAAACTTGTATCTTAATCCGTAAATCCTTTATACTCAAATTACTCTAAATCTTAATTAATTTAAAGAATGTTAAAGAAATTTTTATAACTATAATCCCTACTCATCTTAATTTACTCAGCTGTTGGTTTTATATCCTGAATTCGTGAGTCAATATAATTCCATTCATCTTCATTTAAATTCCAAAGGTTGCATAAATCTTTGTCAGTATATCTACCTTCATATTGCTCTAAATCAGGAATAAAACCGAAACATCTTTTTGTTACATCTTGAGAAATTACCATTTGCAGTAATAAGAACCGAACTGGCTTTGTAAAAAGATAAGATTTGAATGAAAGAACTTCCTCTTGATTATTAAAAGCTCCCGCTATAATAAATGATTCTGTACAACATTCACCTGGTTTGGCTACACGCGTGTTCCCATCATAATAAAATCCCACTGGTTTAGTGAAATCAGTCTGCCCTGCTATCGGTGATTTTGGTATTAATAACTTCCATTTTTTTAGGTAACCTTGGCTATCAATCACATCTTCTTCAAGGGCAAATTTCATTCCTATTTTCTGAATAAACCAACATGGGATACCCTGTTCCTTTGGATGGTAGTTTGTTGGTAGCCCAAATGGCTTTCTTGAAGATACCTTCTCCGCTAGTGTTCTATTTTCTTTATTCCATCCAATAACTTTTTTTAAAATAGGAATAGCTTTATTATCTCTAATGAGAATTTCAAATTCATTGAGTGCTCTTTTTGCACTCACAATTTCACCATTAATATTATTTGTAATTGTGCAATGATCACTATGATTTTCATTCCATAAAAAATAACATAAACCGCCTGCTATATCAACATTGGTAAAACAATCATTGGAATTAGGGAAATCGAAGAGATGAGACATCCTGTTGTCGTTAAGCATGCTTTCTCTAAATGAATCTAGACCTTTCCCTCCAGCATACCATCTGGCAGGCATAATCATAGAAAAGTAATCAGGTTTGA
The DNA here is from genome assembly GCA_041739485.1 of Chitinophagaceae bacterium. Lineage (GTDB taxonomy): Bacteria > Bacteroidota > Bacteroidia > Chitinophagales > Chitinophagaceae > Phnomibacter. Next base: position 3,903 of record JBGSNV010000083.1, read on the forward strand.
ATTTTTTAGCTATTTCTACAAAATGCTGATACACGGGCTTAGCACTTTCACTATTTCCTCCATCCATTTCTTGATAAGGCGGATTTCCTACAATTGCATTAAATTTCATATAATTATTATTATTTGCTTTCCAAAAGGTTTTACCTTTTTTTACCTTCCAAATAAAATCATTAGGTCTGTTCGTAATTTGATGAACCAAATCTTCAAAATGGCGGGTATTTACTTTGGAATTTCTAAAACCTACTAGTGTTCTCCTTGTGATACTCTTTGCCATTGGAGTTTTACAAATGACAAATAGGTTCTCTTCTAAAGTTTTATCCCATAAAGCTTGCTGTTGCATAACAGATAAAGTGTTAGGCTCTTTATCTGGATAATTCTCTTTTACACGATTGCGGAAAATACTGTATGTAACATAAAGAGGATAAAGACCTGATTTTGAGTTGATTTCCAAAATTCTGCTATCTGATGAAAATACATTCTCTGTTACTTCACCTTGCGAAATAAAGAAGGGTTGAGGAATTGTCTTTTCGTTTTTCTCGTCTAAAAAGACATAACCGCCCAAACTGTCTCCAAGATGCATATTTACTACTCTCCAAGGAGTTAAAACGGTTTCTTTGTCAGGATTGCGAAAAGTCGCAAAGATGGAAGTAATACGTTCGATCCTAACCTCAATGGACTGATTGTCGGCTGCTCTTGCCAATGCCCTGATGCGCTTGCCTGCAGCCCGAAACACATCGGGTTCATAATATTTTTTGAATTTTAAAAAGGTTTTTTTGGTTACACCTTTAGGCATGAACTCCTCCCAAGATTGCTTATCTACTAATTCAGTAAAATTATCTATAGAAATTTCTTTTTCTTCATCCCTTACCTCTGCTCCATAAATCAATAAAGGCATTCGAATTGAAATACCCTGTAAAATCGAAACAGCACTATCTCTAATCTTTTTCTTTTCAGATTTCTCCGCTAATAGTTGCTTTTCTTCCTCTGATAGTTCGTTATTCTTCTTTTTCTTGGAAGATTCTAACTGTTCATATTCTTCATCTGTAAAACCTTGTTTGTTAACGTCTATGTCGCCACTTTTGGGTATTGCTTTCGTGTTGCCAATAATTTTTTTAAGACCTTCGAATTCTTCCAAATCAATTGAATCCAGTTTCATTAATTGCTCATTGTTGTAAAGATACCCATCTTCAAAGCCGTTTCGAACCACTCGTTCCACATAAACTTTCTTGAGTTGTTCGAGCATGCCATTTACATCATAGCTAGTCATTTTTGAGCCATGAATTGCGATAATGGGGCAGAAGTTGAGAAACTCGCCCATAATCTTTCTGTCTTCTCCTGTTGTTTTTCCTGCTTTGGCAGAGACTTTGGCTGTTTCTGCTATTACTTTTAGTGTTCGATCAGGTGCGAAATCAAAAACAAAGCATTCTTCTTTTACTTTTCCATTAATGGTTGCAGGGGTTTGAACCCGGAAAATGGTTTGCATATATCCTGATGCCGAAGTATTATGTGAACCTGAAAGCATAAAAACGGTCGTCCATGCCTTCACAGAAACACCTGTTGTCAATCTTCCACAGGAAAGTGTAATGGTGAAGGTTTCATGGGGTTTTTCGCTGATGGCTTTTTCAACTTTTTTAAGTGCTTCCTCATTAGCTTCTTCTTCGTCACCATCACCTGCTACATTCACAATCTTAAATTGTCCAAAAACAGGATGTATCTGTAATAATGAACTTAAAGCTTTCGCTTCTTTTACACCAGGCACTATCCAAAGGGAATGACGGAAATTATCTCGGTATTCAGCTGTGCAGTATGGATAATTACTTTCTGAATCCTCTTTACATATCAAGTTTAAAAAAGAAAGGACATCTTTTTCATGCAAGAAAACCCCTGATTCACTTACTCTAAAAAATTCTCGGAAATTAAATGCTACTTCTTCGTCAATATAGCCTTTAAGTAAAGTCCCAAGGTCGTAGGTGAAAATATTAAGTTTTGGAAGCGAAGCATAGGGGTTGGGGTCACCAAAATGAATTTTATCCCAGTCTGCTTTAGCTTTTTGTTCCATTACATAATCCCAAGTGTAGATTTCATCATCTTTGTAATTATCCAATAAGTTGAAAGGCGTGCCTGAAAGATGTAAGACTTTAGTGCTATCCTTCTTCAGTTCTTGAAGCACATTTTTCCCTAATTCTGTTTGAGTACCCTCATGTGCTTCATCTACAATGATTAAATCCCAAAATGTCCTAAAGATTTCATCATTTTTATTGAAATTACCACCTACCAATTCAGAACCTCTTAAATCTTGCATAGATGCAAAATATATGTACTTCTTGCCTTTTGATTTGCTTTCATTTTCTAATGAAGTAAATTGGTTTCCTTTATTTTTTGAGCCATAAGAATATTTGGGGGAGTCATAGAATATTTTACCAAAGTCTTCAAACCATCCCTTGTCAACAACCGGGCGATGGGTTAAAATTAGTGTTCGGGCGAATTCTTGTTCTTTAACCACTTGAAGAGCAGAAAGGGTTTTGCCAAAACGCATTTTGGCAAACCATAGCATTTCACTCCCCTTTTTGAATTGCTTAATTGTTTTTTCAATCGCCTCCTTTTGCTCAGGTCTGAATATAATCGGGTCTTGAGTTTCCGAAATTTCATTTGCATGTAGGGAGTCTTTACCCTCTTTTACTGCTCCAATTGCATTTTTTACTGTTTCAAGGTCCGTAATAAACCACTCATTTGCTTTATTTTTTGTATCAAATGTTTTCCTGTTGATTCCAGATCGAATCAATACATTATGAACTTCAAAATCAGAGAATGCTTTGATTACGCCTTTCTCAGTATATATAGCTACTTCGGTGTACAACAAATCATAGACAATGCCAGCAGTCTGAGTGTATTGGTCAATTCGTTTCTTTGCTGCTTTGTTAAGTAGTTTACTATTTGGTTCAAGCCCCCAAATGTTTTCGTTATGTGAAGTTGCTTCACCAATTTTCAGACATCCTTTGTGGGCATCATCAGTGATACGAAACACATAGATTAGCTTTAGCTTTAATGATGATGTAAATTTCATTTCACTTTGTTGTTTAAAAGGTCAACAAACTTGATTTTTCTACCTATTTTTCCAGATTTAAAATCCTTATTTGACCAGTCTTTAATCAAACAATAATTCCCGTTGTGCTTTGTAATATCCTCCATTTTGCAACCAAAACAAGGTTCTTCCTCCTGTCCACCAAAAAGACTTAGAACATTTGTTTTCTTAATTCCACAACTATTGGGAATAACTCCTTTTAGACCATCCATTTGCCAAACATTCCAAGAAATGATATATGCAATGTAATATAAGGATTTTAGAAGGGGCTCTTTGCCGAATTTACTAGTGTAATTTTCAATGAAGGTCACAAGCATTGCTTCTCGTGCAAGTAATAAGCTGTCGCCCTGCCATTCAAATGCATAGGTGTTTTTGTATGCTGTTTGGGCTGTTTTCAGCCATTCTCCTGTTGTGTTAACATTCTCATTTATAACTCTTAGCTTTCTGTCTAAAATTCCTATTCGGTTTTCAATTGGAATAGACTCACCGTTGGTGCTGTCATATCTGCTAGTGATGTATGGTGCTTCACCACATGCCATTTCTAAACGAGTGTCACGAATGTAATCTCTCCAGGTCTTTCCTTTTGGAAAGGTGATTTTCTTTTTATTTATTTCCCACTTATAAGTTCCATTATCTGATGGGATTTCAGAATTAAAAACATTACTTCTTCCAAACCATGCATTGTCAATCAAGTTGTTCTGTGCATTACAAATCCATGAAGGCGTAAAGACCTCCGCCATTTCTTTGGACCTTGATTGCTGCAAAAATTTGTCTTTATGTACTCTTGGCATTATTATATTTCCATTTTCGCCAGTGATTAATTCTGGTAAAATATGAGCATTGAACCTATAAACATCACCAAGATGCTCATAATTGTCAGTAGCCCAAAATATGTTTTTTTGAGTTGTGTGGTCACGTAGCAAAATATTGAGAACATCAGGGTATTGCTCTACAATTTCATTTTCTAATATGTCAACCGCTGTTCTCATTGATTTTTGTACTCGATTATAACTGTCTTTATATGATAATTTTTATGCTCTTTGTAAACTTCAATAGCATCTCCAACAATAGTGTTTTTTATTTATTTACTACGTTATAGTTTTTTGCATATTTTATCTTTTTCTCAATTTTTATTATTTTATTAATCTACTTTGTTTATCGTCTGTATTAGCTAAAATAATCAATTACTTAATTTTAGCTAATAATATTTTTTTAAACTAGTATAATTTAATAGTGATGCCTTTCAATCGATAAAGAACAGCGCTTATTTAATTTTTTACTTTAATCAGTTTTAACAGCATAAGATGCTTTCAATTCATCGAGGTTTAAATTTTTGTCTAAGTACCCTCCGGCCCCCAAGCGGATTATATCTCCTTTAGAAATACCCCTTTTTTAGTTACACCAAGTTCGTGTACCGTACCCGTTTTCAGAGCTACATTTTCTTTTTCGTGGCTAACCGGAAAACCATAGGCTACCGGAAAATTATAATTGGATACCCGGCTTTGAATAATTTCATGTACGGTTTTTCCAAATGCGATTGTGGTATCTTTACAATCGGTAAAACCGCCAATAATCAACCCGCTTAAATCTTTGAGTTTATCTGCCCGGTCAAGTTGCAGCAGCATCCTGTCAATATTGTACAAATACTCCCCGATATCTTCCAAAAAAAGGATGGAATTTTTGGTAACTGGAAAGGACGGTGTTCCTATTATATGAGCAAGCATGCTAAGGTTGCCACCCAACAGCGGACCTGTGGCTTTTCCGGTTTTATTCAACGGGTGGGGATCCGTTTTATAACGTATTTTTTTACCTTGTAATGCTTGTTTCAGGGTAAGCAGATAGGCGTTTTCCCCTGCCGCCTTTAGAAAAGCCCCTGCCATAGGACCATGGATAGAAGCTGTTTTTAATTGCTGATATAAGTGATTATGAAAAACCGTCACATCGCTAAACCCGATGATCCATTTCGGATTTTTCCGGAAAGCTTTCCAGTCTACCTGATCTATAATGCGCGAACAGCCATATCCGCCTCTTGCACACAAGATTGCATGCACCGTTTCATCGTCAAGCATTTGCTGCAGATCGTTCAACCGCTCTTCATCACTCCCCGAAAAATAATGAGCCTGATGTCCTACCGTTTTCCCATGCTTTACCTGATAGCCCCATTTTTCTAAGGTCTCTATACAACGCGTCGTATTTTCAGCGGGCATAAATCCGGCAGGGCAAATCAAACCGATGGTATCCCCTTTTTTCAGGTATCGGGGTATTTTCAACAACATATATCATTCTTTATTTTGTAAAAACTACAAGGGTTTCGGCGATATATTCTCTGGCATAGAAATTGAATCTGTAAATGGTAAGGGAGGATTGGGGAAAGCATTGCGTAGTTCAGTGAGCTGTCCTGATCCTGCTTTCACTTCAAGGTTGTAAGTCATACCAAGCTTGATAGCAAGGTTGGGTTGCTGATGTCCTCCGGGAAAATTAAAGCAAACCGGATAATCAAATTCTTTTACTTTTTCATAGATGATCTCCTCAATCGACATGGTAAAATAGGCGACATCTTCTTTTTTTATGGAGGTGAATCCGCCTACAAGCAATCCCTTCAGGTTATCGAGCTTGCCGCTTCTTTTTAAGTTCATCAGCATCCGGTCAACCGTATATTTATACTCACTTACATCTTCAATAAA
>JBGSNV010000097.1:0-33341 GCA_041739485.1 Chitinophagaceae bacterium
GTTGCAAAATCCTCCGCTTCATAAACCATTGCCTTTTGCCGGAAGAAAGGCAATGGCTCGCTTGCAAAAGACGACAGGCCGTTTTTATTGGTTGCCATTACCTGATAAAATCCCGGGTTATCCTGTTTTATTTCCCAAGAGGTATCCCTTGTTTCTGAAATTCGCTTCCCGTTTACAAAAATGGAATAGGTGACCCCGCTGCCAATAGAATCCCATTGGAGGGAGGAAGAGGAATCGCCCACGGACCGGACCAATGGGGTTGTAAGGCTGAAGACATTGGCCGTTTTATTGATGGCACCAATCGTTCCTATTGTGTTACTGAGCACCATCTTAATACGATGCAGGCCTGAAAGATCATCAGGCAGGGTTTTAGCCTCCTGTGGTTTTCCATCAAGCAAAAAACTACTGATAGAATCCCCAAACCCAATCATTTCTATGTCTAATACCGCTTTTCTGTATTTGAAATTTTTCAGGGTCCTGTTCCCCTTAAGCGGTGCGGGTACAAAAGGCAGAAAGGATAAGCCCTGCTCCGTGAATCCAATGCCAAAAAGAACTTTGTGTACCAAACTGATATTACCACTCAGACTCCAAAGCATATTGCTGCTATTGATAACCGTCCCCGAAAAATCGCCGGAGGTTGCTACAAAATTTTCTTTATTGGTCAGAAACAAAGCCGAAGGCCGGTAGATGGCTGCAATGCTTTCCATCACCGATTGCTCATTTTTAGCTTTGGCACCTGCCCACAACCAATAGGTTTGTACAAAAGGCCAGATACCATTGTTGTGGTAAGGCGGAATACCGGGTATTTGCGGGAAAATACAAGGAATGCCAAAGTCTACAATAGGTGTGGAAGAAACGATTTTCTTTTGCCGGTCGGCATCGGCAATATCAAAAACCACTGACATTGCTTCACCTAAAGCTTCAGACCGTGGCGAAATCATTTTCGAAACACGCCCGTAGCAGTATTGCCCGTAAAAGCCCTTTTCCTCCACCCAAAGGTTCTGATTGATACCCTTCCTGATGGCCAAAGCCTTTTCCAGAAAAATTGCTTCAGTGGAATCTTTCAGCAGCCGCGCCATACTTGCAGCAACGGTATTGGCCTGAAAATGCGCCGCATTTGTACCCAAACACTGGCTTTCAAAAATATCTGCAGGTTGCATCCATTTCGGATAGGTTTGTTCGCGCCAATCCAGAAAAGAGGATTCACCCTTTACTAAACCTGTTGAGGAATCATAAGCTACTTTATAGTCATCCTGTAATGAATTTTTAATGACTTCATAGGCTTCCTTCAGCCAGTTTTCATCGCCGGTAACCAAATAGATTTCCCAGGCTGCTACCGCCCAGATCATCCTGTCCGTACTCACCGGCCATGCTCCCCCGGTACCTGTATCCTGAATGATGCGTTTACGGGCATTTACCTTGTGCCGAAGGCTGTTCATAGCCACCTGAGGCTGCATGTATGCCATACTCAGGATAATGCTGTAACTCACATCGCGGGTCCATACACCAGCCCATTCTTTTCCGGTACGGAGGGTGCTGTCCTTCTCTACGGCATTCTCCATTTCTTCGAGTGCCATATTGTAAATAGCATCGGCTAATACATGCGGCGACTGATATTGAGGGAAAGCACTCAGGTCTTTAGAGCGTTGCCATACCGTATCAATTTGTTTTTGATCAGAAGCCACATTAAGCATAAGTGTAGTTTCATAAATCCCATCTTCATCGGGATCCTTCAATTCCAACTCCGGTCGGTTCTTCAGATTATCAAAATCCCAGGTCATGGGCAGTGTATTGCCTGCCACATAAACTGCCTTAAAATCTTCCTTGTAAATACGCTCCCCTTTAGCATTCGTAAAAAATCCCTTTGTAGCAAAAGCCTCGAGCACGGGCCGCATATCGAGGCGGATGGTGAATGCCGTCTCCGGTTTCAAAAAAGCGCCCTCCGTAACCGGTTCACTGTACTGTTCCCCAAATACTATCATAGGCGTTTCAGCTTTTCCTTTTTCGGTCTTAATGGTAATATGGTGATCCGATCCCGGAAGCATCTCATTGTCCTTACCGTTTATTGAAAATTTGAAAGCAATATTGGCATCCTGAAAAGTATTGGCAGGGCTTCTGTAATTACTAATGATATGGGTAGCACTCAATGCTTTCGCCTCAAATGAATCCTGTACTACCCGATCGGAATAAATGGAATATGCCGTGGATTTGTATAAAATATCCGGACTGTTTTGGCAGCCGGCTAGCAATAGAATGAATCCGGAGAATAAAAGATATTTCAGCATTAGCAGGTGTCTTTACATTGGAAGAATGTTCCAAAAATAGGCTTAATGGGCATTTTTTAGGTTAAAAACCGATGTAAGGTTTATCCAACTGATGTATGAGGCCAATTGATGCCCATAGAATACAACCCGGTGCTTTGTGTCGCAACGTCCTGCATGCTTGCCTGACGGTTCGCAAGCAGAGACGTTGCTCGAAACCATGCTTGAGGGCTCACCGGCAGAGACATTATCAGAAATTCAGTTCAGACCCCAGAGAGGTCAAATGTTTGTAGAGATATCCAAAGGAAACGAAGACAAGGACTCCAGCGGAGTCCAATGTTGTATCGCAACAACCTGCTTATGAGCTTTGCAGCTCAAAGGCTGAGACGTTGCCCGAAGGAGGTACGACTCCGCTGGAGTCGAGAAGCTTAGACACTGTTGCTAATTCCTACAAACATCGTGACTCCGCTGGAGTCAAAGAAAGTTGCTCATGTCGCAACGTCCTCCCTGTTCGCCTTCCGGCTAAAAAGCAGAGACGTTGCTCGAACCCTTACAAGCCCCGCAGCTAACAGGCAGAGATATTTCCTGACACAAGTAAAAACTATTCAGTCTATACTGTTATTCATTACCCTAAAAATATAAATCCGTGTTAAAGGCATTGTATCATCGTAAATGCGAAATCCTGTTACGTTTAAATTTTTGGCCTTTTTTATATACCAACATCTGTTTTAATTTGTTTCATTAAAAAAACCGGGCAGGTTTATAAATTCCTGACCGGTTTTAAAATAGGAAAATTATTCTTTACCAGAAATAGGCATACAGAGCAGTAATAATTACTACGATACCAAGGGCTCCAAGCATAAATCCACCATCGGTTTTAAACAAAGCCGGATCCACATCATATGCTTTGGGATCTTTTGTTTTGCTGGTGGCATTGGTATAAAAAATGACAGCAAAAAAAGCAAAAAGGAACATGGTAAGGAAAATGGAATCAAATCCCAAATCGAGGTGCCCCATACCAAAAAGAGTAGTACCCCAAACCAACCCGGCCAGTAAAGTGGCGACAGTCAGCACCATAAAGGTTTTGGCAATCTGCATCATGCGATCCCGCTTTAGAGGAGTCAGATCAGCAGCCGGTATTTGTTTTTTATCGGTAAGCGTCAATACTACGGCAATAGAGATCAGGATCATACATACATAACCCATCCGGATAATAAATGGAATTTCAGGCAGCAATATTTTCATAAGAATACCTGCTGGCAAAGTGACAATCGTTGTCCACAAAGCTGCCCGGTTGGTTGCCCGCTTCCACAAAATACCCATACCAAATACAACTACTACGCCCGGATAAATAAATCCGGTATACTCCTGAATGTATTGGAAAGCCTGATCAAGACCACCAAGCAATGGCTTGGCCGCAAACATGGCGATTACCAGAGCTACAGCCGCAGCAATCCTGCCTACCAAAACCAGCTTTTTATCATTGGCCTCTTTATTGATATGCGCCTTGTAGATATCGAGGGTAAAAATGGTGGAGGTAGAGTTGAGCATAGAAGCAAGCGAGGAAACCACCGCTGCTACAAGAGCCGCAAAAGCAAGCCCCCGGATACCTTCGGGTGCAAAGTTGCGCAGCAACCAGGGATAGGCCTGATCGGCCTTACCAATTTCGCCGAATTTCGCAATGTTTGCAGGATCCTTGGTCAGGTAAAAGGCTGTAATACCCGGAATGATTACAATGAGTGGAATCAATATTTTAAGGTAAGCAGCAAACAGCAATCCTTTTTTAGCTTCGTGCAGGTTTTTGGCTGCCAGTCCTTTTTGAATGATGTACTGATTAAAACCCCAGTAACCCAAATTGATAAGCCACATAGCACCGAAAATAACTGCAAGACCCGGCAGATCCATAAAAGGATCTTTGGTGGCGCCATTTCCATCCGGAATTGCTGCCACCCCTTCTTTGATAATCATATTGAAATGCAGATCGGAAACATCGGAGCGAATACTTTTTAAAACGGTCAAAAAACCATTGATAGCACTACCGGAATCATCCACTGCCGCCAGTGCAAACCATGCGGTAATCAATCCACCCCCAATTAAAAATATCACCTGCAATACATCGGTCCAGGCCACTGCCTTTAGTCCTCCATAAATGGAATACAAACCCGCAAACAATAAAAGACCCGGCACTCCATACTGCATGGGAACCCCCAATATCTCATCCATAGCCAACGCACCCAACCAGGCAACTGAGGTTAGGTTGACGAAAATGTATACTAGCAACCAAAAGAAAGAAAAGAAAAAACTTACGCCGTCGCCATAACGTTCTTTGGCAAGTTGGGGCATCGTAAATATCTTTTTCTCAATCATTTGCGGCAGCAAAAATTTCGCTACCAGAATTAAGGTGATCGCAGCCAGCCATTCGTAGGCGGCAATACCCAAACCAATAGCAAATCCGGAACCGGACATACCAATAAAGTGTTCAGCAGAAATATTTGCAGCAATAAGTGAAGCTCCTACTGCCCACCAACTCAGGGTTCCACCTGCAAGAAAGTAGTCTTTCGCGTTTTCTTCCTGTCCGTCCTTTCCCCGGGATAGCCAAAGTCCCAGGCCGACAATTAATACGGCATAAAAAATAAAAATGGCATAATCAATAGCAGTAAATCCGGCATTCATTTGGCTAGCTTTTTTTTAGATTTAAAAAGAAATGGAAATATAGGAAATCGGACGACATGGAACTCAAAATCCTTTTTTAAACATGTAGTAAGATTCGGTGCATTTTAACTCTTTTTTAAATGAATAAAGGTTCGTATTCCGGTCAATTTTTACGAACTCTATATCAGCCATATTTGCAAAGTCTTCAATATGCTCTGAAGAAAGATTTTGACTATAGCCTGTGTGATGTGCTCCACCTGCCAATATCCATAAAGCAGATGCACGCATCCAGGTAGCCATAAACTGCAATATATCCTGATCCTTCGGGTAGCATGTTACCACTTTTCTGTTCAACTGCATCCGGCTCACCATAAAGTCAAACTCCCGGTCACTATGTGTACTTTGATTCAGATTCATAATTCCATATCTATAGATGACCAGGGGATATCGCGGTTTTACATTGTATGCAAATGCTGCATAAAACCCCAATATCAATCCATGCAGCTTGCCTGCTCAAAGGGCAGGGGTACATTGCGGTTCGTGGGGATTTCATACGCATGGCTCACAATTATATATGTTCATTTTTTGTTCACAGGCTTTGCCTGTTGGTTTTTATTTGTCATATGGGTCCGAAGTTTCTGACCGAATATTCGGATCGAACGTTCGGATCCCTGATGATCATGCGTGCCATGTGTGCCGTTGCTCTTGGGGATGATTTCATGTGGCCAAAGCAGGTTTCCTTAAAAAGCGCTTTCAATCACCCTTATAATCAACGCAACTTCGATTTGAGTTCAAAAAAAAACTCCTTCTTAAATTTCATTGTAATCACCACCTTCCGGAATCATTTGTTGAAACCATAGGAAGAAGACCAATTCTCCTGTATTTTTGGTGAAAGTATGATAAATTTTTTTTTAATTGTAATTATTACATTTATAAAAATAATTTATATAACCTTTTTAGCTGAATAAAAACTAACACATGGGGAAATATACCAATCAATCCCGCTTTTTAGTGGCGGTGGATTGTATTGTTTTTGGTTTCGACGGAAGCAATCTGAAAATTTTACTTATCAAGCGGGGCATTGAGCCTGAAATCGGTAAATGGAGTCTTGTGGGAGGTTTTGTGGAGAAAGAGGAGAGTTCGGATGAAGCCGCCAATAGGATACTGAAAAGACTAACGGGACTTGATGGCGTTTATTTGGAGCAACTACACAGTTTTACAAAACCCAACCGTGACCCAATAGAACGAACGATTTCCATAGCCTATTTTGCCCTGATAGATATTCATCAATATGAAACGCAGATAACCGATCAATATCATGCAGATTGGTTTTTGCTTTCAGAAATGCCTGAATTGATATTTGACCATAATAACATGGTACAAATGGCCAAAGAAAAACTAAGGTATAAAGCGACCATTCACCCGATACTCTTTGAATTATTACCAGATAGGTTTACACTTCCCCTGATACAAAATCTATTTGAAGATGTGTTTGACACACAATTTGACAAGGGCAATTTTTCAAGAAAACTCGTATCGACCGGTATGCTTGTAAGGCAACCGGAGAAAAATATGGAAGGATCCAAGAAAGGGGCATACTACTATAAACTTGATAAAAAATCCTATAAAAAGAATTTTCACGAAGTGCAACGTATGGTACCGGCCCAAAATGGTAATTAATGTGATACTCACTAATTGATATCGAATTCGACAGTTGGCTTTTACCTTTCAGGCAAACAAAAACAGGTTGAAAGCGATAGCCTCAACCTGCTTCTCAATATTTTAATGAATTAATATTCGTCTTCGTTGAAGAAAAAATCATCCTGACTCGGGTAATCGGGCCAAATATCCTCAAGGCCTTCATAAATCTCTCCATCGTCTTCCAATTCCTGCAAGTTCTCCACAACTTCTATGGGTGCGCCGGACCGAATGGCGTAGTCAATCAACTCATCTTTGGTGGCGGGCCAGGGTGCATCTTCAAGATGCGAAGCCAGTTCAAGTGTCCAAAACATAGGTACGACCTCCTCTAAATTTTCCGCAAAAGTAACAGTCTGAACGAAATAACCAAATCGAATTATAGAAAACTAAAATAAGAATACCGAATATGGTAAAATTATGCTGGCCCGAAGGGGCAATAAGTCAGGTTTTGCTTTTCGGCTAAAAGAGCTTAAACAAGCTGTCAGACCCCCTCAAAGGGCTATTCACAATTCAGTCAAATTTATCCCCCGGCTTTAACGGAGAATAATTACATTGCCGTCAATAAGAAAAATATTGATTTATAATGATGTTAAAAGCAACCGATATCTATAAAAACTACGGACAGGTGGAAGTTTTGCGTGGGGTTGACCTTGAAATTGAACGGGCGTCGATGGTGAGTATTATCGGAGCATCAGGTGCAGGCAAGAGCACCTTGATGCATATTCTTGGAACCCTTGATCCGGCAGACAGCGGTACTATTGAGATCAATCAAAAAAGAGTAGATACCTTACAAGGAAAAGCCCTTGCCGATTTCCGGAATCGTGAAATCGGTTTTATTTTTCAGTTTCACCATCTTTTGCCAGAATTTACGGTTTTGGAAAATATTTGTATCCCGGCATGGATTGCGGGTCAAAAAACGAGTAAGACTCAGGATGAAGCCATGGAATTGCTTCAGATTCTTGGTATAAAAAAACTCGCACAAAACAAACCGGGACAACTTTCGGGAGGGGAACAACAACGGGCAGCGATTGCCCGGGCGCTCATCAACAGACCTTCAATCGTATTTGCCGACGAACCCACCGGTAACCTCGATAGCCATAATGCTCAGGAAATGCACAGCCTGTTTCTTGATCTGAGACATCGATTCGGGCAAACCTTTTTAATTGTAACCCACAACGAGGAACTCGCAGATCTTTGCGATCGGAAGTTGATTATGAAAGACGGTAAAATGGTGGATCAAAAGTCCTGAACCATAAAATCAGGCGTTTTTATTAATCCGGGCACGCCAGGGAATTTCTTCCACTTTTAAAAGCATGGCAACATATCTTGACAATACAAAAAGATAGTCACTTAAACGGTTGATGTACTTGATAACGAGTCCGTCAACAAACTCACCCATATCATGCAGTTCAACGCAGATTCTTTCGGCACGCCGACAAACACAACGGGCAACATGGGCTTGTGAAACGGCCATATGACCTCCGGGGAGTACAAATGAGGTCATAGGTGGTAATGCATCATTCATCCGGTCGATTTCCTTTTCCAGAAAAACGATATCTTCCTCATGAAGATCCGGCAATTTAAGTTTAGGTTCTCTTTCCGGATCACAAGCAAGCGACGACCCAATGGTAAATAAACGGTCCTGCAATTCACGTAGCACTAATGAAATCGAAGGATTTTGTAAAGTATCGTTCAATAATCCAATATGGGAATTCAATTCATCTATAGTACCATAACTTGAGATTCTCAAGTGGCTTTTCAACACTTTAGTACCACCAATCAAAGAGGTACTACCCTTATCCCCGGTCTTCGTATAAATCTTAAACGCCATTATCAGTAAATAAAATCTTTAAAATTTTAAGGTTTAACAAAGGGTACTGACAATGGTTCAATCACAATCAGGCCATCTCTTTGGGTTGTATATCCTGCTTATAATCGCTTTCCACTTCCCCATCCCGGAGTCGGATTACCCTTTTGGCATAGTTTGCTATGTCTTCTTCGTGAGTTACCAGTACCACGGTATTCCCAGCGTTGTGAATCTCTCCAAAAAGCTGCATGATTTCGTAGGATGTTTTCGTATCCAGGTTACCTGTAGGCTCATCAGCCAAAATAATGGAGGGATTGTTTACCATTGCGCGGGCAATAGCCACCCTTTGTATCTGTCCCCCACTCATTTCATTGGGCTTGTGGTGTGCCCTGTCTCCCAAACCCACTTTACCAAGAACCTCCAAGGCCATTTCCATGCGCTGTTTCTGCGAAATTCCAGCATAAATCAACGGTAAAGCTACATTCTCGGCAGCACTTAACCTTGGAAGCAAATTAAATTGCTGAAAAACAAAACCGATTTCCTTGTTTCTGATCTGAGCAAGATCAGCATCGGCCATTTTGCTTACATCAAATCCATTAAGAATATAAGTACCGGCAGTAGGTGAATCGAGGCATCCCAGAATATTCATGAGGGTACTTTTACCTGAACCGGAAGGCCCCATTAATGCGACATACTCATTTTTATAAATATCCAGATTCAATCCTTTGAGTACTTCCAGCGATTGGACACCCATTATATATTTCTTCCGGATATTTTCAAGATGAATGATGCTTTTTTCCATAGTTTGTATTGATTCAGCCGATTACTTTCGGTACTTTAAAAAATTGATCATTGTGGTTTTTAGCAGGACTTAATGCCTGAGAAGCAGCTACAGGAGCTGCAGGCATATCTTCCCGGTATACATTCTCGAGCTCACTCATATGCCTTAAAGGCTCCACTCCACTTGTATCCAACTCATTTAATTGCTCCACAAAGCCAATCATCGCCTGCATATCGCTTTGCATGGCCGTCATTTCCTTTTCAGAAAATTCAAGCCTTGATAAATTGGCGAGATGCTGCATTAAGGATAAATCTACCTGCATAACTTTTATTGAAGCTTCAAAGGTAACCAAAAGCCCAGAGGCAGGGAAGAGAAAAGGATTAACGGGGTAAAAACCGTAAAAACGGTAGAAAATTGAAAATCAGGGGATTCAATTTGAAGTCACCGGGCTAAATCGCATCCCTACCCTTTCCCCATTTTTACCTAAAGGCTATTTGAAAGTTTAACAGATTCTGACGCATGGTATAAGGTTCCAACTGCTAATTTTAGCAACAGAAAGAAACTATGGGTTTACATTACGGTACAAAGGAGTCAGGAATCGTGGAGAAAAATTTTATTGATTCCTTGAAAGGAGGGCATTATAAAATATGGATAATATTTTTCATTTTGTGGGGAGTATTATTTGCCTCCTGCAGGGTGAGTGCTCAAAAAAAATTATCGCAGGGAAATGAAAATAACAGGGTTCCCATACAGCTTACGTTGAGTGGAAAAAGTTTGATGCCGATCATCCTTGCTAAAAATACCACTCCCCGCAATGAAGAGGCAGCCCTTGAACTGGCAAATTATATCAGGAAAATAAGTGGAGCCCAACCAAAAATTTTGCGGGGATTACCCTCCGAATCTCCTGAATCTGCTATTTGGATCGGGATACAACCGGGGCTCGAAAAGATTTTCCCTTTAGAAAACCTGAGCTTTTCTTACCCTGAAGAAATATTATTGATAGCGAAAAATCAGCATATTCTTATTGCTGGCAGAGATATCTATGACCCTAAACAAATGTGGGCCAAGGATCAGTTTGGTAAAAAAACGATTGAAGATATTCAACAGGAATATGGCACCTGCAATGCCGTTTACACATTTATACAGGATCAGTTAGGGGTACGTTGGTTGTGGCCGGGTGCCCTCGGCGAAGATTTCCCAACAGAGCCTGATCTTTCCCTTACCCCCTTCCGCTATCGTTATCACCCGAAAATACGCGACCGTTCCGGCATTTTATATCGCATGAGTCTAACGACGAATAAGGGTAGTTCCGAAGAAAAGGATTGGGTGAGGTTTCAAAGGAGCCAGCTTTCCTCGGCTGAACTTTTCAGAGTTCATCACGCCTTTACCCAATGGTGGGCAAAATATCATGCCAAATACCCAAACATTTTTGCCCTGCAACCTAATGGGGAAAGAACGTTCAAATCCGATCCGCAATATGCAAAACTGTGTCAATCAAATCCTATGGTATGGGATTTATGGCTGAAAGATGTTGAAAACCAACTGGTGAATAATCCGAACCAAACCACATTCAATGCTTCTGCCAATGATGGTTGGACCTTTGGACATTGTACCTGTGCAAATTGCCGATCATGGGATGGTCCGGGATTCAATTGGGAGCAACCAAACCTCTCTGACAGGGAAATTCATTTTGCCAATGTTCTGTCTCAAAAACTTTCTGAAAAATACCCGGGTAAAAATTATAAAGTGGTTATCGGAGCCTATGGATATACCCGGACAGCACCGGTAAAGGAACGACCTTCCCCTCAGGTAATCCTTATGAATACCGCCAACTTTTTAATGCGTGGACAGGCTCCCGATGAAAACAGGGAACTGTCTATGGAGCAATATGCTGACTGGGGTAAAATAACCCGCCAAATGGCCTGGCGTCCTAATCTGGGGAATCCTGTGGGCGGACAAGCAGGCTTCCCGGATATTGCTCCCCGACAGGCGGCACGCGATATCAGCTATGTAGATTCGATTGGTTGCATCGGATTATTCTTTGATACCTATTGGGGGCATTGGGCCAATCAGGGTTTACAATACTATACCTTAACTCAGGTTGCATGGAATCCCCAAATCAATGTAGATTCTCTTTTGGAGGATTACCACCAAAGAGCATACGGTCCTGCTGCTGTCATTATGAAGCAATATTGGGAGATGATAGAAATAACCCGGAATGATTTTGTTGCAGATGAAAAAAACAGATTCCGATTTATGAATATCTATAAACAATACGATTCAGCATGGTTCGAACAAGCCAAAAAACGCCTTCAAAAAGCCAAGGAATTGGTGAAAAACAAGGATTCTAAATACAGGCAAAGAATTGATTTCGCTGATTTTGGTTTACAGTATGCAGCCTTAACGGTTAAAATCAGGGAACAAATGGCTATCAGTGAAGCCAACCCCGGAAATAAATCATCAAACCAACAGGTACTTGCCTATTGGAATGACATGAAACAACTTCAAAAAACAGCTCCCCGCTTTGCTGTTTACTTTAATGTCACTTATGATAAGCCTAAAAACAGGGCTATGAGCGGATTGCATCCAATGAATAGCCTCTCAGCCAAAGTCAAAAAATCTTTAAAAGATACGAAAGGATTTGAGTAGAAGGTAATAGTATTAATCTTATTATTGAGAAAATCCATCAAAATTACTGCCCTCTATCTTTTGCTTCTACCCGTATGAGATGAAAAATCCGGATCAACCCTTCAAAGGCGTTAATTAATCAAATTCTGTCGTTTTGATTTGGCTTAAAATACAATTTTGTTTTGTCAAAAGAAAAAAACCGGCTTTATAAAATCAGAAAATATACTTCATGCAAGCTGCCTATCTCCCTCCGCTTCTTTAAAAATTGATTTTTTGAAGCAGCCCAATGAGTTCTGATTGCATGGTCTGAGCTTTATCCCGGGCATACCAGGTATGCAAATCCTGTTCAAAATCATCCCATGATTTTCCTGCAGGATCTGCTTTCCATGCACTCATCAACACCTGTGCCGGGGCGGGTCTCGGTCCCCAGGTAAACAACTCATTGAACTGTACGGCATCAAAGGCTATTAGTTTTGGAATGGCCTTTGCACCATTTGTCAGGTAGTTATTCATCAGCAACGGATAATCGTCTCTGAGTACGATTTTGAGATCGATTAAATCAGGTTGCGCAGCTGCTGCCATGGCCAATATTGGTAAGTTCTGCGCACTATCCCCGCACCAGGGTTCGGTGATTACCAGCCAAACCATTTTTTGCCTGATAGACTCAACCGCAGCTATTACGGCAGGTTGTAAATGCACCGTTTTTAAAATGCGTTGCGATCTTGCCTGATTTAAACGGATGTATCCCTGCATTTTCAGTTCATATTTGGCACCCTCACCCGATGCTCCCCACGCTTCAAATTCATTGGCATAGGCTTCATAGGTATACGTATCAAGATTATTCAAATCAATCGATGTCATTTTGTCTGTTCTTTTTTATTGTTACTTTTCTTAATCCATTTCTACCACCAAAGGCTTGTTGTAAGCAGTATCCACCCATTTCATCATTTCTTTTTGCGACATCCATTTTTGAAAAATACGGCTTCCAAGAATGGCATTGACCCCGGCAGAAAAAAACCAACCGGGAAAAGCATTAGCTATTGCATACATCTTTTCTTCCCGTCGCAGCCTTTTATGAACTTCCCGATCAAAATGCCGGAACATATGCTCCCCAAAATCGTTTTTTTCAACGGCTCTCTCAATGAATTTTGCTGCAGTAAACCCACTCAGCATTCCCGACCCAATCCCTTCACCGGAAGAAGGACAAACAAGCGATGCCGCATCACCAAGCAGAAGATAGCCCTCTCCATGCGCTTTTCGCTGACGACCACTCATGGGTACTCCCCACCCTTTCACAGTCTCCAAAGGTTTGGCACCCTCAAACCGGGACTTTAAATGAGGATCACTGGCAATCAATTCTTCAAAAGCCTTGCGAACATTTACTTTTTTCTTATGAATGTACCGGCTTGCCATACCATAACCAACATTGGCTTCGCCATTGGGCAAGGGAAAAATCCAAAAATAGGAAAAAGGTAAATTTTTGGGGAAATAGACTTCAATCAAATTATCGGTATGATTTCCTTTTACACCCTGCCAATACTGTCTTACTGCTCCGGCGTAATGATTGCGATCAATTTTTCTTTCGCCCAGATAGCGAAGTACCACAGAATGATCCCCATCCGCACCAATCAAAAAGTCAGCTTCAATTTCTACCGTTCCGTCCTTACCCTTTCCGGTCAACTGCCATTTGCCTGCTAGCCGACTTACTTTTTCTATGCGGGTGCCCAATAGTAAGTCTGCTATATTGGTATCAATCTGTCGGACAAGCAGGTTGTCAAAATGATCCCGCTTGCTTACATAAAAAAGGGGCCGGAAACTTTCACCAAAATGAGATTGCTGTGATTGGAGCGCCACATTCACTTTTTGTCCGTTGTGAAGGATAAAACGTAATCCAGCAGAAGCAACAAAACCCTCTTTATTACTGAGTTCCTTTGGAATTAAATCCGGATCCATGTGATTCAACACCCGGATCACATTCAAATCGAGCCCATCGCCACACACCTTATCTCTTGGAAATGCTGAAGCATCTACAATGACATGGGGAATACCCATTTTTCCTAAAAACACAGAAGCCGTTGCCCCCGCAGGACCTGCGCCCACAATACAAATTCGGGTTTGGATTTTTCTTATATCCTCCATGGATTGTTAAATTATTGGAGGCTAAAGTAAGAAAATCCGATATGGAATAGGGGCTTTGTTCATCAGTTGCGGACTAAAATAAATAAACGCAGCCAAACGAGCTTATAATTACTCTTGTTAAAAAAACAGGAAGTGTATTGTAAAGATCGAAAAATAGGTCTAAATTTAAATGACTAAAAGTAAAATATATGAGTATAGAAGAAACTAAAAAAAATCAGGAACTGAACAAGGAAAAAACTGCAAAATTTGAAGATGCAGCCAAACATAAAACAGATCCACAGGAGGATATGAAAGGCATTGTATCTTCCCTTGTTCAGGTTGTAAAAAAAGAATCAGAAAACAAAGAAACTTTGGAAGAAGCCGAAAAGAGGAAAGAAGAAAATTTTTAAACAGGTCTCTGAACCAACCTGCAAGCGAGAAAATTTTCAAAAAACCACATCTCCCTTGCAGGTTGACAGGCAATGTTGCCCTGCCTATTTAACCAAAGTGATATTTGACCCTTGCGATATGGGTGTAATGCGAAACGCCAAAATAAGCAGAAGCTGCAACCCCATTTCAGCAACACTTGGAGGATCCGATGGCTTTAGCGGAAGCGTAATCCCTAATCAGTATTCACAATTTGAAGGGCGGTTATGGATGCAAATCCGATCATTCAAAATGACCTGTATCCTATAACCTATTTGGGAACCTTTAATTCAGCAGGCGCTCCAAACAATCTTGAGGCAGTAAACGACAAAATCGATCTAAGTTTTCCGGAATCTATAAAAGGCGCCTCTAAAAACCCCTCAGACAAGGCTTGCCCATTACTTAACACCGGAGTACAGACGTAATGCCTTGCGTCTCTATGTAAAGGAGGATGTTATGAAATGGACATAACGCAGTATCAGGGGTTTTTAGAGATGCCCAATAAAAGTAATCTTCCCCAACGGATCCCTGAGTGGCAGTGAGGGCAGACTAAAATCGGGCAACAAGGTTATTATTGGCCGCTTTGAACAAGAAACTATTTTAGGCCTTCGATTAATTACCAACGGATGGGAAATTTATCAAGCCAAAGTAACAAAAAGTATGAGGTACACCTGCCAGGGTATCTGCCTACTGATTTAGCCGATAAAAGCCTGTTCAACACAAGGCAGGACAATACTGTTCCAGCACAGAACAAGTACTATAAAACGAAAGAAAACATGCCTTTTGCCATCAACTTTATTGAGAGGTTTGATTACCCGGTAGAGAAAATTAATATCAGAGATGCTTTTCTTAAGTATGAAAGTTGGGTTAAATCAGCAGGAGTTTCTTTCCCTGATTGGTATACTATAAAAAGTTCGGAGTACAGAAGTACCGGCAAAGTAATAGAGTAAGCTCACATCAAATTTTGAACTTGTTAAAGGGGTGGTCTGCGGATCACCCCTTTTATATTTATAGAACTATAATAGTATCCTGTTCAAATTTTTCTCTCCTGAAAATTAAATTTCATGTTCAGCTAAGTAAAAATCCAGAAAAAAATATATCAAACAGCCATGAAAAAATTAAAGGATGGAAATAAAAAATTCTAAAAATAAAAGCATAGGGAAAAGCGCTATAAAAAATGGGATTAATGCATCAACAGAAAATAAAGGGCTAAAAACGTATCCCGAGATTTAGACTGTATTCTCGATAAACATTCGTCAATTGACTGCGGTATAAAAAAGAACGCGAAACATCCTTTAACCACTCTGCTGTAATATAAAAATCATCATTATTGATCCCTGCAATCATTTTAAACCGATAACCCATATTCAGATTTAAACCTTTGCTTTGATTGTCCCGCTGATTCAAAATATGATAATCGGTACCCAATCCTGCATAGGCTGAGGGTGAAAAAAAATACCGTCCATTCCCCCATATAAAATTATAAATATAGCCCGGTTTTACCTGAAGTGAAATCCACTCTAATGAACGGATAGGTTTTTCAGATCCGGTAAAATGATAAGATATCAAATCCCGGGGAATCAGGCTTCCATTGGTTCTGAGCAGATTATAAGCCGGCGTAATAAGCAACATAGGCGAACCTGCAGACCGTATTTGTTGGTTCCCACCTGAATTAGGTGAGATATAAGAAAAACGTTCGGGCCGAAAAATTTTATAATAATGAAATCCTGCAGTATAACGACGAATATCATTTCGGTCAACATAGGGCTCCGTTCCCTCAACCCCCATTAGGAGACCGCTATTATACCCTGCAAAGGCTGTAAAACCCCAAGCTTTCTTAAAATGGCCAAAAAACAAAGCATACCCTTTCACATCGGTCTCATTGGCACTTACCTTATGCGTATTCGGTATGGCCGTTTCCAGATATAAAAACAACTTTTTGTATTGAACATTTAATCCTACAAAACCAAAGGAATTGGGAGCATATCGAACAGCTTTTCGGGATTCCTCCTTCTTTTGAGATTGAAGTTGAATAGAACGATCGAAACTACCTGCATAAATAGTTACCCTGTTGGTTTTCTCAAATTCCCGCACCCACCGGGTACTGTCTTTTTGGGCGCTTATCCCGGCAGAGATCAGCAGCGTAAAAAAAAAGAAGACCCATTTGCGTGACCGTAAAGGGGTATTCCCCCACTTGCCCGATCCATATTCCTTGTTTCGCATTGCATGCGAAATTAAAAAGGTCCGCCGCTATAAAAAGTCAGATAGCCGACAAAAGAGGATGAAATAAAATAAATATCATCCCGGGAACCATTGCTTAATAAGTTCCGTATAAAATATGTATAAGAATAAAATCCCGACATTATTAGCTTCAATCAAAAAATAAGATGAAAAGAATAGTATTAAACGCACTTGTTGTATTAACCTTTATATCAATCGGATCCTGTGGCAAAAAATCACCGGATACTCCTGTAGCTATGGTTCCAGAAAGACTGGAAATCAGTCCGGTAAGCTCAAGTATTAAAATTGGAGAAACATCTACTTTTACTTTAAAGTACTTTAATACGCTTGGGGAAGAAGCACCTGTTCCTACCGGTATACAATGGTCAAGTAGTCAAACAAATATTGCTACTGTTTCTTCAGCAGGAGTTGCTACTGCCTTAACAGCAGGACAAACAGAAATCATTGCCAAAAGAAATAGTACCGAAGTCAAGGCACTGCTGACGGTTGTAGCAAATGATAATGAAATTGCTTCGATTACCATTCAATCCGGCAATAAAGAATTGCTTCTGAATGATACATCCTCCCTGATAGCTGTTGCACGTAATATAAATAATCAGATCATTTCCGGTAAATCATTTACCTGGCAGGGAAGTAACAATGCGGCTGTGCAACTCAGCGCCAACGGTTCGGTTAAAGCATTAGCTTGGGGTACCTCAGATGTACAGGCAAGTGCGGATGGAAAAGTGAGTACCCCGGTTATGGTTCAGGTTATAAGACGGGGAAATTTCAGTGGTACTGGTAGTAGAGGAACCGCTAAACTAAAATTTGAAAACAGCACACTTAAATTACAAACATCTTCCGATTTTGGAGTGTCTTCCGGACCACCCGACCTAAGAATTTACTTAGGAAATAATAGTGGTAATGTAAATGGAGCTGTAGAACTAGCTTCGTTGAATACGCGAACAGGCGAACAAAGTTGGAATATACCAACTGGCGTTAGTATTAGCCAATTCAGATATGTAATTGTTTGGTGTAAGCTTTTGGGTGGTTCTTATGGCGTTGCAGATTTGGGGAATTAAACCCAATCTTTCTATATCAATAATAAAATTCCAGTTAGATTAGGTGAGGCTAAAATGCTTCTCCATGGGTAGACCGGATAACCACTTTTGCCAAGACAGGTGAATGTTGCATAATTTGCAGAAATAAACGGGTCATCTGATTGCGGCCAAATAGCCTTTGTACCATGCGGCCTACCCATAATCTTCCGGAAAATTTCTTCTTCCACAAATCCTGATAGGTCTTTTCCATTTCATATCGGGTACAGGAGTCTTTTAAAAATAAATGAATTACCTCATATGCCATTTTACTACTGTGAAGTGCCATACTCATCCCATTTCCGCATAAAGGCGGAATCATACCGGCCGCATCGCCAAGCATCAAAACATGATTCTCCACCAATTCTTTTTTAGAAAAACTTACTTGTGAAATCACGAGAGGCTCTTTGTATAAAAATTCAGCCCTTTCGAAAATATGTTTCAAAAAAGGATTTTCAATTAAGATGCGTTGCTCCATTTCAGATATGCTGTTATTGCTTTGCTTTAAATTGGCCGCAGTGGTGAGGTAGCATAAACAGCACTGATCTTCTTCTATCCTGGAAATACCACAATAACCATCTTTAAAATTATGCAGGGCAATGGTATCTTCCGGAAACGGATACCGGATATGATATTTCACTCCAATAAAATTCTGCAGTTTCCCGGCCTTTTTCAAAGCAAAAGGTCGCTGCCATTTGATATCGAGATTACTTCGTTTTCCGAAACTACCAGCAGCAAGGCAGGCTCCGTAATGTCCTTTATCTGTTTCAAAATGAAACAACTCACCAGTAAAATGAAGATTCATTACTTTCTCTTTGGTACATACCGTAACACCTGCCTGCAAAGCAGCCTCATATAATAATTGGTCGAGTTGAAAGCGGCTGATTCCAAACCCACCTAACGGTAAAGAAAACGGATATTGATTGCCATAAACATCAGTGGCCAACAACTGATCAATATGCGGCAAATCCATTTGACTGACCGGAATACCAAGCGATTCAAGAAAAGGTTTACTTTCAAGGCTGATGTATTCCCCGCAAACCTTATGCCGTGGATAATCGTCCTTTTCAAATAGGATGGTTTTATGGCCATCCAGGGCAGACAGAATTGCAAGCGCTAACCCGGCAAGCCCACCTCCGACAATTGCCAAATCATATTCAGCAGTAGTTTTATCCATTGACTGCATTTTTAGAAACAAGAATCAAATGCCGGAATGCCCATTTCCATTGTACTACCCCTGCAGGAATATCTGCCAATTGGAGTAAATGGCGCCATTCCGTTTTCAGAAAACCCCGTGCCACACTTAAAGGCGCATCATTTTTTACCAGATAAGATTTTGAAAACAGCGTAGTAAGAAATTGGATAGAACGATAAGCAAGCCAGTGCCGGTGCAAATCATTGATAAAAAAACCCAGACGTGCGTTTTGATGCATCCATCTCAATTGCTCAATAAGCTCTTCATTTGAGAAATGATGACAAAAAAGACTTGAAAAAATGATATCGGGGGCAGTATCCAATGCTGCCTTGCGGTAATCGCTGCAAATCCAGGTAGCTTTTCCCTGCAGGATTAGATTATCCTTTGCCACCTGAATACAGGTATCTTTCCAATCGATACCGGTCACCTGAATGGTGATGTTGTTGGCCTGACACCACCTTGCAATGGCTGCGAGATTATCACCTCCCCCGCATCCAATTTCGCATACATGCAATATTCCTTCCCGATCCCTTATTTTTTTAAACCCGGTGAGCGTAATCTGATGACCACCCAGATACCGGTTGATGAATTCCAGTTCCTGCATATTGAGGAGAATATCTTTAAAGGGAATATGATCCCCGTCAAGCAATTCTTTATCCTGTGATCTTTCGCTGAAATTCATAGAGTTTCCGCTAAAAAGGTTTCCATGGTAAGTCCGGGGCCAAATGCAGCACCAAAAATAATTGCCCCTTCCTTTGATTCCCTTAAATCCTCGAACATCTTTTTCAAAACAAAAAGGATGGTTGCAGATGACATATTTCCGTGCGATGCCAAAACACTGTAAGCTTCGCCCAATTGTTGCGGGCTAATCTGCAATTGTTTACCAATCGCTTCAAGAATGCGTTTCCCACCAGGATGTATGCACCAATGCGTTACATCTTCGGGCCGGTAGCCCTTCTGCAAAAGTGCGGATTCCACCACGGGAAGGATATCGGTACTTAGCAAATGCGGTACATAGCTGCTGAGTGTCATGCGAAAACCCTGACTGCTTAGTGCCCAGGTCATATCATTGCGACCTGCAGCATTTACCCAACTGTAAAAATGAGTTAGTTTGAGACCCGGCAAGCTGTTCTCCGTTCTATGTGAGATGAGGGCCGCAGCCGCCCCATCAGCAAAAAGCAAACTGCTTGTGGCATTATCTACAGTAAATTCTTTCTGAAAATGAAGCGTACACAACTCAACAGATACAACCAAAACCTTGGCTTCAGGAGTTGCCCTACAGATCCAGTCTGCCATTTTCAGGGCATGGATAGCAGCATAGCAGCCCATGAAATTAACTGAGGTTCGAACTAGGTTCGGAGAAAGCTGAAGGGCATTGGCTATATCCAAATCAAGACCCGGAGCACTCATGCCCGTACAACTAACTGTAATGAGATGACTAATCTCCAAATCGGCCGGACAATCTTTCAAACAATCCCTGATGGCATTCAACGAAAGTGGCAATGCTTCCTGGTCATATACGGCCTGACGTTTTTCAATGTCCGGATAACTCGTATGTATATCCGTGGGTAAAAAATCACCTTTACCACCGGCAGGCCCGTAATCAGCTAAAACAGAATGCCGGGCATCTATGCCACTATGGTTGTACAGGAAAGCCAGTTTTCGCTTTTCCGTTTCCTGCAACGCATAAGCTTTCTGCATAAATTGTAAAATATCCTGTTGCGTATGCCTGTGTGCCGGGACGGCTGTACCTATGGATAAAATCCTGCTCAAAACTGATTTAAAATTAAAAGGGTGATAAAAGCGCTATTGGTACAGGTACTTGCAATCCAATTCATACGCATGGTATTGGCATGATTGGCCATCGATTCATTTTTCCATACCTGTATCAACCATTTAAAAAAATAATATAAAACCGGCAGAAAAAATAGTTGCACAATCAAAAGACTATCCAACTGATCGATCTTCAGGAAATATAAAAAAAGTACGGTAAAAGCAAGCGTATAGATCGCTGCTGTGAAGAGAAATGTTCCCTTTTTACCCAATAGCATACTCAAGGTAGTTACTCCATCTTTGGCATCCTGCTGATGCTGATATATCTGTGTGATGGGATAAAAGCCCCCTATTAATAAAGTTGCAGCCAACATCAAAGGCCAGGGCACTATAGTTGTGAGATCTTTACTGCATCCATGGTAGACCATGAAAAAAGTAAGCGCCCCTTGGTTCAGAATTACAACGAGGTATCCAAGAACCGGATATTTTTTTAAACGCACCCCCCGGTAACTATACAGCCTCGAAAAAATAATGTATATAAAGATGCATGCCACGAAAAGATAAGATACTAAAAAACTACAAAGTACTGCTGCCAAATCGAGGAATACCGAAGCATAAAATAATTGCCTGGTGGGCTGCATCGGATTTTTGACACCGCCAATACTTCCTTCATCCCGATCCATAAAACTGTTGTAACCGTTGCTTGCAGGGTACACCAACAAATGAATGATAAAAAACACAATCAAAGTCCGCCCTGCGTGCAGAGACTGCACAAGACTGATGGCAAACCAAAATACGGGCATCAAAAAATACGAAAAAGGAAAACGAAGTAATTGTATCGTCGACTTATGTAGCATGGAATTACGAATGTATTCTCATTCATTGAAAGGAATACCAATTGTTTATGGATAATTACCATACATATAAAAACCTTTCAAAAACTAAGCTACAAATTATAAATGAAACCCAACGCCAATGCGTTCACTTTATTCCGGAAGCGATCATTTTTCTGTCCATCAGGAGTTGTCTGTACTTCCCGATTGGTTTTGTACTCTGTAAACAAAAACTGATACCCTGCTTTAACCGACCATTTCGGATTTAAAGCATACGAAGCAAAAAATTCTGAATTCAGGCTCCCAAGGTCGTTATCGCTTACCAGTAATAGATTGAATCCGGTAGGTTTACCCGCAGGAGGATTCAGATTGGGACCATCAAGATAGGTCGCCGTCTTTTCTGCCCCGAATGAAAACCCAATAGCATCTATATTAAATCCGAGATTGAGTTTGGGCGTAAGCTGATACCCAAAGTTAAAACTAAGGTTCAGCGCATTCACTTGTGCCTTATTGAAAAAAAGGGTATCAATATTTTCTTCTACATCCTCAGCAAAAAAGACTCCGGGTCCTGTTTTCCCGCTTGTAAGTTTAGCAGGCGCTGTTCTGAAATTTTGATTTGATCCAAAATAGGAAGTAAATCTCAAACCAAGACCTAACTCCCATTTTTGCTTTTTTCCTACTTTGAAATTGTGGATATAAGCAAGGGCTACAGATCCCTGATTGTTGCCAATGCCGCCGGTAAGTTCAGCAAAAGCATGGATCTTTGAATCATCCGCTTTCGCTTTAGCTTCCTGACTCCAAACAATCTGTCCTGAAAACAGAATAAAGATTGCTGCTAAACATAATTTTCGAAATTGCATATCTTATCATTTTACGAGAACACTGAGATTAACGGTCAAGTCATCGCTGAGGGTAAGACTACTTCCCCCTACGTCAAAATCCCGTCTGTTTATTTCGAAGGACCCTTCAAATAAAAATCCGTTCCCTTTTTTCTGCACCGTAAAGGGGATTGATACTCTTTTTGTGGTCTTTTTAATAGTAAGGTCTCCGCTAAGTATGTACGTGCCTGCTTTGGAAGCGTTGACAGTGCCCGTAGAAACAAAGGATATTTTTTTGTAGGCATCTACCCCAAAATATTCTTCTTTACGCAAATGCTTATCTCTTGCACCAATTCCTGTATTGATGGTATTGGCCTCCACCGACATATTGGCCTTTACGCTCAATGGATTGGCCGGATCAAAAACCAGAGTTCCATTCAGCCCCTTGAAACTTCCGCTTACATTGAATCCTAAATTTCGGATTTTGAAAGCTATTTTAGATTCCGAATCTACAGCAGTCATCGTAACCTGAGCCATTGCATTTTCTGTTAGACCTGCCAATAGCAGCCATAATACAAGAAATATATTTTTCATGTTTGTATTTTTAAATTTCAACCACCTGCGGTGGTATTTTAAATTTGTGATGTTATAATCCGACTCATCCGGGGTGGTTCCGATGTCCCGATAGCTATCGGGACATCCGGAAACCTTAATACTCATCTGCGACTGCCTTTTAACAAACAGACTGTTTGCCTGCCATTTGGCAGGAGTATACGGACGGTCTGAACCTCCAGACGCGGAGATTTCATCATATTATAAATGGTCAACTACAAGTTAATTACTAAACCAACATATACCTGTGATGCTTTGTTGCGAAACCGGTCATTGCGCTCCGGCGCAACCTGTACTTCAGTTGCGGTAGTGTACTCGGTAAAAAGATACTGGTAGGCAGCTTTTGCACCCCATTTTTTACTGAAATCATACTGAAGGTAAAATTGCGAATTCAGGGTACCCTGATCATTATTTCCAACCAACAGAATATTGAAATCAGTAGGTTTTGCCGTGGTAGACTGCGAACTGCCATTACCGGTAAAGCTGGCATTTTGTTCACCACCAAAAGAAAATCCAATGGCATCAATATTGAAACCTACCTGAAACTTTTCAGAAAATCGATATCCAAGGTTCAAAACGGCATTGAAGGCGCTAACGGACGGGCTACTGATGAAAAGGGAGTCTATATTGGCTGCTTCATCCGCAAGGCTTGCAGGGGCCGACTCGTAAAAAACATCACTCCCTAATTGTGTGGTGAACCGGCCACCGACACCCAAAAAAAACTTTTTCTTCTTACCAATATGCCAATTATGCAGATAACTGGCTGAAAGCCCTGCTTGGTCTCCGCCAAACCCTGCACCAAAATCGATGTAATTTCTTTGGGTTTTTATTACAGGAATTTCCTGTGCAAATACACTTTCTGCTAGGATAAAGAATAAAGAAGCCAATAATAATTTTTTCATTTGCTGATATTTTAGAATATAAAATTCCGCAGGTATTTATTTTTGTTTGGTCGTGTAAGCGACAAATTATGAGATTGGGATTTAGTTAACAGCAATTTTACTGGAAATCTTAGAACAAACTGAGTGCTGATACACAATAGCAATACTTCGTAAGAGCTTGCACCAAAAAAATAAAATCAGGTAGTTTCTTTAAAAAGCGGACTCCTTTACATACAAGGATTATATCTCAACTATCTGCCTACAGAAGGCACAACCGGCAAACCCTCGTTACCGGCTTCGGAAACAGACTGTACCGCAAAAAAGTAATTGTCTTTACTGAATGGCAAGCGCATTTCTGTTTCGGTGGTAAAAAACTTCTTTTCCCAAACCGGGCTCGTGGTTTCACGCATCATTACGTAATATCCTTTTACCTTACCTACCGGTGAAGACTTCCAATATAGGAAGGTCGTGTTTGATAAATTCTTCACATCCACCTTTACCTCTTGCGGCTGCGCAGGACTTTTAGCCAGATTAGCCAGATTAGCCAGATTAATCGCGGTATTCTTCCGCAGGTATTCGTAATCGATATATTCTTCCAAATCCCCATATTGAATCCCATTTTCAACCCGTACATTCTGATGTTGCCGGTAATAGTTTTCATTCATTTCGGTAAAACGAACCCCGGCAAAACCATTTTCAACCCAGGGCGTGTGATCCCCACCACGCAAAAACCGATCGTTTCTATAAATCATTACTACCTGAATATTCTCCACATATCGTTCTCCAACTTCCTTGATATAACGCGCCAACTGACGTGATTTACCATCGTTTTCCAGTCCGAGCTGCCTGATAGCCCGACCGGCTTTATCGAGTTCGAAAGCAGGCAACCCTTCGCTGAAAACCCGGATTCGGGTATTGTCGATGATATTGGTCTGACTGCTATTGTTGCTGCCCATGATATCGTTGTTGAGCACAGCTTCCACGTTCCATTTTTCTTTCCGGGCCTTCTCTGCCATATACGTTGCGCCCAACAACCCTTGCTCTTCGCCACTTACTGTTACAAATACAATGGTAGCCGGAAATGCCTGCTGACTCATAATCCGTGCACACTCTAACACAGCTGCACAACCGCTTGCATCATCGTTGGCTCCGGGCGCATCGCCGGTGCGATCCATTACGCTTGAGCGCATATTATCCAAATGCCCGGTGATTAAAAAAATCCGGTCATCCTTAGGATCCGTACCTTTTAAGGTAGCCACTACATTGCCTAGCAATAAGGTTGTATCAACCCGACGACCGTTGGGTTGTAAAGTCGTTGTATCAATAAAAGCCGTCATTCGGCCATTGCTCTTTTTGGCAAACTCATTAAACTTTTGCAGCACCCAATTGCGGGATGCTCCGATCCCTCTTTTGGGATCAGATTGTATACTTAACGTATTGCGGGTACCAAAACCCACCATCGTTTTAATATAAGATTGCAGCGAATCGGTAGAAACCTGCTTTACCATTTGGTCAATAGAAATATCCCGGTTAATGATGACCTGTCCCTGAACGGAAAGTCCTGTCCAAACCAATAAAATAGCACTAAAAATTCTGATCATACCTTGTTCATTTTACTTTTAATAATCAAACGTCTCTATTGTACTCCTTTTCCTTTCCGATGCTAAAAACCACTAAGAGGCTTTCTAATCATACTACATCTTCTTTATTTCGCCTGAAAAAAATCAAGCCAATACCTGTGTTCCGTTTTCAATGGTTGCAATATAAGCCGTAAGTGGCAGACCCATTTTTTCCTCATAAAGTGGTCGCAGGGTGGCAATCAGCTCCTTTATTGCCTCTTCCTTTATCAGGTTAATGGTACAACCACCAAAGCCACCACCCATCATTCGGGAACCGACCACGGCAGGGTTATTACGAACTGCATCTACGAGGTAATCAAGTTCCCTACAACTTACATCATAGTCTTGCGACAAGCCATCATGGGTTGCAAACATTTTTTTACCCAATGCTGCTATATTTCCCTGAAACAAATCGTTACACCCCCCCTGTAATCTTTCAATCTCCTTTACAATAAAACGACTTCTTTGATCTATCAACGCATCTTTGGGTAATACATAAGCATCAAGCATTGCCTCGCTTACATCACGCAAAGCCACCACCGTTGGTACGGCCTTCTTTACCCAGGCTACCGCCTGAGCACACTCATTCCGACGCGTATTGTAGGCTGATGAAGCCAAAGAGTGGTGAACATTGGTATTTAGCAGGACAATCCGGAGCCCATCCATTTTAAGCGGTACGTACTCAAACTCAAGTGTACGGCAGTCGAGCTTAATCAGATGATCCTTTTTACCCATCATAGAGGCAAATTGATCCATGATACCACACATCACCCCGGCATACTCGTGCTCTGCTTTCTGAGCCATTTTTACCAGCTCAATTTTATTATACCCTGTTTGGTATAATTCATTCAAAGCCAATGCTGTGGCACATTCTACCGCTGCAGAGGAGGAAAGCCCTGCACCTATAGGCACCTCACTTGACAACATCATATTGAGTCCTTTTACAGGAACGCCTTTCTTAATAAACTGCGCTACCACTCCAAGCATATAGTTTGGCCAACTCAGGCTCTCTATGGGTTTCAGATCGGATAAATTGATGGAAAAATGTTCCTTCAAATCCTGTGCCACCAAATGGAAAACATCATCCTGCCGCAGCGAAACAGCGAGATAAGCAGCTTTATCAATAGCTGCAGGCAACACGAAACCATCGTTATAATCAGTATGTTCCCCGATAATATTTATCCGGCCGGGTGATTTTACCAATAAAGGTTCCACCCCGAATTGTTCCAGAAATTGTTGCTTTAATGCCGTTTCAATCATATACTACTTTGTTAGGTTGTTATTGGTAAAAATGAATGTATCAAAATCTGCAAATGCTTTGTCTGAGCTATGTTTTGCACTAAGCGTAAATGGCATAACTCCGGGTTTGCCGGTTTTTACCCAAATACGGAACCGATGCAGGCCATTCTTCAAATATAAGCGGGTCTGATAATTCTTACCAGTTTCTCTTGAAAAATCCAGATTGAATACATTGATATCATATAATTTGAATAGCATTGGAGCGGATGCTCTCGCTTCAAAATCCCAGGCTCCATCCCGATCTACCTGTATCCATCCTTCATACAAAATGGTGCCTGCTTCTCCTTTTGATAAAAATAAGGGAGCCGTTTGAGTACCCATATTTTGTTGATCCGGTTTCCCGTTTTCCATTTGCGGAAGCCAGGGAAAATCTCCCTTAAAAAAAGAAACCCTCACTCCCTTCCAATCGGGAGCAGTATTTAATAAAGGAGCCAGCAAGTCTTTATCATAAGGACGTTTAGCAGTACTGTCGGATATGCGTAACTGCATTGCCCGGGTTTTGTACCATACCTGTTCTGCCCTCATATCTGTTGTTTTGGCCAGATTTGTGCGCTGTTGCGGATCCTTGCTGATATCATAAAACTCAAAATCATCGGCTCCGCTTTCAATTTGGTAACGAACGGCTACGGTGTCGTTGCGGCGCAACATCTGCATTTGTTTGCGGGTACGGGAACGATGATCCGGTTCAAACTCCGCATAGGCAGGTGTTTTACCATTTTCAAAATACTCGATATACACTTCGCGGGTTATGCCGGTATTTTTTCCGGTAAGTTCCGGCAGCAAACTTGCTCCGTTGGTAAATGCCGGTGACGGCAAACCAGCTACGTTGGCAAAAGTGGGCATCCAGTCATAAAAGACAGACGGTGAAGAAATCCTCATGGAAGCCGGTACTTTTTGTGGCCACCAAACAATCGCCGGTACCCGGATACCCCCTTCCCACACATCCCGCTTTATGCCGTCGAAAGGCCCGAAACTATTAAAGAAATCCGGATCATTGGGTGTTGTACCTTCCGGCAAATAAGATTCACGGGAAGGGCCATTGTCTGAGGTAAAGACGACCATCGTATTTTTGGACAGATCAAGATCCTGAAGCAAATCCAACAGATCTCCCACCTGATGATCAATTCTTGAAATACCGGTAGCATAACGCTTGTAGGTATCGGGCCAGGGTACTTCGGGTGTTTGTGGATTTTTATCGGCATCCCAGGTAGCCATTGCGTACTGCGGATCCATCCATGTATCCGGTTTGCCATCGGCAGCATTGATCATACGTCCGGGAACGCCTGTCCATTGAAGCCCCCCTTTTAAACCACTACCGGAGGGATAAGCCATAGCAGGCAATTCGAGTGCTGCATGCGGCACATCGTAAGCGAGATACAGAAAAAAAGGGTTTTTATTTTTTTGCTGTTCAATCAGATATTTTTTAGCGGCGGCTGTCCATAAATCGCCCGAATAACAATGATCAAGACCTGCTGATATTTCGCGGTAATTTTCCCAAACTTCGGCTTTTGCCCGGTAAATCCCTTCCTTGGGATAATGTTCATGTCCATCGCGATGACGGATATAACCATAATAATAATCGAATCCTCTTTTAAGCGGATGCGCCGGCCAGTCGGGTCCCTTACCCTCGCCTTGCAATCCCCATTTGCCAATAGCGGCGGTTATATAGCCTGCTTGCTGCATCAGGCTTCCAAGCGTGTAATTATTAGCCAGGGCTTTGTCAAACTGATTGTCGCGAACATTGGCCTGCCCCTGACTCAGCCCCGATAAAAGCGAGGCACGCGAAGGAGCACAAACCGGTGCTGCACAATAATGATCGGTAAGCATCGCTCCTTCGGATGCCATACGGTCGAGGTTTGGCGTAGCAAACCAGGGTTCAGAACGGTCGGCCCGCGCTTTGCGAAGGTTCTGATAAAAGACTCCTATATCTCCGTACCCCATATCGTCTACAAGGATAAAAAGAATATTAGGCTTCTCCGATGTGCTGGTTTTTTGCGAAATTAAAGAAGCAGACCAAAGTAAAAACCCTGAAAGAATAAGTATCCATTTTTTTTGATACATACAACTACTCTTAATATACCAAACGCTTGTTTTATTGAGCAATTGGTTGAATGACGAAACCATAACTATACGACTTGTTGTTTAACAGGTACGCCTCATGCGGGTATGCCCCCCAACTATTATCTCCGCCTACCCCACGCTGATTGAGGTCTATATGTAAAGAGATGAAATCCCGCTCATTTAAGTCTGAGGGATGTTGGTTCTTTTTGGTATTTCCCGGATCAAAATCTTCGGTTGTGTAAGGAAGTGCACTAAAACAAATAGGTTGTATTCCTTTAAACCCGACTCCTGACTTACCATCTGCATGTAACTTTACCCAACGAATATCTGTTTTGTATCCATTTTCCTGCGGTCGGATATAGTTCTGTACAAACTGATCACTCAGTTTTTGCTGATATACCCCAAGATAGGCGGCCTTGTTTCGATCGCTATAATTTTCAAATGGACCTCTACCGTAAAAATCAATATTTTCATACGTTTTTGGCAGCGTCATCCGCATACCAAAACGCGGCATTTCCGGAACATCTTTACCGGATAAATCCATAGAAGCATTTACCCCTACAGAACCATCATTGTGTATCTGATAGGAAATGGTATAAGGTACTTCGAATGGTTTTAAAACATATTCACAGTCAATCTGTATACCGTTATTGTTTTTTTCACCCACTTTCACATTTACCAATTCCAGCATTGCATGGGCGCTGCGCCACATACCGAGCTTTTGAGGCATTTGGTTGCCAAAGTCATTATCGGTAGGCGCCCTCCAGAAATAGGGTTCAGGCATAGATTTCAAAACAGGTTTTCCTCCTTGATTGTATTTCATCCATTTACCATTCCGGGTATTGAAGGCAATTTCAATCTCACCCGTATTGATCATTATATTTACTCCTTGTTTTACTACTTCAAGTTGTCCGGAAGGGCTCTCAGCTTTGGCAAAGTAAACAGATGAATTGCCACCAAACTGCTCGCTTGCTATCCTATGCCCGGCAGGAATTCCCTTTGTAGCTGTTTTTGTATCAGCAAAGAGGTTTAGCAGGTATTCAGCATTTCCATCTATTGCAGGCAGGGGTAGTACAACTTCAGCATCACTACCCGGCTCCGCTTTTACATTGAAGGTACCATTAGCAGCAGGTAGTCCATTTTTTAGTAAAACCCAACCAAACTGATAACCCTCAAGGTTGGTAAAATTGAACTGATTGGAAACTATGATTTTTCCGCTTTGCCATTCAGTATTCTTAAATACAATATCCTGATATACCTTTTTTACTTCGTGTAGACCGGGATGAGCAGAGCGGTCGGCAGCTACCAAACCATTTGCACAAAAATTAGCATCATTTTGCAGATGTCCTGCGCCAAGGTCTCCCCCGTAAGCCCAGAAAACCTTTCCATTCGCATCCTTTGTTTTCAAACCCTGATCTACCCAATCCCAGATAAAACCACCTTGCATGTGCGGGCTGCTTTGGATGATATCGAAATAGGTCTGAAAGTTACCTGTACTATTGCCCATAGCATGTGCAAACTCACACATAATAAATGGCCTTGTCACCTCCTTATTGTTAGCATATTGCTTCATGTATTCTATTTTCGGATACATAGGGCATACAATATCTGTATTCGCTTCTTCGCCGGATTGTTCAAACTGAACGGGGCGGGTTTTATCTTTTGCTTTTAGCCAATCATAGCCATCAAAAAAAACCTGACCGTTGCCACACTCGTTACCCATGCTCCAGATAATAACGGAGGCATGATTTTTATCTCTTTCGTACATCCGTACAATCCGGTCGTGAATAGCCGGCGCCCAGGATGGCAAATAGGCCGGATGAACATCTTTATTAAAAGCAGCCTGTTTCGAAGCCCCCATACCATGGATTTCTATATTGGCTTCATCTACCACATACAAACCATATTCGTCGCAAAGCTTCAACCATTCAGGGTCGTTGGGATAATGTGAACTCCGTACTGCATTTACATTGTTTTGCTTCATCAGCAATATGTCCTGCAGCATGCTTTCCCGTGTGATTACGTGGCCAAGGATTTCATCATGTTCATGCCGGTTTACGCCATGTACCATTATCTTCTTTCCATTCACAAGCAATTGCGCATTTTTGATTTCCACTTTTCTGAAACCCACTTTAGCAGAAGTGGTTTCCAGCAAAGCTCCCTGCTTATTTTTAACAGTAGCCACCATTTGATACAAATCAGGGATTTCTGCACTCCATGCTTCAACATCTGTTAAAGTACCGAAAAACGAAACCGCATCCCCGGCCTTCCCTACTTTTTTATTTTGAGTCCACACTTCCTTTCC
Source organism: Chitinophagaceae bacterium (assembly GCA_041739485.1). Lineage (GTDB taxonomy): Bacteria > Bacteroidota > Bacteroidia > Chitinophagales > Chitinophagaceae > Phnomibacter. Next base: position 31,085 of record JBGSNV010000097.1, read on the forward strand.
GGCCTGATTTAATAAGGCAACCTGTATGGAGGCAGCTTCCCCATTATTATCACCCAACATAAAATTTGCTGAGAAAAGGCCATGCTTATAACGGGAATCAAGATCTGCAATGAGTGTGAAATCCTGAATGGAAGCAGGTGACTTTGCCAAAAGCAAAACTTCCCGTTCAATGCCTGTTAAACGCCAGAAATCCTGATCTTCTAGATAGATGCCATCGTGCCAGCGAAATACTTGCGCAGCCAACAGATTTTCTCCGGGCTCAAGATATTCGGTGATATCAAATTCGGCAGGTGTTTTGCTTGCCTTGGTAAAAGCAACAGGCTTTCCATTGATGTAGAGATACATGGCTCCGGAAACGGATCCAAAATGAAGCACAACCTGCTTCCCCTTCCAATCTGCAGGGATGCTAAACTTTTGACGGTAGGTACCAACCGGAGAAAAGGAATGATTGATATAGGGAGGATTTTTGGGGAATGGGTAAATGATGTTGGTATAAATAGGAAGCCCAAAACCATTGACTTCCCAGTTACCCGGAACCGGAATGTTTTTCCAGTTTATATCCTTAAAATCCTTTTTGAAAAAATCAACCGGTCGCTGTTCAGCAGTTTCCACAAAATGAAAAGACCAGATACCATTCAGCGATTTTACAAAAGGAGACTCCATTGATTTGTCTTCCTTGGCCTGTTCTACAGTCGCATATCTTGTAAATGTTGTTCTTGCGGGTAATTTATTAAGATCAACTATTTTTTCATTCTCCCACTCTGTAAAGGAAAATGGCTGAGCCTGAACCAAACAGGCACTTAAAAGGATAAAAACAACGAGGAAAAAACGCATAAATATATTTTTAAACCCTACTAAAAAACACCATCCCATCAAGGCCTGTCCGGCTTAAAAAATGGATATAATCAATCTATTTGTTTCAAGGATAAATTCTATTTCAAAATGGTTTAATATTTTTTTTATAATCCATCGGAGTTACCCCGTATCGTTCCATAAATTGTTGCTTAATGCCGTTTCAATCATAAACTACTTTGTTAGGTTGATATTGGTAAAATAAATCATTCAAAATCCTCAAAAGCCTTTTCTGAGCTATGTTTTGCGCATAGCGTAACAGGAATGCCCATAGTATCGCCGGCTTGAACCCAAATTCGGAAAAGATACACCCCGGGCTTCAAATATAAGTGGCTCTGATAATTCTTACCGGTTTCTCTTGAAAATCGAGATTGTATATGTTGATATCATCTCATTTGAACAGCATGGGGGCGGATTTTGTGGCTTCGAAACCCAAAAACCCGCAGGAGGAAGCGCTTACAACCGTTTTATTGATTTTCAATGCTTTATAACCCTTAAAAAATAGAAGAGCCTGATAAACACCATTAAACTTTCAGGCAACATGCGGCTTGGCTACATGACGAGCTAAAGAACATATTCTCAACGTTTAGTCCTCTATCGGATGTTTGTTCGGGCCAAAAACAAAGCCAAACTATACTTCAAATCATGAACTTCTATATCTTTACCAGACAGCGGTTACGGGAAGATGGAAAAGGAATTTCACTGCAATATTGCCAAGCCGTTTCCGTTAGAAGAAAAAATATTAAAGCAAAACAAAACTTAAGTTTATGAAATTACTAGCCCTATTGCTTCTACCGGTATTTAGTTTCTGCCAAATGACCCTTGATCAAACCATTTCAATGCCGGACCAAAATGTTGAATTATCTATCCCAAAAGAACTCTCTCCGATATCTGATGAATTATGGAAAATAAAATACGGTGCAGTGAACAGACCTACCATGGTTTACAGCGATAAAAAAGCAGAAGCAAACCTGATTGGTAATATAACAAATCAAATATGGGAAGAGCAAAATATTGAAGCCTACAGAGATTTTAGAATTGAGAACTTAAAGAAGACAAGAACTGATATAGAAGTTCTTGAATCCGGCACAAAAGAAGTATCAGGAAGAAAAGTAGCTTTCTTTAAATTTATGAGTAAAGCCATTGACACCCGGATATTCAACCAATACTTTTTTGTAGTAGTTGATAATGAAGTGCTGATGTTCACCATCAATTACCCGGAGAAACTTAAAGTAATATGGGATAAAATAAGTTATGATATTATAGCACTAGCGTTGCGTTATAAGTCAAACATTTTCAATTGGTTATCTTTTGGTTCTTTGAAATATTGTAGATGAGTCTCCTGAAACAGTTGATTTATGGGCACTTTCTCAAAAATACAAATGCTTAAAACCTGTAGGATTTC
>JBGSNV010000101.1:0-3552 GCA_041739485.1 Chitinophagaceae bacterium
GCACCATATTCGTTGGCATCGGGTATGGCATTAATGACCGGAGTATTGAACTGCGCCAATAGCACAGCCGGAAGAAAAAACAATCCGGGGACCATGATGATCAGAAAATGAAAAGAGCGTAAAATTTTGTTTTGCATAGCAAGCAATTGAAATGATTTTGATTTAAGGACTTTAAATCCATACTCAAAAGTATTTAATTCTGCTATACCAAAGTGAATATGGTGTATAACGTCCTTGGAGCAACGTCTCACGGAGGCAAAAGGAGTGATTGAGTGCTTACTACCTGCTCCCATCGCCTGCAAAGTCGTCACATTGAGCTACATGGCGAGATGTCCCGGTTCATGGAGATTGTTGGGCCAGTGATGTGTCCCAACGTCCTGCCTGCTCACCTTTCATTTCGCGGGTAGAGACTTAGCACACTTAACCGTAATTAACTCCTATAACCTAATTCCTAATCCCCGCTCCCTAATCCCCCCAATTCCTAATCCCCAATACCTCGTTTCCCAACGTCCTTCCTGCTCACATGGCTGTTTGCAATCAAAAAGGTTGCTCGAATAAGGCATAAAAAAATTTCAGTATCTTTCCTTTTCAAAATCAAAAACAATGCCCGGAAAATTTATTCAACGATTGAAAACCATTGACAAGCTCATTCAAAAAAGGAGTACTGGAAACGCTACAGAGCTATCCCGGCAACTTGGCGTATCGGAACGAACCACCAAAGAATTCATTCATGTAATGAAAGAAAATGGCGCCCCTATCTACTACAACCGTAAGGTAGGCTCCTATTGCTATGAAGATGCCGGATTTTTTAGAATCCAATTTGAAAAAACCGAAACCTTTTAACATTCATTTCACACCCGTGCAATGGGGTTGCACGGAACTCTTTTAAATTTGAGCATCTAAACTTAAATACCATGACAAAAATGATTATCCCCCCCCCGGAGCATTCCAAGGCTCAACCTTCCACTCATTCTTTGTTTTCTGATTGCAGGATTCTTACCTGGTTGTAAAAAAGAGGATATTACAAAAACAACTCCCGAAAACGTCATTCCTAATACGGTACAAGTCAAGGATGCCATTTCAACGATTGATAGCTTGCAGCAGATCGCATTTTTCATTAAAGACCGCCCCAACCCCGATGCACCTCTAATGAGAGCAAATGGATCAGGAACAAATATCCAACCATTTAACACCGGCAACGATATGGAATATACCGATGAAACTTATATGATACTTGGCAGTCAGCTCAACAATCCTTACAGCATACCCAATATGACGGCAGCCTATAATGCATTTTTCAATATGCAATTTGGTACAGTATCTGTCACGCATAAATATGTACGGTTTGCACCGGCTAATGAGAGCCAGATTGCTATGCTTGATGATAGCCTTGAATTGGATGTATATACCCATCCGCTTGACTATGAAGTATTACAGGATGTCGACTTATATGTACCACCCGTTGGAACCATAGAGGATATTCCTTATTTATATACTGTGGTACCGGCCAATTATAATTTACCAACCAACATTGCTTATACCCTACTTGCCGATTTGCACTTACCGGAAGGGGAGGCTGCTTTGTACATTGAAGAATTGGCCGAAAGCATGGCATTAGGTGCAAATTACAGCAGTAATTCCTTTTTTCAGGGGGGCTCAAACGTAACAATGATAGCAAGGGAAGATGTAACCCTTAGCAATGGAGAACATCCTACATGGAGCCATACTTTTGCCGATTGCTTATCGCCCGATAACTTTACCCTTTGTCCCGACGACCCCGGTTATGGCCCTCCCAACCCACAGCCACCGGCCCCACCGGCTGTATGCGGATTGCCGGGATTAAGTTGCATAGAACCGGGGAAACCAAGGGGAAGGATCAGAGTTTGGGATACACAGCTCAAACAGTGCGTACCGGTGGAGGACGTGCAGGTAAGATCAAAGCGTTGGTTTAAAATCCGCAATACCCAAACCAATTCGCAGGGAGAATTTAACATCACTACCAGATACAACAACAATACCAGAATCAGAATCATATTCAGAAATGGAGAAGTAAGTGTGAAACCGCTCAGCAACAGAATCGGTATCAGGCTTTCTCTTTTTCCGGTTAGAGCAAGATTAGGTACTTACAGCGGTTGCACACTCAATACCATTGACCATGTTTTATATAGAACGGATGGAGGAGTAGCAAGCGAACCCTTATTTGGTACAGCAAATGGAAAAAATCGATTTACCAATACTTTCATGACTTGGTTGGCTGCCACGGCCATAAACAGCAGAAAACATCAAATTGCTCAAGGAAACATAGACAATGTAAAGCCCCTATTGGGTAGAGCAAGTGGTGGCCATCGCTTTCAATTATATTTAGCTACGGGTGGAACGCCTTCAGCAAGAGGGGCTTATCTTGAAACTCCTATGCTTGCTTATATTAATAAAGGCTTCACCTGGAGCGACGTTTATGATATTGGAAAATTAGTACTATATGCTGCAAAAGCATATGCATCGGCAAATACAGTCGATGTGGTTTCAACAGCAGTATACACCTCAACTGCTGTTCAGTCACTGTTAACATTGGTCTTCCAAGGCTCAATTCCGGATGCTATATACTATTATAATACTCCTAATTTAAATTTAAGCAGTAGTGAAGTAAGCCAAAAATTCTACGAGGCATTCACTATTGCAGGACTGTTAAAAGAGCGGGCAAATAAGACTGACTGGAAAGCATATCTTAAAAAGAATGGAAAAATAATAAGCGGTATATTAGCTGGTTATAGCTGGCATAAAACTGCAAAAAACTATTTACCGATTGAATTAAACTTTGTTGAACCTGGTTATTTTAATGACGAGTGGTTTTCGGATCTTGGAATGACACTCGCTTCAATTGGCTCAGCAAGCCTTAGCCTTTATCAATCAATAAGCACTTTACTTGATGCCTCTGACAAAGAATTATTCGACATGTACAACGGTTATTCTGAAGCATACGCACATTTTTTAACAGATAGAAAATATGGTGTACTTTCAGATGATGTACTGGATCAAAATTTCAATGAAATAAAATCAACAACAGTGGTAAGTTCAAATCTTATTTATATTGAAACATGGCGTTCAGATGTAGTGGCTGACAAAATGAGTACCATTCCTATGTCTGGTTTATTTTATGACTTGTATGACCCACAAAATGACAACATTAATCCCCCCTCAACTAAATTGGAAACAGTTCAAAATATTTCTTGGGAAAATATTTCGAAAGCGGGCCTTGGAAAGTCGGGATTTATATCATCTCCCGATGAGTTTTGGGAATGGCGCACTAACCTTACACAAACAAATGCATCGCAATCTATCCAAATAAACGATGTATTCAATTGGTATTTATTCCCTTAATATTACAAGCCATAGTCTTATGAAAAGCTTACAAACTGTGTTTTGCTTTCTCTTGTTATTGGTGAGTTGTAGACCAGAAATTCCAGACAATTGCGAAGGGGAGTACTATTTCAAACGGCCATGTATGACTAGCCACCCTCTTGGCCTAGTGAAGTTGAACGAATTAATGACCTT
>JBGSNV010000118.1:0-4518 GCA_041739485.1 Chitinophagaceae bacterium
ATGAAGGCAGCAACAGCATCCTCGATCAGAATGCACGCAATTACAAAGGAGATGTATATATAAATGCAAGGCTAAGAGGCCCTTTAAGCAAACCCGACATTGAATCGGATATTGAATTCCCGCCGGGAAGTGTAATGCGTAATAATGTGAGTGCTCTGAGTATGCTGCAGCGCATACGTACCGATGAAAGCGAAAAACTGAGACAAGTTACCTACCTGATTGTTTTTCGATCCTTTGCCCCTTATCAGCAGGGCGGAAGTCAGCGAAATCCCGGTGCCGACCTTGCTGTAAATACAATCAGCGAACTGGTGAGCCGCGAAATGGGCAAAATTCTTACCGGAATCATCCACGATATTACCCGCGATCAAAGCCTGAAAGTTGATCTGAGCACTAATTTTTACAACAGCAGCCAAACGCTTGGAAACGTCAATGCCTTTAATCAGTACGATCGGGTAAATGTAAATTTCAACCTCAACAAATCGTATTTCAACAACCGGGTGGTGGTCAATCTTGGAAGCGATTTCGACCTGAACGTCCGCAATACCGCTGCAACCGGTTTTCAGTTTTTACCGGATGTTAGTGTGGAGTTCATTCTTACTTCCAACCGAAGACTCCGGGCTATTATTTTTAAAAGGGATAACCTTGATATTGCCGGACGGAGAAACCGGGCGGGTGCAAGCATCAGCTACCGGAAGGATTTCGATCAATTGTTTGGAACGAAACCTGAAGAGGCTCTTTTTATTATCCGCAAAAAAACTCCTGCCGAAAACAATCTTCCCTGAGGGAAATTAATTCTTGCAGGAGCATTTATGTAAATATTCCCTGGATAGAAACCTGGTATTATTTCGGGGATTTATTATTCTTGTCCTTATTGTATAGCTCGTTTAATCCTTTAATCAGTTCTTCGGTAATATTCATAGAAGTATCCCGGAAATAAATAAAATCTCCTGACTGACGGCTGATGATATAAGTAAATTTCTTGTCCTTGTTGAATTCTCCAAGATAATCTTCAATGCGCTTATTGATGTCCTGCATCATTAAAAATTGTTGTTCCTGCAAATCCTGAGCAAGTTTAGCATCTTTTTGTTGCAGATTACGTTCCATCTGATTGATTTCAGCCTGTGCCGCTTCGCCTTCTGCCTGACTCATGGAAGGAGCCTTATCCTGCAATTGCTTTATACGGCCAAGATAACTGTTTTTGCTACTCTGCATTTCGTTTTGAATGGCCTGCTCTTTCGCCTTCAATTTCTCCTGAATTTCTTTGATATATTCATATTTCCTTTCGATAGAATCCATCTCAAAATAAGCAATGCTTCCTGCATTATCCAATAGCACTTTTCCTGAAGCATCCATTATGGCAGGATTGTCTGACGGTTTTTTGCCCCCCCCTGTGAAATGTAAAACAAATAAGGCTATAACGGCTACAGCCAGAATACCAATGGCAATCGATTGCGTCTGCTTCATGCTTCTATTTTGTTGATAAAGATGCGAAAGTAATTGTTTGCCTTTGCCCAACCATACCATAAACAAAAAAATAGCAATGTATTAAGTTCTGAAGTTGTGATTACATTAGCCGGATGAAGTTCATATTCTGGTCTGTAGGGGGAAAACACGATTCGTATGTAAAAGAAGGGATAGAGCAGTTTTGCGGCCGCATCAACCGATACTATCCTTGTGAATGGAAAATCATTTCCCCGCCCAAACAGGCAGCTGTTATGGATGAGATTACTCTCCGGGATACAGAAAGTAAAACCCTGATGGATACCCTCGATCCGGTGGATTATGTAATTTTATTGGACGAGCGGGGCAAAATGATAGACTCTCCCAGCCTTGCTTCACTGATTGCAGAAAGGGGGGTAAACGGTGCACGAAAGATACACTTTGTGATTGGGGGCGCTTTTGGTGTCAATGATGCATTGCGCCAAAGAGCAGATTTGGTTTGGCAATTATCCAAACTCGTTTTCCCACACCAATTAGTAAGGCTGATGCTTGCGGAACAGGTATACCGGGCGTGCACGATCATACGGGGCGAAAAATACCATCATAGCTGATTCCGGAGCATATTTTTCAACATTATCCAATGTCTTCAATAAGAAAATAATCCTCTTTTTCAGCATCATGCAAAACCACGCTGAGGATATCGAATTGAATGAATTTCCATTGCGGATAATTTTCCAAAAAAGCCTCCGCGGCACGGCGAAGTTTTTGCATTTTGGCTACATTGACCCGCCGTTCGGGGAATCCGGGGTTTTTCCCGGAGGCGGTTTTGACTTCTACAAAATGCAGGGTATCTGATTTTGACATAATCAGATCAATTTCACAACGCCCTGATTTCCAATTGGTATAAAGCAATACAAACCCTCTAGCCTCAAGATAGGCAGCTGCAAGCATTTCCCCCGTTCTCCCGGTATCATTGTGTTCTGCCATTAACCACAGGTTTATTTTTTAAATCTACCCCTAAAACATGGTATAAAACCCTGTATTTGCACATTTGTGGAATGTTTTTTACCTGCAAGCGGTTAAATAATACAAGGGAATGCCCCCATTTCACCTGCTTTGCCTTTTCTTTGCACAAAAGTATTAAGGATATCCATGAAACGCAATAGCCAACTTCTCACCGTATTTATACTTATGATCGTTATCAGTGCACTATACAGGGCATTGCCTTTTGAATCCCGTCCGGTTTGGCTGGGAGGTCCTCAGCTGGCTATGGCTCTTTTTGCAGGTAGCATCATCCGGGACCGGAAATGGGCCTTCGCATTACCTATCTTCAGTATGTTGCTGAGCGATGGTCTGATGCAGATCCTTTATGCAACCGGTCAGTCCGCTTATCCTGGTTTTTACGGCGGACAATTACTCAATTATGCCTTTATCAGTTCGTTAGTAGTTATTGGTTTTTTTGTAAATAAAAATAAGTTATCAAGCATTTTGACCGGAGTAATAGCTGCGCCCACTTTCTTCTTTTTAATCTCAAACTTTGCTGTTTGGGTAAGTGGTGGAGGTTATCACAGGTCCAAAACCTTTTCAGGATTGGTGCAGTGTTATGCTGACGGATTGCCTTTCTACGGCTATTCTATGATGACGATGGCAGTATTCAGTACTGTATTTTTTGGAGCTCATCGCCTGCTTTCTCAAAGCAAGGCTACAAGTTCATCAGCTGCCTGATTACCGGGTTGTAAGAGAATTTCACACGGTTTTACATTTTCTTTATCAGGATTTGCAGATTGTATACCGCAATCCTGTACCTTTGCGCCCTAAAAAACAGGGGTTTTCCGCTGTTTTAGGTATTTTGTAAATTATTATTACCAATATAAATTGTTATGGCCGACCTGAAGTATCAAAGGAATTTTGGCATTGCTGCGCACATTGATGCGGGCAAGACCACCACAACCGAACGCATCCTGCGTTATACGGGTATGATTCACCGCATTGGTGAAGTACATGATGGTGCTGCTACCACCGACTGGATGGAGCAAGAGAAAGAAAGAGGTATCACCATTACTTCTGCAGCGGTTAGTTGTAAGTGGAGTTTCCCTACAGACAGAGGAACCGTTACTCCCGATACCAAAGAATATTCTTTCAATATCATCGATACTCCGGGACACGTGGATTTTACGGTAGAAGTAGAGCGTAGTATGCGTGTATTGGATGGTTTGATTGCTCTTTTCTCTGCGGTGGATGGTGTTGAGCCTCAATCTGAGACGGTATGGCGTCAGGCTAACCGATATGGGGTTCCCCGTATTGGGTTTGTAAATAAAATGGATCGTTCCGGTGCCGACTTCCTTATGGTTGTAAATCAGGTTCGTGAAATGCTCGGAAGCAAAGCAGTTCCGCTTCAGTTGCCAATTGGCGCCGAAGATGATTTTACAGGGGTGGTTGATCTTATTCGTATGAAGGGAATCATTTGGGATCCTTTAACGGAAGGTATGACTTACGAACTGATTGATATTCCGGCTGATATGCAGGAAGAAGCCGAATTGTGGCGTGCACAATTGGTGGAAGCTGTTGCCGAATACGACGATAACCTGATGGAAAAGTTTTTCGATAATCCGGATACGATTACCGAAGACGAAATTCATGAAGCCATTCGGAAAGCAACCATCGATCTGAGTATTGTTCCGATGATGTGTGGTAGCTCCTTCAAGAATAAAGGGGTACAAACTGCCCTTGATGGTGTTTGCCGTTACCTGCCTAGCCCGATTGATATTCCGGATACAAAAGGATTGGATCCTGATACCGGTGCGGAAATCTCCCGTCAGGCAAATGCAAAAGCGCCTTTCGCAGCTTTGGCTTTCAAAATCATGACTGACTGACCCGTTTGTTGGCCGATTGGCTTTCTTCCGGTGTTATAGTGGCCACCTCGATGCGGGTAGCTATGTACTGAATGTACGAAGTGGTAAAAAAGAGCGTATTAGCCGGATTATGAAAATGTTTGCCAACAAACAAAATCCAATCGACTTTATTGAAGCCGGTGATATTGGTGCTGCTGTTGGTTTTAAAGATATTAAAACCGGGGAT
>JBGSNV010000128.1:0-4965 GCA_041739485.1 Chitinophagaceae bacterium
CAGAGCCTACATTTTCCAATATCAGTCCGCTTTCTTTATGGTAAAAAACCTCCATAACATCGTGGATTACCTGCCGGGCCAAACGTTCTACCTGTTCGCTGCCAAGGATATGTTCCATTTCCAGCGAAAGATTGCAGAGAATCATCGGCAATGAAAAATTACGTAGCGGTCTTGTACCCGGATAGGCTTTATTGTAAATACCTTTGCTGTTGTCCTGTTTTTTCAAAATATTTTCAAAAGTCGAGAGTGCGATATCCCCATGCTTTTGCTCTCCGGTTATTTTATACAGCGCAGCAAAGCCCATTGCTGCAAAACAATCGCTGAAGATATTATATGGTTGTACCAACGGCTCCCCATTTGACGTCAAGGAAAAGTACCAGTTACCCGAGCGATCTCTTCCGTATTTTTCCAGAAAATCTGCGCCAAGTAGTGCCATTTCTTTCCACGATTCGTTGGGCTCCAGTTTGTCGTAAAGCATGCTAAATGTCCAAACCTGTCTTCCCTGTAACCAAATGAATTTGTCCCGGTCAAAGACGTTTCCATATTGATCCAGGCAGGTAAAATAGCCGCCATGATCGTAATCGGGTGAATGCTTTTGCCAAAAAGGAATGATTCCTTGCAGTAATTCATTTTTATAAAGCGAAGAATAAGCCTTCATATGCTTTTATTTTAATGCTTAATCTGTTCCAGATAACGGTTGTATAAATGCGCTGCGCTGCCATACATACTTTGTGGACTCATAAAATGACTGAACTCGAAAGTGATGCCTTTTTCGTAACCTGCCTGTTTTGCTGCCCGCAGTTTCATCTGTAGTTTTTCCCATTTTATCGGTAAAAATTTAATAGGCATATCCCGGTCAAAACTTTCGGCATTCGTCCAGCAACGGATGTCGTATTGGTCCGCCAGTTTTTTATTTACTTCAAAAAAATCAGTGAGCTCATGGTAGTCAATATGTCCATCCTGAAAGGCAACGGCATCTACCACCTGATGAATCCCGGAAAAGATTTCCCCCCATTCCTGCTCATGTTGCTGCAGACTTACAGCGTCTGATTTGGAGATTGTGGCGTCTTTTGCCATCACCGCTTTTTTTCCATCTATCCATGGCGAAATCAGTGTGGTCAATGCCGGGTTCTTTTCCTTACATTGTTGTCCGAGGGTAGCAAAGGATTCAATCGCTCCCTTGGTCTTGCGGCTGATTTCCATACTCAGATACCAGCCTTTGAAGGCAGCGTGGTGACCATAGCGATCCCATACTTCGTCAATCACAAACCGGTTGGCTTCGGTTTCATGCTGCATATCCCCAGTGTCCCAATACTTGCCGCTGTCGTAAAGCCCGAAATAAAATGCCATACCGTTTTGCCCGGCAAGATCCAGAAATAAGGAAACAAGGTCTGTTGGTGGAGCATAGCATCCCTGTTTTTGCAGATAACCCGAAGGGTAGGTGAGGAAACGCCGGTAACCACTTCTGATCAGAATTACGGTGTCAATTCCCATGGCTTTCATATGGGCAAAATCTTTGGCCCATTCTGCTGCACCCCAGTTTTGATGAGGTATATCATGGCTGATCTCATCAATAAAAGTGCCGGTGATCGGCAGTAAATTATGTATTACCATTCCATTTTTTCTTTAATAAGTTTTATCCATAGCTGATAACCTGCGCCCATCAGATGCAGGCCGTCATTGGTATACCGTGCATCGAGTTGCCCGTTTGCATCTGTAAAAGCTGCGTGCAGATCGAGTAGTTCAGTTCCGGCGCTAGCAGCAAGCCTTGCCATACCGGCGTTTACCAAAGCGATTTCCTTTGTTTTATGTTGGTGTTTGGGAAAATCGGAAAACGCTTCGTTGGTCGGTAATACCGTTTGCAAAACAATAACGGTCTTCGGACTGCCGCTTTGTACGCGATCTACTACTTTTTTCAGATTGTTGAGGATGATTTCCGGAGGGGTGTTCTTTGCGAGATCATTGATGCCAATGAGGATAAATAAATGTTTAGGTTGCCGGGCAATCAATTCATCTACCCGGTTTAGTAAGCCAAACGTGTTATCGGCGCTGATGCCCCGGTTTAGAACCCTTTTACCGGGAAAAAATTCAGCCCATTCGCCCCCGTCAGTGATGCTGTCGCCGGTAAATACACCATCTGCATATACGGTGGTATTGTCACGAAACATACTGAGCTTTTGGTCGTAGTAATAAAAACGAAAACTCGAATCTACAACGGTTTGCGCCTTTACGCACATAGCCGGTAGCAGCACAAGTATCGTATAAATGAGTTTTTTCATCATGGTTCTTTTTTAAAAAATGGGTTCGTTTTCAGTTTCGGTAATTGGTTCACCCGGCTTTGCGAGTGGTACAAAAGCTGTGATTAGAAATGCCGGGATCGTCGCTATAAGTACCCAGATAAAAAATTCCTTGTATCCCAGATAATCACTTAAAAATCCGCTGATCATCGAGGGAATCATAAAGCCCAAATTCATCAATCCGCTCCCAAATGCATAATGTGCCATTTTGTAAGGACCCGGTGCAATATTCTGCATAATGAAAAGAATCAACCCGACAAATCCGAAACCGTAACCAAAATATTCAATAGCGACTGCCGTAGAAATTACAGCCAGATTTTCGGGTACTGCCCAGGCAAGGTAGGCATAGGCCATAAATGGCAGATTGAAAAACGAACAAAGAATCATCAATGTTTTTCGGGTCAATCCCCTTTTGCTTACATAATAGCCTGAACTCAAAGATCCTAAAACAAAGGCCACTGCTCCGAACACCCCGTATAGCAAACCGATTTGAGAAGTGGTGAGTCCGAGTCCGCCTTCGCTGCGGGCGGCTTTAAAAAACAACGGAGTGATTTTAATCGCCTGTCCTTCTGCAAACCGGTACAATACAATGAATGCAAGTCCGTACCAGATATTTTTTTTCTTAAAAAAACTGATCAGTACATCTTTCAGGGTATCCATTGCTTCCCGGGTGCTGTGCACGGCGGTGGATTTTCCACCTTCGGGCAGCATCCGCATATTATAAATCCCAAGGGCAATCATAATAATTGCGTACAGTACCATCACAATCGACCAGGCACCTGCAATCCCATATACTTTTTCGAGCTCGCCTGCAACATATACCAAGGCTCCCCCCGACATTACTTTGGCAATATTGTAAAAGGCACCCTGCCAACCCACATATTTAGCCTGCTGTGTTTCGTCGAGTTCGTTCAGATAAATGCCATCTGCGGCAATATCATGGGTTGCTCCACTAAAAGCAATGATGGCAAGGATAGCAATGCTGATACTAAAAAAATGCGATGCATGCAGGGCAATTGCTACCAACCCGAATAAACTGCCGGTTAGTATCTGTGTGGTAAATACAAAGAATTTCTTGGTTTTGAACATTTCCAAAAAGGGACCCCACAAGGGTTTGATCGTCCACGGCAACATGATCAACGAGGTCCAGAAGGCAATCTGCGAATCACTGATGCCCATGTTTTTATACATAATAGCACTCGAAGCTGCCAACGCTACAAAGGGAAGCCCCATTGCAAACCAGGTAGTGGGAATCCAGGTGGCAGGATGCCTTTTTGCCACACGCGCTTTTACCATTGTTTCCATGCTGTTTTTCTTAATTGCTATTTTTTAGATATTCAAACATAATCCATTTTCTACCGGAATGTATGGCTTCATTCAGGTGCGCCAATACCATTTTTTTACTGTAAAAAACCAGGTGAGCAACGAAACGACTCCGGTAAACAAGAGTCCTTTTAAAAAGCCGGTCCATGGGTTTCCATTGAGTTGATTGAAATAAAAAATCAATCCACTCAAATGCAGCAGCGGTGTTAGCAACAGGTTTCCCGCTACATAGGCAACCATGGGATTGCGTCCGTTGCTTGCCAGATAGCCTACCGATTTTTTAGTAGCATTCAGCATTTCGAGCCCGCTTAAAGCCATCAGCATAAAAAAGGCAAGCCCTGCTGTAATGAAATAATACGAGTAAGAGCTTGGATCCTTTTTAACGCCCCCTTCATAGGCCTCAAAACAAAGTCCAAGCAACAGGAGGTAAACGCCAGCTTGTACCATTTTTTTTGCCCGGTTATCGGTGGTTTTCCTAGCCATTTGCACCAACAAAATACTCCCGGCGATGCTGATTGCGCCGTTTAATAAAAGCTCCCGGGAAAACAACAATACCACATTGCTAACAAGCAGGACACCGCATATCAGAGGCAACCATTGATTGGCATAGGAATCGGTGATGTTTTTGCTCTCCTGTCGCATCCATACTCCGGCAAAAATGCCCGGTATCAGAATAAATAAGTATTTCAGATAGTAAAATGTATACATCCATGGGATTGGTGACCAGTTATACACCGTTTCATTCCACGATCCGGGTTGGGAGGAAGCCAGAAAAATACCCATTATAAAAGGCAGTATGCCAACCAGTAGCCATGGATTATTGCGGGTATACCACCAGATCAGGGTGCCAAAAAATGCCATATTACCGAGCACAATGATGATGATATCGCTTTTGTTCCATTGAAATCCCATGCCGTCTTTAAAAGGCAATATCCAAAGCAGTAAAATACTCAATCCGAATCCAACCCATTCCAATACCCGGAAAACAAGGGTACGTTTGCCCCCGGGAGGACGATATAAGGCCATAAATAATATCAGAAAACCGCAGATTGATAACAGATGATCTTTCGCTTCGGGTGTTTCTGAAATCACCCAGGCACGCATGTGATACAAAAACAAGGCGAACCAGGTTAACAAAATCCAGCGTCGCAGTGCGGTTTTCCATACCAACATCCAACCATTTTTAGTTTCAGTGTATTTATGGAGCGCCAGTGGTATTGCTGCTCCCATGCTAAAAAGAAAAAAGGGAAAAACGAGATCGACCCAACCAATACCCGGTATCGAAGGATCAAACTTATGATTGGGCGGAGGCACTTGTGCATGATACATCCATGCAGGTAAAATG
>JBGSNV010000135.1:0-38175 GCA_041739485.1 Chitinophagaceae bacterium
GATTTTTACTCAGGGCAACGGCATCTTCCACCGAATGACCGGTGCTGAACTGAGAAGGCATTAAAACGGCACGCACATTATCAGCACCCAATGCCGCCACAGCCAGAGCCAGTGTAACGGCGCTGTCAATACCCCCGCTGCTAGCTACTATCGCTTCTTTAAAACCTAATTTTCCAAAATAATCCCGAATCCCCATTACAAGGGCTTCATAAATCTGATGAATATTTAGTTCAGCATCCAGGTCGGCGGGGTTGAAATCATGCGTTGGTAAATGGTCTACGGGTTCAAGAACCGGCGAGTTAATGCGGCCATCTTCTGTAACCTCATAGGTCCGTACCCCTTCTTCAAACAAGGGAATTTCTCCACAAATATTCGCATCCTTATCAAATACAAAAGAACCTCCGTCAAAAACGATTTCGGTTTGACTGCCCACCGCATTGCAATAAAACATGGGCAAGCCATATTTCAATACGTTGGCCCGTATCACCGATTTACGGTCTTCATCATGGGTATAATCGAATGGAGAAGCACTCAAATTAATCATCAAATCCGGCTCCTGTTCCATCAGTTTATCCATCGGGCAAATGCGGTAGAGGGGGTTATCGCCCAAATTCCAGATGTCCTCGCAAATGGTTACCGCAAGTTTTTTACCCTTAAAATGGACAACCTGCCATTCCCAGGCAGGCTCAAAGTACCGGTATTCGTCAAATACATCGTAGGTGGGGAGTAATGTTTTATGAATAATGGTTTGTATTTTTTTTTCATACAGAAAAAAGGCACTGTTAAAAAGATCTTTCCCCTCCACCACTGGGTTTTTTTCGGGAGCTCCTACTAAAACCCCAATCGTATCGGCTTCGAGTGCAATTTCATCGATGGCTTTCCGGCATCGAAAAATAAAATCATCAAATTCTAAAAAATCACGGGCAGGATAACCGCAAATGCTCATTTCGCTGAATACAATCAAATCAGCCCCATCGGATTTGGCCTGTCGGATAGCTGAAATAATTTTTTCTGTATTAAGATCAAAGTTACCTATATGATAATTCTGTTGTGCAATGGCTATTTTCATCATTCAAAACTAATAACAAAATGGTTATCTAAATGGAATCTGTTTACATGAGGAAGTAAGAACAGTTTGAGTCTCTAATTGAATTTGTCTATGCTCTTAATGTACGTTACTTTTATCCCAAACGGTTTGCTATGTCATCTATAATAAGTGCTTTTTTAAAATACGAGCAGCATCAGCCTGATGCCTTATTTCTTCATCAGCCCATGGAAAGCGGGGAGCGAACCTGGACCTGGAAGCAGGCAGGGCTCGAAGCCAGAAGAATAACGGCTGCTCTTCAGGCCTTGGGTTTACAGAAAGGTGACCGGGTGGCACTGCTCAGTAAAAATTGTGCCGAATGGGTCCTCGCCGATTTGGCTATGTTATTCGGGGGATTTGTTTCCGTTCCGTTGTATGCCACAATAACTGCTCCAAGTATCCGGATGTTGCTTGAACATAGTGGCAGCAAGGCGGTCATCGTTGGTAAACTCGATTACTTCGAAGAACAATCCGCAGGTTTACTACCCGATGTCCCAACTATTTACATGGGAGCGTATGGTCATGATGAATCTTTGCTTTGGGAAAATCTCCTTAAAAAGTATGAGCCGGTTGCTACCATTGAAAACCCGGATGCACCCGATACCCTGCTTACCATTATTTATACATCCGGCACTACCGGTAAGCCCAAAGGAGTCATGCATACTGTAAAAAGTCTTGATGCCACTATGGAGGCCATCAGCCATGTAGGGATTCCTCAAAATGTGAAAACCTTCTCTTATTTACCCCTGAGCCATATTGCTGAGCGTATTGGCATTGAATGCGGGACCATTTTGTACGGAGGAACCTTACATTTTTCGCACTCGCTGGAGCGGTTTGGATCCGATCTGAGTGCCATACAGCCCGATTTGTTTTTTGCGGTACCCCGTATCTGGGCTAAATTCCGGGAAAAAGTAAATGAAAAGCTCCCGGATCAAAAACTCGACAAGCTGCTGAAAATTCCCATTATCCGTTCGCTCGTTAAAAACAAGATCAAAAAAGGAATGGGTTTGTCCAAAGCCCGGCTCATTTTTTCCGGAGCAGCCCCTATTTCAGTGGATATGATGCTTTGGTATAAAAAAATAGGGATTGAAATTTTGCAGGCCTATGGTATGACCGAGGACTGTGTTTTTGGCCATTTCAATCTGACCGGTCACAATAAAATGGGAACCGTAGGCAGACCGCTACCCGGTTTACAGGTGCGGATTTCCGATGATGGAGAGATTCAATTAAAAAGCGATGGGCTGACAGCCGGCTATTTCCGCGAGCCCGAACAAACAAAGGAGCTGTTTACAGAGGATGGCTATTTACGAACCGGTGACGAAGGTTCAAGGGATGCGGAAGGATACCTGACCATAACCGGTCGTACCAAAGATCTTTTTAAAACGGATAAGGGCAAATATATTGCCCCGGCCCCTATTGAAATGAGGCTTGCCGATGACAATGATATTGAACAGGCATGCGTAGTAGGCATGGGAATTCCTCAGCCTATTGGCTTGGTTGTTTTGGCAAAATCCGTACCCCCTAAGGATCGGGAAGCGGTGGGTGTCCACCTGTTGAAAATTGTAAAACGCATCAATCCACAATTAGAACATCATGAAAGATTGGAAAAAATGGTAGTGATGCAGGAGCCCTGGACCATCGAAAATGGTTTAATGACGCCCTCCCTGAAAGTGAAGCGGAATGAAGTGGAAAAGATTTACCGCGATCAGTATGTGGCCTGGTTTCATCAGCAGGAGAAGATCATCTGGTTATAACTTTTTAATCTTATGCAGTTTTTAGCAAGAAGGGTAAGATCCTTCCGTATACATTTGTGGTCATGAGTTTCAATCGTCTTCTTCTCTGTTTTACTTTTTCAGGGTTCCTGATATTAACGGCCTGTAAGCCTGAAAAGGCTGTTTTGCCGGAGTCGGCAGCTATTCCTGTTACTATCGAAATTTCCCGGTTCGATCAGGATTTTTTTACCATCGACACTACACAACTGGGCGAAGAACTTACCCGACTTGCCGGTAAATATCCGGTCTTTTTTCCTGCTTACTTAACGGCCATTCTTGGAATAAACCCCGCAGACCCCTTGGCTGCCGATGCCATCAAAGCTTTTTTAGAAAGTTACCGGCCGGTGTACAATCAGGCACAGGACATGGCAAGGAAAGCGCTTCCTTCCATGGCTGCCGATATGAAAACAGCGTTGCAATGGTTACATTACCTTGTACCGGCCTACCAACCGGACTCCCCATTTGTAATTACGGGTTTTATTGGTCCCATGGATGCATATGAGAGTTTTTCGATAGGGGATTATGGGGATGTGCGTACTGCCAACGGGGTAGGGGTTGCCTTGCAGTTTCATTTGGGTGCCAACGATCCGGTTTATGATGGCGGCCTTAGTTCGGGGATGCTGTATCAGTATCAGGTTCGCCGTTTTACCTCCCAAACCATGGTGGTAAATGGAGTTAAAAATATTATAGAAGACTTGTTTCCCTACAATGCTTCCGGAAAGCCATTGGTAGAAGAAATGGTGGAAAAAGGCAAAAGACTCTATTTGTTGCAAAAGGTTTTGCCAGAAGTCGAAGACTCGTTATTGATTGGGTTTTCGGGTGCTCAATTACAGGGTTCCAAAGAAAATGAAGCGTTGATCTGGCAGTTTTTTGTGAAAAATGATCTGCTTTTCAGTATCGATCCGGCCTTTAACCAATCTTACATTAAAGACGGTCCAAAGACACCCGAACTTGGCGAAAACGCTCCGGGGTACATTGGTTTGTTTGTTGGATGGGAGATTGTAAAAGCTTTTATGGAAAAAAATGAGGAGCTCGGGATAAGTGAACTAATGGCAATGCCGGCTTCAAAACTTTTTCAGGCTAGTGGTTATAAACCTAAATAAAAGTAGGTTTCGCAAAAATTAAGTGGCCTGAAGGGAAGCTTTTCAGCAACCTTCAGGATAATTTCATAGGAGCTACCATTTCAAATGCCGGGATATCGGCTTTGAATGCTTCCTGATTGAACGTATTGAGCAAGGTGTAAAATCCCCACATTTTACCCATTTCGCTTTTCAGGTTACACCCACTTACATATTGAAAAGATTCGCCGGCTTTCAGTACAGGCTGCTGTCCTACCACCCCTTCGCCCTCCACTTCCCTGCGGTCTCCGTTGCTATCAAAAATATACCATTGCCTGCGAAGCAATTGAATGGTAAACGGATTGTGGTTTTCGAGCGAAATCCGGTAAGCAAACATATATTCATGCTGGAAAGGCTGGCTGTAATCCGGCTGATAGTAGGTCTCTACGGTAATCTCAACGCCTTTTGTAATAAGCGAATGCATAATAGTATAAAACGATTGTGTGATGTGAATGTTTACGAATATAAGTCATAAAGTGTAATAGAAGCTGCGTGATAAATCACAAATGCGAAAATTCCACTAAATCCCCGGTTTTTGAGGAAAAGACGAAGTCCTCTGCCCGCTCAGCCTTACTTTTGCAAGAGCTTTTCCCTTAGAAATATCAATAAAACAACGAATATGATTAAAATTGCTGTAGCAAAAGGTGATGGTATTGGACCGGAAATTATGGATGCCGTTCTCCATATTTTTCAGGAAGCAAAGGTTCCGCTTGAGTATGAAGTAGTAGATATGGGCAAATGGGTTTTTGATCAGGGGTATGGGACCGGTATGACTCCGCAGGCAAAAGAAACGATTGAAAAACTCGGTATTTTGTTTAAGGGCCCGATGGAAACACCCAAAGGGAAGGGCGTAAAAAGTATCAATGTTACTGCCCGTAAAACTTGGAATACCTATGCCAACAAACGAACTTTTCAAACCCTCAACGGGGTGGATACGGTCTTCAGCAAAGCGGGAATCCCGATTGATGTAACTGTAGTTCGCGAAAATATTGAGGATACCTACGGTGGTATTGAGCATATGCTAACCCACGATGTGGCGCTTAGCCGGCGTTTTATTACCCGGCCCGGTAGTCTTCAGGTAATCAACTATGCCTTTCAGATGGCACAGCAAAAAGGTGCCCGGCGCATTACTTGTGGCCATAAGGCCAATATTATGAAGATAACTGACGGGTTGTTTTTAGAATGCTTTTACGAAGTGGCTAAAAACTATCCCGATCTGAATGCGGACGATGTAATTGTAGATGACCTGTGTATGAAGCTCGTTACCCGCCCTGATCTGTTTGATGTAGTGGTATTGACCAATTTACAAGGAGATATTGTGAGCGACCTTTGCGCCGGTCTTGTGGGAGGCCTCGGATTTGCTCCAAGTGCCAATATCGGGGATCATATCAGCATTTTTGAAGCGGTTCATGGTACGGCACCCGATATTGCCGGTAAAAATCTTGCCAATCCCACGGCCCTTTTGCTTAGCGGTATAGGCATGCTCCAGCACCTCGGACTGCTTGAAAGCGCAGCCAATATCGAAAATGCATTGCTCTATACGCTTGAAAACGGTACACATACGGGAGATTTTGGCGATAAGTCTATACCTGCTGTGGATACAATGACTTATGCCAATGCGGTTATCAATAATTTTGGCAAACAACCGGAGAAAAATCCAAAACCACTACAAATGGATACGCCGAATACCTGTACGGTCATGGCGCTTGAATCCAATGCCATGATGGTGAGTGTGGAAGAAGGGGAGGATAAAATTGTTGGGGTGGATATGTTTATTGAAAGTGATGAGCAACCCGATTTTATTGCTGATAAGTGCAAACGTCATGGTGGTGTAAAGTTTGATTTGGTTACGATCAGCAACCGGGGTACGCAGGTATGGCCAACGGGTAGCAAGTTTACCAACCTCATCAATCAGTACCGGGTACGTTTCGAAAGCATTCAAATGATACCGCTCCATCAGCAGGATGTGATAGGATTGTACGTGAGCCTCAGTGGCGATTTTAAAATCTGTTCGCTTGAACTGCTGAATATGTGGGGCGAAAAGAAGGGGTACAGCCGTGCACAGGGACAGTAAAGACCTATTCATGCAATACTTCCTTTTTCAGCTGTAATAAAAATTACATTGAACTGCGAAAAGAGAGGATTCTCCGAAATAGTACCTCTCTCTTAGGGTCAAAAGCGACTTTGTGCATTTTACCATGCCAAAGTCGCTTTTTGTTTTTCTGTTTCCTTTTCTATGCCAATGCCTCCCATTATATTTTAATATAAGGGGAGAAAAAGTTCGGTTTATCTAAATAAAAAAATTAAAAAAGTTTGTTTAGTTAAAAAATTAATATCATTTTTACAATCTATTTTAATTTTTTTATTATTAAGTGGGTTTATGATGAATGCCCCGGCTACTTTGATTTCTACCAATACTGATTTAGAAAAATATATTGCCATCTATCGCAACGAGTTGGTGGATCATATTTTACCCTTTTGGCTTCAAAATAGCCCTGATCGGGTAAATGGGGGCTTTTTTACCTGTCTCGATCGGGAGGGAAAAGTCTTTGATACCGATAAGTTTATGTGGTTGCAAGGCAGGCAGGTTTGGTGCTTTAGCCATATGTATAAGCATGTAGCCCCCAATCCGGCCTGGTTGGAGCTGGCTTTATCCGGAGCCGGTTTTATGCAAAAGCATGGTCGGGATGCGCAGGGTAACTGGTATTTTTCAACCACTGCCGATGGTAAACCGCTTGTACAACCC
Organism: Chitinophagaceae bacterium; assembly: GCA_041739485.1. GTDB lineage: Bacteria > Bacteroidota > Bacteroidia > Chitinophagales > Chitinophagaceae > Phnomibacter. The sequence goes on from JBGSNV010000135.1 coordinate 6,721, forward strand.
TATAATATATTCAGCGATTGCTTTGCCACGATGGCCTTTGCGGCACTCGACCAAATACAACCGAATGCAGCCTGGCGAAAAATTGCCCTCGATACTTTTGAAAATATTATACAAAGGCGACATAACTGGAAGGGGATTTACAACAAAGCTTATCCGGGAACAAGGTCATTAAGAAATTTCAGCTTGCCTATGATCCTGTGTAACCTCGCTTTAGAGCTGGAGCATATCCTGGGCAAAGAGCGGGTGGATGCTTTTATTCCTCAGTTGGTACAGGAGGTTATGGAGGTTTTCTACAAACCCGAATTGGGGCATGTGCTGGAAAATGTGCAGGAAAACGGGCGTTTTAGCGACAGCTTTGAAGGGAGGTCGCTTAATCCCGGTCATGCCATTGAAGCTATGTGGTTTATTATGGATCTTGGCAAAAGAATGCAAGACCCAAAGTTGGTGGAACAGGCAAAAGAAATCATGCTTAATACCCTTGAATATGCATGGGATAAGGAGTTTGGAGGGATTTTTTATTTTATGGATGTAAAGGGACATCCACCGCTTCAGCTTGAGTGGGATCAGAAATTGTGGTGGGTGCATTTAGAGACCCTGGTTGCGCTGGCAAAAGGATTTGCCTACACCGGCGATGCAAGATGCGCTGCATGGTTTCAAAAAGTTCATAAATATACATGGAGCCATTTTCGGGATGAAGAGTTCGGGGAATGGTATGGTTATCTCAACCGCAGGGGAGAAGTTTTACTGCCATTGAAAGGGGGAAAATGGAAAGGTTGTTTTCATGTGCCCCGGGCCCTTTTTCAGGTATCGAATACCCTTGCTGAAATGACAAAAGCTTAGTACATATTGATTTCTAAATATAAACCAAAGACAATGCTATGAAAAAGTTACTGCTCATATGGGCTATCATTCTTGGATCGGGGCTAATAGCTCTTGCCCAACAAAATAAGGTAACCGGTCGGGTTACCAATGCGGAAAGCGCCGCCCCGGCGGAGGGGATCTCTGTTATGATTAAGGGTACAAGTATCGGTACCGTTACCGATACCAAGGGCGAATTTTCTTTGAACGCTGACAAAGGCAAAGTGCTTTTGTTTTCAGGAGTTGGTTTTGCCACTCAGGAAGCTGTCGTAGGAGACCTTCCATTAGAAATTGTATTGCTTACCACCAAATCCAACCTCGGCGAAGTGGTCATCGTAGGATATGGTTCTCAAAAAAGAGCCAACCTTACAAGTGCGGTTTCTGTACTAAAAGGAGAAGAACTGATCAGACGCCCTTCTTCTAACGCAAGTATGACCCTGCAGGGTCTTGCGCCCGGTGTTACAGTTCGGCAAGGTTCGGGGCAGCCCGGTGCCGATGGTGGACAAATCAATATCCGGGGGATTGGTTCTATCAACGGCAGCAGTGCTCCCTTGATTGTAGTTGATGGCGTAGAGGGGGTCAGCCTGAATGATATAGATCCAAACATTATTGAGAGCATCTCTATTTTGAAAGATGCAGCTTCAACGGCTGTTTACGGAGTGAGGGCTACCAATGGGGTTATCGTAGTAAAAACCAAGCGTGGACAAAAGGGTGAGACTTCCGTTTCTTATAATAGTTTCATGACCATTCAGCAGCCTACCAATATGCCAAAAACCTTATCGGCTATTGATAATATGGTTTTGAACAATGAAGCTGTAGCCAATACCGGTTCCACACAGTTGCCCTATGCACAATCTACCATTGACCTTTACAGAACCACAGCGCCCAATAATTTTACCGTGTTCAATACTGATTGGCAGGATTTGATTTTTCAAAATACAGGCCTGATGCAAAACCACAACATCATTGTAAGTGGAGGGGGCGATAAGGCCTCGTTTCTTGCAAGCGGCACCTTGCTTGATCAGCAGGGTTTGGTTTTAAACAACTCTTTCCGCAAAGTGGATTTGCGTTTGAACGGGGATATCCAAATAAGCAAAAAAATTAAATTCACTTCAGACATCTTTTATACAAGGGCTACTAATAAAGTGCCTGCAGGGATGGCACCTACCCAAATCATACAGCGTGGAATTACCATGGCACGTAATTTCCCGGGTAAATTTGAAGAAGGAAGATACGGAGATGCAGGACAGTCCAACAGCATCAACCCGATTGCTATGGCCGAAGCCTCCAATACCCAAACCACAGAAACACCTACGCTTTCAATGCGGTTTGGGCTACGTGCCGAAATCATCAAAGATCTTGTATTGGATGTGGCCTATAACAACAGAACCTCCTATACGCAAAGTGTAAGACCGGGAAGGACTTATGATGTGTACACCCCAAACCCGATCACAAGTTCTTTGAACTATGTTGCTCCCATTGGCGACTCCTCCATCAATTATTCCAATAACCGATTCGAGTCGAATCAATATTTTGCTTCCTTAACCTATGACTACCGGCTTGGATTCAATCATAAATTTAAAGTACAGGGCGGTTTTCAGGCAGTAGATAACTTTATCCAAAACGTATCTGCTACCCGGTTTGGATTGCAGTACCCGGACAGGCCTTATCTGAACCTTGCAACCGGACAGCAACAACCGCAGGTAGGTGGCGGTGCAAGCGAAAATGCGGTCGCTGGTTTTTTTGGTCGGTTTAATTATTCTTATGATGAGAAATACCTGTTTGAATTCACAGGTCGTTACGATGGAACCTCCCGGTTTAGTCAGGCATTCGATAATCAGCGGGGTTTCTTTCCCGGTGCAAGTGCCGGTTGGGTAATGAGCAAGGAGAACTTTTTTGATAATATTAAGTTCGTCAATTTCGCCAAGCTCAGGGCTTCTTATGGTTCCTTAGGCAATCAGGAAGTAGGAGCTAACTATCCTTTTACCTCCACCCTCGATGCAGGAACTGCTTATTACTTTAATAATGTGCTTACCCGTGGTTTCTCCTTAAATAATGTACAGAATGTAAGTATTGGCTGGGAAACCTCGCGCCAAATGGATATAGGTATTGACCTTGGATTGGTGCAAAATAAATTAAGTGTTACCATGGATTATTACGAAAAGCGGGTGGATGATATGATCATCAATGTACCCAATCCATTGTATGTGGGCTTTGTGAGCAACGTAACCACTATTCCTACCAATGCAGGATCTATGATAAACAAGGGTTGGGAATTTTCAGCCACCTGGAAAGATAATATTGGAAAATTCAACTACCGGATTACCGGTAACCTTTCTGATGTAACCAATACTGTGACCAATACAAGAGGACAGGATATTGTGACCTCAGCAGGATTGATTGCCCGCGAAGGATTTCCAATTAACTCCTATAACCTTTACCGAACAAACGGATTGTATCAAGTAGGTGATGACTTTTCGGTTCCCTCTAATGGTACCCGTCTTACCGAAGCAGGTGATATTAAATATGTAGATTTAAATAAGGATGGCGTAATTAATGCGGCTGACCGTGAATTGATGGGCAATAATTTCCCCCGGTACGAATGGAGTACGGATATATTGGTAAGCTACGGCAGTTTTGATTTAAGCACTTTTATTTATGGTGTAGGCAAGCGGGATAATTATATCAGCGGAGTAGGTGTAGAACCGTTTAATGCGGGCAACTGGATTGCCTCTGGTTTAGAGCCGGTGCTTGATCGCTGGACACCGGATAATCCCAATGGAAAATATCCAAGATTATACTCCGGTGGTAATGGCAACTATGTTGGTTCCGATTACTGGTTGCGCAATGGTGCCTTTTGGCGTATCAAGCATATTACCCTTGGATATAATCTTTCTAAGAGGCTGCTCGATATTGCTAAAATGCAACAATTCCGTTTCTATGTAAGTGTGGTCAATGCATTTACCAAGTCGAATTACGAGCCTGGTTTTGATCCGGAAGTATCTAATACCAATGGTGCGTTTTATCCCATCATGCGCACATTTACTGCGGGTGTTAATGTTCGCTTTTGATAATAAAGATCAATCTTAAGTCATGATTATTTTAAGCCTCCATACATGTTTTAAAAAAAGGAAACAAAGGTTGTTTTCGGGCATGATGGGGCATTAACAAATGGACGATCCATTATTAAAAATTTGAAGCTATGAACTATAAAAATAATTTAATCGCTTTCGGTATTTCGGTCATCGCTGTAGGGGCCGTTTCCTGTAATAAATATCTAGACAGACTGCCACTCGATACCATTACCTCCGAGGCTTTTTATGAAAATGCCACGCAGGTTGATCAGGCCCTTACCGGGGTTTACAATGCTTATGGGGTACGTACAGTAAGCCCGGGTTTTGGCAATCCCACTCCCTATTATTCCAAAATGGATTTGTATACCGAGTTGGGACTCGAAAGAGGCTTAAACGGAACGATTGGTAGTGGTGCCTACAATCCCACAAGTGGGACCGTCACCGAACTGTGGGGTGCCTTTTATCAGGTCATCCAACGGTCCAATACCCTGATCTTTAATATGCGCAAGGCGCAAGGGGTTATGACTCCGGCAGAGTACAACCGTATAGAAGCTGAAGCAAAAGTATTGCGGGCATCCGCCTACTGGCATTTGATTGTGTATTGGGGCGATGTGCCGTTTTTTACCGGTCCTTTAGAGCAATCAGATTTTTTTAATGCGACCCGCACTCCGGTCAGGCAAATTGTTGATTTCCTGATTTCAGATTTACGTCAGGCTGCCAATAATCTAGATTGGCAACCCCGCGATTTTGGCAGGGTAAGCAAAGGCGTAGCGCTTGGTACCGCTGCCCGTATTGCTATGGTTGATCGCCGGTATAACGAAGTGGTAAACCTGACCAACGAGGTCATTGCAAGCAACCAATATAATTTGAACCCTTCCTTCCAGAACCTTTTCCGTAAAGGAGGTCAGGAGTCGAATGTGAATCGCGAGATCATGTTCATCTATCCGTTTGGAGATGTAGATGGGGGTTCTTTTAACTACCTCAACCTGGTGTTGGGTTCCCGCAATCAGGGAGGTCAGTCAAGCCATTTTCCTTCACAGTTTCTGGTAGATTTATTTGAGTGTACAGATGGCAGAACGATTGATCAATCGCCTCTTTATGATGCTGCACAGCCGCATAAAAACAGGGATCCACGTATGAGACAAACGGTGATTGTACCTGGTGATACCGTAATTGTTCAGGGGTTTAACAGCATGGTTTTTTCGGGCACTGACCGCAGGGTTTGGTTGTTTGATCCGGCTACAAGGCAGATTACCGCTTCTACCATCAACAATCAGGATAGTGCCAATATTTTTGGACCACGCCTGAATGGTTGCGGTAACCTTTGGAGAAAGTATGCGCAGGATAGGGATGTAAACGGCACTGCCGGTAACCTGTATAAAGTAGGTTGGGTATATATGCGTTTTGCAGAAATGCTGTTGATGAATGCCGAGGCAAAAATGGAATCGGGTGCGCCTGCAACTGAAGTGGCTGCCTTGGTAAACCGGGTAAGAAGCCGGGCGGGCATGCCTGCTGTTGCAGCCAATGTAGTTTCTAACCCTGCCGATCTTAAGGCAGTGGTACGCAGAGAAATGACGATTGAGTTTGCCGGCGAAGGCATTCATATGGCTAATATGCGCCGTTGGGATAACGGGGCCTATGCTGCAAAAGTGATGTCTGCTCAAATTTACGGTCAGCCCTTAAGCAACATGCGGCTTGAGCCGGGTGTAGGCGTTATTTTCAACAATCCTGCACCACCGCCTGTATTCGATCCGGTGTACAAAGTACCGGTATCCTGGCCCAACGGGGATGCCTTGCGGTTAAAGCGGGAGTTAAGAATATTCAACGCCAATCAGCATATCCTTTGTCCGATACCACAAAGCGAAATTGACAAGGTACCTACCTTGGTACAAAATCCGGGCTGGTAATTGAGCGGCAAGGAACTCCGCACTATTTAAAGTTTTTCATAGCAAGAGGTTGTTTCCTTTACAGGATGCAACCTCTTTTTTGTGCATTATTTTTTAATTCAGGTTGCAGCTAACCATTTAGCTCAAGTTGCAGCTAACCACTCATAAATAGACTTTATTGTTGGGTTACATTTTTTTCAGGGTTCATTTTGTGTACTACAGATTTTTTACGTTTGATGAAGGATGGTAATCCTTGCAGGTCAGTTAGTAGGTTTAGTTTTTCGCTTCGGGCGCAGGTGTTCTGCCGCAGGCAGGTCACGGGTGACGGTACAAATAAACCGGTCTGTGACCGGGCAATCTAAAGCCTTCGCCTTGGTACCTGTATTCCCATTCCACTTCCCAGTTTCGCCAACCCCACCGGGCCAAAGTGTTCGCCCACAGGCAAGTCACTTGTGCCAATAAAACCCTGCGGTTTGTAACCGCAAAAATGTGCAGGAAAAAAAGGTCTGATTCAACTAGTCAGGATTTATCAATTGCCCAAGGCGCTCATTGAACTCAGGTGTTCTGCCATAGGCAGGCCAAGTGTTACAACAATAAGATCTGCCTTTGAATTCGCAGACTCTATCAAATAAACAGCCTTCCATTTCCTAAAATACCTTTTTATCATAGCGTTTAGGCTTTAACCTTCCCGGGTGCATCCTCGTTGCCCATGATCCTAATGATATGCTCCAAAAGTGGATGTTCCTTTGCTTTTTTGGGGAGATTAGGGTAAGAGGCATGAAGCACTTTACAGAATACAGGAATTGATATTTTCAGGCAACTAATATTAGCCCTGATTTTGAAATTCAGGATTTATTGATTTAATGTTCAAATAAAATACGCCATTTTCCGGGCTGCCGTTTGTATTTTTACAATATGCTTCATTTAGTAGCGCATAAACTAAAAGATTTTGATCCGCAGGCTCAGGAATTCCCCTTTAGCAGGGAGCTTTTTTGGGATTATCCGCAATTAAATATTGATCTTCAGAAAAATGCCAGGTTTGTCGTAGAGCGTGTGGTTACAAGAGGCCGTCTCGAGGATTTCTATAAATTGCTTAAGATTTATAAAAGGGAACAAATAGTAGCCTGTTTAAAAGAAAGTAAAGAATTGGATTCCAAAACGAGGCATTTTGTGAGTCACTATTTCGGCATCCCTCTCAATGAATTGCATGTTTCATCTTTCTACGGTAGAGAATAATACACTTCATCTTCTTGAAGAAATTTTCACCTTCCCTGACATCAGGCAGCAATTTTCGCTTGCAGGTGGCACCTCCCTTGCTTTGCAGATTGGGCATAGAATGTCTATCGATTTAGATATATTTTCTAATACGGGCTTTTCTACTGAACATCTAAACACTGAACTTAATGCTCACTTTCATCCGGAATATGAATTGTTGAGCTTAAAAAAATCAATGCTATTCACCAATATAAGAAAGGTAAAATGTGATTTTATTGTCGAACCTGCCAAAGTCATCCGACCTTTTATTTATTTAAGAGATGTCAGTTTGTATAGTGTGGAAGATATTTGTGCGATGAAAATGCATACAATTTGCGGTAGGGGGAAAAAGAAAGACTTTTTCGATATATATGCTTTGCTACAAATCTACTCCTGGGAAAAAATGCTTGGATGGTTTGAAGAAAAATATGGGGACACACAGTTTTATTATTTATGGAGAAGCATCAAATATTTTGTGGATGCCGAGCATGATCCGGATATTATAGGTTTTCCACCCTTCCATGTCAGTTGGGAAAATATTAAAGAGGAAATTAGGCTAAAATGCTAGAAGGTTGAGGTGTCCTATTTCAGCAATTTGTGCCCTAGAGGACAATGATTACCTCATCGGCTGCAAGTGTTCTCCCACAGGCGGGTAACGTGTGCCTATAAGAGTAAGCAACGCTGATAATAACAAAATACCCTATGATTAGGGTAATAAAAAAAGCGCCGGCTATACTTTAGTGTAGCCGGCGCTTTCAGTTGATCCAGAGCTATTATGGAATAAACGGATACAGATTTTTAAACCACGATGGTGATTCCCGGATGCCTTCGTAAAAAAAGAAAACTTCTCCTTTGAAGCCATTGGCCCTATTGGCCTTGATCATATCCGATAAAAATGCATCGGAGGCAACATAGGGGCCTACCTTTAAAAGCACACCCGGATAGAAATCAACACTGGGGTTTCGGTAAAGGTTTTTTTGCTGCGCCACGGTGGCACTGTAAGCACCAATATCGTAACGGTAGCACTGTGGCATAATGGCATCCACATAGCCACTATCTACCCATTTTGGCCAGTCTTGCAGGTATTCGGTTAGTCCAAAAGGAAATGGGCTTGGTGAAACCGTAAATTCAACCGCAGGTTTAATCGCTTTCACTTCATTGCGCAGTCGGCGCAGGTAGTCGGTAAGTTTATTGGCACGCCAGTTCACCCAGGCGGTATTCGTACGATTATTAGGTGGTGCTGCGCCAGCATGTTCAGATCTGTACAGGTTTATGGTATAGTCATCGTAACCACCCTCTGTGGGCATAGCAGGCATTCTGTCATCGCCTTGTACGCCATCTACATCATACTTGGTAGCCACTTCTTTAAAAAGATCGGTCATAAATTGCTGTACTTCCGGATGCAGGGCATTCAGCCAGTCAAAACCATTTTTTATGACAAGGTTCCCGTTTACATCTTTAGCAGCCCAATGTGGTTTTGCTGCTACAATAGCACCCCCATTGGCTGAAAAGGAGGCTGCAAAGCCATATTCAAACCAGGCATGTACTTTCAGGCCCTGTGCATGTGCCTCTTCAATGCATTCCTGTAGCGGGTCACGCCCAGCCATGCTTTCCAGAATAGGCTTTCCAATCAGGTTATTCATGACCGTGCTTGGATACATGGTGCGTTGATTGTTATACACCACCATGAAGATATTATTGATACCGGCTACCTTACAGTTGGTAACCATTTCCTTAATATTAGCTCTTGAGTTGAGGGCGGTACTCGCTGTGGTAGTAACCCATACGCCTCTCAATGCGGCCGTATCCCAAACCGGTTTTGGAGCTTCTTCGGGTGGTGGAGGTGTATAGGTGACGATAGTTGGTTTTTTACAGGAAACTATGGTTAAACCTGCGATCAGCACGATTAAAAGCACCTGAGCGCTTTTGTAGCCCCTGAATTTATGAACAAGCATATTTAAAAATTTAATTTACAACACAAACTTAATAATAATAATTAGAAAGTTAAAATCTATTTTAAGAAATTCTACGCTTTTAACAACTTTCCCCTTGTCCGGGTAAGTAAAAAAAATAGGGAGCAAACCGCCCCCTATTTTTTTCATCGATTTTAAATGGTATTTTATTACTTAATTACCCGGATCGTTACCTGATTTTCAGGATGATTCGCATCTCTGACAGTCACAAAATAAACGCCTTTAGCCAATTGCGATGCAGGCATATTTATCAGATTATCTCCTTTATTCAATAACCGCTCAGTGCTTTGCAGGGTTGCACCCGATACATTTATAAGGGATACACTTACTTTACTTTGTTCGGTCATGTAAACACTAAGCGACAGCTCATTTGCTACAGGGTTTGTACGAACCTGTGCTGCAAAAGATCCTGCTTCAACTTTCTGTACCATTTTAACTTCGGTATAGGTAGCTCTGCCATCCTTATCTACCTGCTGCAGGCGATAAAAATTTCTGCCAGCGCTCATCGCATTGTCTTCAAACTGATAGTCAATCGGAAGCTTGCTGTTTCCATCCACGGCTTTTGTAGCCACAAATCCTATTTGGGTAAAATCAAGTCCGTTTTTAGATCTTTCAATATGGAAACCATGGTTGTTATTTTCTGAAGCAGTGGTCCAGCTAAGGCGTGCCGTCTTATTTACCAATTCCGCATACAATGGTCCCATTGTAACCGGCAAAATTTCTAATCCAGTTTTTGTAGCCTGAATGCCATTGTTTGTACTTACATAAAAAACGGTGTATTCTCCATTTGCTTCCATCTTAAACGCTGCATCACCTGTTCCATTGGCATTTGACACATAGGAATCAGAAGAAGGGTCTTCTCCTTTATAAAGAGAATCTCTGCCATAGGTAGTTACATTTTCTTCATCTGTAACCAAAAGGGTAGTCATTCTTGTTCCTGCATTTGGATTATTTCCTCCTGCAAAAATCAAGAATTTTTTATTGTTGGGGGTAGTAAGATACCTCATACCACCATAACCAACGGAAGCTTGTCCGTTGCCTACTCCGTCAGCAATAGCAAAAACGGCAGTACCAACACGAGTATCCCCCGACTTTGGCCCAACTGTAATCCTTCTTGCCGGTCCGCCACCAGATGTAATCCAAAGGTCTGAAGTAAGGCTATTGGTTACTGGGTCTACTGCTCTGTTGGCCCACTGAGATACTCCACCAGAGGTGTTAACTACAATCCTGCTTTCAATAGTAAAGCTTATTCCATTAAAGGTACTAAGCATATAAATATTAATAATTCCTGCCGTTCCGCCGCCATTTCCTGCGCCGCTGCCATATAAAATTGTGTTGGCACCTGTGCCGGATTTACTAAATGCGTCTCCTGTTCTCTCTAATACAGATACTGAAATTTGAGTAGGATTAGCCGTCTGATTGGCCCACCGGTAAATGGTCCAGGTACCCCCTCCGAGTGCAAGCGAAGCGGCATAAATCACGCCATCTGATGTTACGCGAACTTTGCTGTATTTAAAACCTTCAGTACCTACACCTGTAGTGCTTAATTGTCCTTCCTGCACGCCAGTTTCCGGATTAAGGATAAATATTCCTACCCCTCTTCTTGCTACTAGTAGTTTATTAGTTATTGGGTTATAGTCAAGACTGTTTACATCGTTACTAGTTGGTCCAAACCATTCTAAGTTTCCAGTACCAGCAAGTTCAGTCCACTGTTCGGTAAATGGTTGAGCGTTGCCCAATATCCCCATAAACAATAGGGACGCAATCATGTAAAATTTTCTCATAATATTTTGTTTTATAAATTAGGACGCTAAAATAAAAAAATATATTAAGTTTTCCGCCTTATTAAAAATAATTTTTTATCTTTTTTCGAAATAGGACAATATTTTATGTTTTTCTGTCTGATTTCGGCTTTGTTATTAATTATATTTAGTATGTATCCCGTTTTTGGGTTTTTTTGCTATGGTTATACAGTCATTTCTTTTTTATAGATGGGAATCTTCTGGCCTTCTCAGAGAAAAGTTACAAAAGGTTCTGCATTGCTCTGTGAAGTCTGATTAACCAATTCATTTATTGGGACTCAGCTATAATAACTTTGATTGGTCCACATGGAAGGGCTTCTGTAAAATAATTCAAGTGCCTTCTTTAAGGGTTGATCTGTAAATTTTGTCAAAAAAGGGTTTTTAGGTACTCCGGGTAAAAGGTTGTGTAATCCTTTAATTACTTTATAAAATTTCTGTAAGCCAGCCGCGAAAGCGGAACAAGAAAGGCTGTTTGAGCGCACCAATGCAATAAATACCTTGTTACCGAAATATTATTTTATAAGGTATTGTCTACAATTGAATACAAATGGAAGTGGATACCTTTCTTTTGCACCCTCAATTAAAAATTCTGGATGTATAAAACTTTACGCGGGGTGCTACCCATTGCCTTGGTCCTTTTGTCTTTGGGCGCTCTTCATGCTCAGATTTCTTTGCAAAACTCTCCCTATACTCAAAATTTTGATGGATTGGCTTCAGGCCTTCCCACGGGTTGGTCTGTCCGCACAGGTTCTACCGGAACCGATTTGGGTGCAGCGGCTTCCTTTACAAGCGCTGCCACAAGCTGGGCCACTTCCTCAGGCAATTTCAGAAATGTAGCTTCCGTTGCTGGTTTGGTGTCTACCACATCATCCACCAATCAGGGGGCGGCGACCAATCGGGCACTCGGACTGCGGCAAACCGGAAGCTTTGGAGATAACGGAGCAGGTTTTCTGCTTCAATTGGAGAATACTACCGGAAAGGCAAATTTTACCCTCAGTTTTTCGCTGCAATCACTTGATGCGGCTTCTCCAAGGGTTGCTACCTGGCTGGTACAGGTTGCAAAAGGAGCGACGCCTGCAGTTTTTACAACCGTAACTACCACACCGGAAACCACCACTACTGGTGGGGCTTCTTTTTCTGCACAAACGGTCACGGCAAATTTTACCAACCTGCTCGATGATGAAGCTGGTCCGGTATGGATTCGGGTAGTAACCCTATCTGCTACCACAGGCAGCGGAAACAGACCCACTTCAGCAATCGATGATTTTAGTCTTGCCTGGACAAGCACAAGTGCCCCTGCAATCAATCTTTCTAAAACAAATCTTGACTTTTCAGCAACAGAACCGGGAACTAAAAGCGCACCGCTTAGCTACCTGCTTTCCGGAAGCAACCTGAGTACGCCGGTACAACTCGTAGCCGCAGGCCCCTTCGAAATTTCAAAGGATGGTACCAATTACAGTACTGATTTATCATTTACAGCAACAGAGGCTGCTTCAAATCCTGAAGTTTCGGTTCGTTTTGCACCGGTTACAGAAGGACCGGTAAATGGTACCATTACCCATAACTGCACAGGCGCTACTCCGCGTACCCTCTTTCTTTCTGGCATCGGACAATCCGCATCCACCCTTGTTTTTAATTTCAATAGTTGTTCTGTTTCGGGAGCTCCCGGAAACGGATTTACAGCGTTCAGTGTTTCCGGCGATCAGGTTTGGCAGTGTACTTCGTTTGGAAGGGAGGGTTCCCATGGTGTGCAAATCAATGGATTTGCCAATGGATCGGCTCAGTTGAATGAAGATTGGGTGATTTCTGCCCCGCTTGACCTGTCTGCTTTAGCCCTTCCGGTTTTGCAGTTTTACAGTGCAGTAAGCTTTTCCGGACCCGGATTAGAACTGCTCGTTTCTACCAATTATTCCGGAACCGGCAACCCCAATAGTGCTACCTGGACAAGCTTAAATGCTGATTTTGCAACGACAGGTACAAGTGGTTTTCGTGCATCAGGAGATATTTTGCTACAGAATTACCGGACAAACGGCATATACATTGCTTTTAAATATACAAGCAGTCCTGCTCTTGGGGCAGCCCGTTGGACGATTGATGATGTATCTGTAAAAAATGCAGCAAACTTTTTTACCGTTTCCCCATCCACCCTTGATTTTGGGGAAGTTTCAACTTCAGAGATTTCCGCAGGAAAACCGGTTTCATTTCAATCGCTTGGCAACGGGCCGGTTTCCTGGAGTATTGCATTGCCCTATGAACTTTCAAAAGACTCGGTAACATATTTCAATCAATTAGATTTTACACCCGAAGAAGCAGCCCTCGGCAATCGTTTTTTTGTAAGGGTACGTCCATCCTTCAAAGCATTACAAATACTCGATTCGGTTAAACTCACCATAGGTGGTGCTACCGAAGGAAGGGTTGCTGTGCGTACCTCTTCTCTTCCGGCATCGGAAACGTTGGATATTATTACATTAAATGTTGAATTTTTGGGCAATACGGTAACCGCTGACGGTCCCGCTAATAAAACCTTGCAAAGACAAAATGTAGCGGCCGTTATCAACAGGCTGCAACCTGATGTACTTGCCATACAGGAAGTAGCCTCAGATGAAGTAATGACTACCCTGATGGCTGACCTTGGAGGAGCCTACGATTATATTCTTTCTGACCGTTGGTCTTATAGTTTCAATCCGCCGGATCTCACCTTCCCGCCCCAAAAAATCGGGTTTATTTACAAAAAGGCAACGGTAACCGTTTTGGGTTCGAGGGTGCTGTTTCGGGAAGTATATGATGCGGCAAGAAGCGGAGCCCCGTCTCCTGTAGCAGGATACCCCACCGGTACTTCCTCCAGTTTTTTTGCGAGTGGAAGACTGCCTTTTATGGTTCAGTTTTCAGCCACCAACGGCACCATTACCAAGCAGTTCAAGGCGGTTGTCCTCCACGGAAAATCAGGGGGTTCTAATATCATTGACTGGCAGCGCCGGCAATTTGACAACAAAGCGCTGTACGATACCCTGCAGGCTTATCACAATACGGATCCGCTTTTGGTACTTGGCGATTTCAACGATCGTTTGGCAGGATCTATCAATCCCGGACAAAGCAGCAGTTATGGGATATTCCTCAATGCACCAATAGATTTCAGACCGGTTACTTTACCCGCAGATCAGGCCGGGCTTACGAGTTTCCTTGGATCGGGTGGAAATATGATCGATCATATCCTCATCAGCAATGAGTGGTTTACAGAATATATCGATAGTTCTGCCCAACCGGTAGATGCCCGTAATTTTATTACCAACTACGGCAGCACTACAAGCGACCACCTCCCGGTTATCGCCCGGTTCGATCTGAAGGTTTCGAGTATTCTTCCGGTACAATTGGTTTTTTTTCATGGAAGTCCAAAAAAAGAAGGTATTGAGCTCGAATGGTTGACTACAAGAGAAACCCCATTGAGCCATTTCGAGATTGAACGTTCTGAAAATGGTGTTTCGTTTAAGCCGCTTGACCGGGTGGCAGCGATTGGTTCCGGTGCCGGACTTTACCACTTTTTAGATACCAATCCATTCTCCGGTGTTAATTATTACCGGCTGAAAATGGTGGATCAGGATGGCCGGTACAAGTATTCTTCGGTCATTAAAGTGGCAGGGATATTGGTCGTATCCCGGCAGTTTACCTTGTATCCAAACCCGGTTCAGGGTAATGGTGTTCAGATTCGCCTGAGCAATGCAGAGCCTTCTGCCCGCTATCATTGGGAAGTATTGGATGCTGAGGGTAATATCAAGGCTTCGGGAACCGGGGTGCTTGTTGCCATAAATCAGTCTGTTTCGGAACTGAGCCGGAAAGTGCCCGCAGGCATATATATGGTAAAGCTACGGGACTCAAAAGATCAATATGCTGCCCGGATGGTGATTGTGCGGTAATATATAAATGCCGTCTCTAAAGACAGGAAGTCCATAAAACCGGCCGGTTCCCCATCATTGGGCCGACCGGTTTCCTGTAAATAGGGCATGTGGCAAGGTTTAAGCGTGAAAATTTGTCAGAACCGCCTTGAGTGGCATTTTTTTTGTGCTTTCTCAATCAGTAAAACAACTTATCACTCAAAATAGGAAACATAATTATGGCAACAGGTAGTATTCGCGTACAAACGGAAAATATCTTTCCGATCATTAAGAAGTTTTTATATAGTGATCATGAGATCTTTTTAAGAGAGTTGGTCAGCAATGCGGTGGATGCCACCCAAAAACTGAAAACCTTATCGGGTGTAGGGGAGTTCAAGGGCGAGCTCGGAGAACCTAAAATTGAGGTGGTTTTGGATGCTAAAAAGAAAACCATCAGCATCATTGATCAGGGCATTGGTATGACCCTTGAAGAGGTAGATAAATACCTGAATCAGGTGGCTTTTAGCAGTGCGGAAGAATTTTTAGAAAAATATAAGGGTCAAAGTGAATCCAGCATTATCGGACATTTCGGTTTGGGTTTTTACAGTTCCTTTATGATCGCAAGCCGCGTGGAAGTTTTCACAAAAAGCTGGCGCGAAGGTGCTGAAGCAGTTCGTTGGGAGTGTGATGGCAGCCCGGAATATACCCTGGAATCTACCGAAGAACGCACCGAACGGGGTACGGAGATCCGAATGCATGTATCCGGAGACAGCGAAGAATTTCTGGATCAATTCAGATTGAAAGGGATTCTGACTAAATTTTGTAAATTTTTACCGGTACCTATTTATTTCCGCGACGCCAATGCTACACCGGAAGAACCAAAGGAAGGCGAAGAGCCGATTGCCCCAAAGCCGATTAACAATACACATCCCGCCTGGACCAAAAAGCCGGCCGATCTGACCAAAGAAGATTATGAGGCTTTTTACAGAGAGTTGTATCCAATGTCGGAAACGCCGCTCTTCTGGATCCATTTAAATGTGGATTATCCCTTCAATCTGACTGGTATTTTGTATTTCCCTAAAATTAAAAACAGCTACGAAATACAAAAAGACAAGATCAATTTATATAGCAATCAGGTATTTGTTACCGACGAAGTAAAAGACATTGTACCAGAGTTTCTGATGCTGCTGCACGGCGTAATTGATAGCCCCGATATTCCGTTGAATGTAAGCCGGAGCTATTTGCAGGGTGATCCAAATGTAAAAAAGATCAATGCGCATATCACTAAAAAAGTGGCGGATAAGTTGGATGAGATCTTCCGCAATGACCGGACAGATTTTGAAAGCAAATGGGAAAGCCTTGGATTATTTGTAAAATACGGGATGCTTACCGATGATAAATTTTACGATAAGGCCAAATCATTCTGCATTTTGCAGGAGGCCGGCGGCGATAAGTTTATGACCATCGATGAGTACATCATGGCTGCAGAAACACTTCAAACCAACAAGGATAAAAAGACTGTTATTCTGTATACCACCGATGAGATTCAGCAGGATGCCTACTTAAAGGCAGCAAAGGCTAAAGGATATTATGTAATAAAACTCAACGACCTGATAGATGCTAGCTGGATCGGGCAAATGGAAATGAAGCTCGACAAGGTTCAGTTCGTAAGGGTGGATGCTGATATTGCCGATAACCTGATTGATAAAGATGAAAACAACGATAGCCTGTTGACGGTAGAGCAATCAGGATCTCTTGTGGATTTATTTAAGAGTAAGATTACCATGCCTACTGCTGTAGTAGAAGTGAAAGGATTGAGCAAGGATACTGCACCGGTAGTAGCTACACGTCCAGAATTCAGCCGCCGGATGAAAGATATGGCACAGGCCAACGGGGGAGGAGGCATGATGGGCTTTTATGCAAGCATGCCCGATGAAGTGAATTTTACCCTCAATGGAAATCATCCGATTCATGGACAAATTCTGGAAGAAACAGACGATGCGAAAAAAGAAAAACTTGTGAAAAACCTGGTTGATCTTGCTTTGTTAAGTCAGGGGATGCTAAAGGGTAGCGACTTGACGGAGTTCATTCACAGAAGTGTGGAACTGCTTGATGCCTCACCATCAAATATCATTTCAGAAGCATAATTTTGTGACAATAATATATAAAAAAAGCCGGACATATTTGTCTGGCTTTTTTTATATAAATGCCTGTCAGAATTGCTTTTGCTTCGGTGTAAATTCCAAAACAGAACCTTCGAGCCAATTCATTTTCTGGATATGAAAGGTTTCTTCAAATCCAGCCTGTATCCATAATTTTTTGCATTGCGGGTTGGCATATAAAATCATCATGGGTCTTGAATGTTGCACCAGGCTTTTCATCACTTGTGCTATAAAAGGCTTCATAATTACTTCGTCAAAAGGATTGAATAGGAAAATGACGCCGATATTTTCATCAATCCTGTATTTAGTGGCATCTTCACAAACCACTTCCCATAGAGCATCGGGAAATACATTTTCTATGGCCTCCAGATTGGTTAGCGCATCATAGCACATTTCGGGAGAAATATCAAATCCGGAAGCCCTGCGAAAGCCAAAATGCAAGGCCATAACCATCGCTCTCCCTTTGCCACAACCAGCATCAAGAAAACCGGTTTGTTTGTGTTTCTCACCTAATCTTTCGAATAAGGCTTCTGCAATATAATAATTGATGGGTTGGTAAATACTCGCATGTTTGCGGTCCTTTTCGCTTACCGATTTTACAAGATCATCGGTTCCGGTGGTGGTAAGACCATATTTTTTTTCACCTCGTATTTCATGACGGATCATGAAAAATGCCAAAGGAAAACTCCAGTTGATACCTATAAAAAAGAAGTATCGGATGTACTGCCACCAATTGTCCGGAGTTCTTTTCACCTGTTTTCCGTTTGTTTGATATCTACTACTTTAAGCTGAATTTTTTTCTCCCCGTTCCATTCATTGATGTCAAGTGAAAAAACCACGTCTATGGGAATATTGGGTTGTAATAAATTGAATTTATCAGCAAGCCCAAATCCAATTCCATCAAAAGTGATCCCTTCCTGCATTAGCGAAAACTTGATATGACTTTCTTTTACAATCTTGCTTTGTCCTGTTTCATAAACACCACGTGCAACAAAGGTTGGCCGCAGATTATCCGGGCCAAAGGGCTCCATCTGACAAAGGATCTTATAAAAATTAGTCGTAATATCTTTAAATTGAATTTCAGCGTCAATAACAATTTCAGGTACGAGCATTTCCGCTGTGATAGAGGCTTTTACCACTTCTTCAAACCGTGCCTTTAAAGCAGAAACATTTTCTCTTTTCAGGGTAAGCCCTGCTGCATAAAAGTGTCCTCCGTAATTTTCGAGCAGATCTTTACATGCATGGATCGCTTCATAAATATTAAAACCTATGACACTTCGGGCAGAGCCTGCCACTTTTTCGCCGCTATCCGTTAATATAATGGTAGGGCGATAGTATTTTTCAATCAGCCGTGAAGCCACAATACCCACAACTCCTTTTGCTTTACCTGCTTCCTGTTCGTCAAGAGATACTGAACCCCAATCTGCATGATAGAGCAAGGTTGAGTATGCAGCCAATAATGCAGGGTCCGATTCAATCATGGCAATCGCCTGTGTGGTGATTGAACTGTCAACCTCCCGGCGGTCGGTATTATCTGCATGCAACTGAGAAGCTAACTCTTCCGCTTTATCTTCTTCTTCCGCAATAAATAATTCAACAGCTTTTTTGGCATCATCCATTCTGCCGGCAGCATTGATTCGGGGAGCGATACCAAAAACAAGACTGCTTACCTGTATTTGCCCCTTTATCTGAGCAAGATCCAATAAAGCCTTCACTCCAACAGACGGTGCCTTTGCTACCTTCTGTAATCCGAAATAAGTGAGGATACGGTTTTCTCCATTGATCGGTACGATATCTGCAGCAATTGCAATAGCCACCAAATCCAGATAATGTTGCCAACGGTCGTCGGGTAGCTGATAGTAGGTACAAAGTGCCTGAACGAGTTTGAAGCCTACCCCGCAGCCGCATAATTCTTTGAATGGATAGGGGCAGTGTGGCTGTTTTGCATTAAGGATAGCCGTGGCAGGAGGTAACTGTTCATCAGGTAAATGGTGATCACAAATCACAAAATCAATACCGTGGCTTGCTGCTAATGCTACAAGATCAACTGATTTGATACCACAATCCAACGAAAGGATCAGATCAAATTTTTGCTGAATGGCATATTCAATACCTGCTTTGCTAACCCCATACCCTTCGCGATACCGGTGAGGAATGTAAAATTCAATATTGGAATGAAGGGTCTTCAGGAAGCGATACATCAAGGCAACTGCCGTTGTACCATCGACATCATAATCGCCGTAAATCAGAATTTTTTCATTTTTTTCAATGGCAGCCACAATTCTTTCAACGGCTTTGTCCATATCCTTCATCAAAAAAGGATCGTGCAGGTCGGCTAATTGCGGTCTGAAAAAAGCTTTGGCCTCTTCCATATTGCCGGGTCCCCGCAAGGCAATGACCTGACAAAGAACTTCCTGAATGCCAAGTTCTTTTTTTAATATATTGGTTTTTGCAAGGTCAGCCCTTTGTATCGTCCACCGTTTTTCCATCAGGATGTAAAAGTAGCAAAACTAAAAATGGGGTGCATGGGAACTTTAATAACTCCGGTCTGTGGTATATCTAACCAAAGCTTCGAGCGCCTTATTGGCTTCGTTTTGGGGGAGAGTAGATAAAATATCCATGGCTTCATCCCGAAAGGCATTCATCTTTTCCCGGGCATAATCAATGCCACCTGCTTGATTTACCTTTTCTATCAGTTCCTTTACTTTATCCTTATCGCGGTTTTGATTTTTAAGGATATAGATCATTTTTTTACGCTCAGATTTATCCAGATGTTGCAGGGTATAAATCAGGGGTAGCGTTAGTTTTTTTTCTTTAATATCGTTTCCCGTAGGTTTCCCTACATCTTCATTACCATAATCAAAGAGATCATCTTTTATTTGAAAAGCCATTCCTGCTTTCTCGCCAAACTGCATTACTCTTTCGGTAAGGGCATCATCCTTTGACGTTGTCCAGGCACCGGCACCACAGGCTGATGCAAGCAAGGAAGCGGTTTTATTTTTAATAATTTCATAATATACCGATTCATCAAAATTAAGTTTTCGGGATTTTTCCATTTGCAAAAGTTCCCCTTCACTCATTTTTCTAACCGCATGACTCAATATTTGGAGAATCCGGTGTTCATTGTTGTCAAGGGATAGCAATAACCCTTTGCTAAGAAGATAATCTCCTACCAATACGGCAACTTTGTTTTTCCAAAGCGCGTTGATAGAGAAAAATCCTCTTCTTTCGTTGGCTTCATCAACAACGTCATCGTGAACAAGAGTGGCTGTGTGTAACAGTTCAACGAGGGAAGCTGCGTTAAAGGTGCTCTCCGTTGCCTCCCCAAAAAGTCTCGCTGAAAGAATCACAAACTTTGGACGAAGTTGCTTTCCTTTTCTATTGATAATATAGTGTGTAATTCTATCGAGCAGGGGTGCCTGACTTTTAACTGCAGCTTTAAACCTTTTTTCAAACAGGTCTAAATCTGCGTCTATGAGTGAAAAATCAGGTTGTTTTTCCATTTTATGCCGCAAAGTAAGAGGTTTAAAACGTTATTTTGGGTTGTTTTTCAATATATTATGGGTAGTTTATACAAAAAATCAATATTTGATGCCTAATTTTTTTTTTATTCAAACTGTAATGCTATTTTTGTCTCGATATACCCTTGGAAATAAAAATATTTAACTAACTATTATGGCAAGTAAAAAGTACACACTATTAGCCTTCTTCCTGTTTTTTATGGCGGGGGGGGCATTCGCGCAGTTGGCTGGAATTTTAGATTACTCTGATTCCTCCAAAGTTCCTGCAAAACGTATGGCTCAACAAAATGAGTGGGCCAATGGCTTACCGGGGTCACCCTTCCCGGCTCGTCCCCGCGACGCATGGCAATTTGGCGTTTTTGGAGGTTATGCTGGTTTGTTCGCTGACGTAAATACAGCTCCCGGTTATAATCTCGGTCTTTCTATTCGTAAAGCGCTCGGTTATACGGTCTCTGTTAGGGGTTCATTAGCCTACGCTCAGATAACAGGTAGAAGTTATGAGCGTACAGCTACAATCCGAAATATTCCTTTGCCTGCACGGAATGCATACACAGGCATTTCACAAACGCAATTTGCTCCTTATTTTAGGTCTGAAGTAATTAACCCTTCATTGGATTTCATCATAAGTTTGGATAATATTGTTTTTCATCGCAAGCAGAGCAATTATAATTTTTATGCATTAATTGGTTATTCTCCTATTAGCTATGAAACCAATTTGGAAGTTCTGGGAAGCGATGGTTCACCACACACCTATACCGGTGTAGACTTTAATGGCAAGCGTAAGGATATTTTGGATCAGTTGAATTCATTTTATGAAAGTCGTCCCGGAGGAATTGATTTTGAAACACCTGCAATTACCCGAGCCCGTCGAAATAACTTTGATGATGGTACACCCGGTGCGCGTCAATGGCGTCATGCCTATAACCTCGGTGCAGGTTTCGAGCGTCGCCTTGGTGACATCGTAAGCATCAGTGGTGAATTTAAATATACTACCCCATGGGGAGATGATTACGCAGATGGTATCGTTTATGGACCAAACGGTTCTTTCACTTCTGAAAATGATGCCTTCTTCTTCGGTAATGTTTCTATCAATTTCAATCTTGGTTTGAAATCCCGGAAGAAGTTTTTACAACAAGCTGGTAAGGACGACGGAAAGTCTGCTGATTTGGGTCAGTTCCCAGGAAAGCGTGTAGCTCCCCTCTGGATGCATAACCCGCTTGGTCAGCCTTATGGAGAGTTAAGCAATCCTACCCGTATGAATATTCCTAAAGGATGGTTAGAAGATAGTGATGGTGACGGAGTAATCGATCAGTTCGACCTCGAGCCAAACACACCTGCAGGTGTTCCTGTTGACACCCGCGGTCGTAGCCGTGATACAGATGGAGACGGAGTACCTGACTACACAGACAAGGAATTGATTACGCCTACTGCTTGTCAGCCTGTAAACGCTGAAGGTGTTGGTAAGTGTCCTGATCCTCAGTGCTGTAAAGATTTGGAGGAAAAAATGAAGAATATGCCTCCAACAACTTCAGGATGTACTATTGGTTATTTACCAAGTGTACAGTTTACAAGTGGCCGTTCCGGTTTGTCTTCAAGCGCAACCTCTATCCTGGATGCAGCAGCTGAGCAAATCAAAATGAATCCTACTTGTAAGATTTGTGTTGTAGGTCATGGTGGAAGCAGCAAGCGTGAGCAGCAATTGAGCTGGGATCGTACAAATGCTGTAATCAACTACCTGGTTGAGACCAAAGGTTTGGGTCGTGATCGGTTCGTATTCAAATATGGACAGGATGGTGATACCAATACTGTTGATTTACAGGATTGCTCTGATGAAACAGGACCAAACACTGTACCAGTTGCACCTTATCCTCAGTACCGTACCAGAAATTAATTACACATTTTAAATTTAAATGAAACAGCCTCCCAGTAATGGGGGCTGTTTTGTTTTAAGGTATAATCAGTTTTAACATTATTATTTACTTGCTTTCTTCTTATTTTACTAGATAATTGATAAAAGAATTAACTTTGCACACTTTTATGGGTAGAATTATCATACTTTTTTCCTTAATTGTCGGATTATCGGCTTGTAGTCAGATTAATAAGATTTTGAAAAGCACAGATTATGATTACAAGTTGAAAAAGGCCAACGAATTGTT
The DNA here is from genome assembly GCA_041739485.1 of Chitinophagaceae bacterium. Lineage (GTDB taxonomy): Bacteria > Bacteroidota > Bacteroidia > Chitinophagales > Chitinophagaceae > Phnomibacter. The sequence continues at coordinate 29,276 of JBGSNV010000135.1, forward strand.
TGAGAAAAAGAAATATTCTCAGGCTGTTTTGGTTTATGAGGATATTTTTCCGGTCTTAAAGGGAACCGCCCCTTTCGAAGATCTTTATTGGAATTATGCATTAAGTCATTACTACATGCGGGACTACCTGAACGCTGAAAATCTGTTTAAGGGATTTATCGAAAATTTTCCCAACAGTCAGCGGGCAGTAGATGCTTCATTTTACCGGGCTTATTCTTATTATAAAGAGTCTCCAAAACCTGATTTGGATCAAACACCTTCTATTAAAGCCATTAATGCGTTTCAGACATTTATAATCCGTAATCCGGGTTCTGCAAAGAATAAAGAAGCATCCGATATTATAGATGAATTGCGAAAGAAGCTTGAGGAAAAAGAGCGTAGAGCGGCTGAGTTGTATTATGATCTCGGTTATTATAAGGCATCTGCCACAGCTTATTCCCAATTAATGTTTAACTTTCCTGATTCCGACAGAGGGGATCGGTATAAATTGATGGAGATTAAGTCCTATTTCGATTATGCCAAAAAGAGTATCCCCGAAAAACAAGTAGAGCGTTACGAAAAGGTGCTTGATGAATGTGCGGATTTTAGTGATCGGTTCCCGGAAAGTACTTTCCTTGATGATGTTGTGAAATATAAAAATCAGTCAGAAAATAAAATTAAATCTATCCAAAATGAGCAGAATAAGACGTCAACTTAATACAAATACCGCCAATACGGCTGAAACAAAGAATATCGTCGATATTAAAAATAAGACTGGTAATTTGTACGAATCTATTGCCATCATTGCCAAGCGTGCCAATCAAATTAATATTGGAATCCGTGAAGAATTACACAGTAAATTAGAGGAGTTTGCCAATCATGCTGACAGTCTGGAAGAAATTCACGAAAACAAAGAGCAGATTGAGATCAGCCGGGCTTATGAGCGTATGCCAAATCCGGCTTTGCTTGCTACAAGCGAATTTTTGGAAGATAAAATCTACCACCGCAAAAATGATCAGGATCTCTTCAGCTAAGATGGTATAAATCGTTTTTCTTTGCGATAGCCCTTAAGGGGCTGTCGCTTTTTAATTTCTATGGTACTCACAGGAAAAAAAATATTGATTGGCGTCTCAGGTAGCATTGCAGCCTATAAGACGATTTTGCTGGTACGCCTGCTTACCAAAGCAGGGGCACAGGTAAAGGTGGTGATAACAAAGGCTGCTGCTGATTTTGTTTCGCCTTTGGTATTATCTACCCTAAGTCAGGAAAAGGTGCTTTCTGATTTATCGGAAGGGGATGCATGGGCCAATCATGTAATGCTTGGCCGCTGGGCCGATCTGATGGTCATTGCACCGCTGAGTTGTAATACCCTTGCAAAAATGGCTACCGGTCTTTGTGATAACCTCTTGATGGCCGTTTATCTCAGTGCTACCTGTCCGGTGATGGTTTGTCCTGCCATGGATGAAGATATGTGGCACCATCCTTCCACCCGCGATAATTTAAGCAGATTGCGTGGTTGGGGTGTTCAGGTGATGCCGGTGGGAAACGGATCGCTGGCAAGCGGTTTAACCGGTGAAGGGCGTATGGCGGAACCCGAAGAAATTTTTGATGTGATTTTTCAACAGATTTCCGGGGAGACGAAACAAGCCCTCCTGGGAAAAAAAATAGTGGTGACGGCGGGCCCCACTTATGAACCCATTGATCCTGTTCGTTTTATTGGGAATCATTCGAGTGGCAAAATGGGTATAGAACTTGCCCGCGCTTTGAGAGCCGAAGGCGCTGAGGTGCATTTGGTGCTTGGACCGGTAAGTGCACCCGATCCTGAAGGGATGAATGTACAACGGGTAACCACGGCACAGGAAATGTTTGAAGCTACGAAAGCGGTCTTTGATAGCTGCGATATGGCTGTTATGACCGCTGCTGTTGCTGATTTCAGGCCTGCCAATCCCTTTGAATCAAAATATAAGAAGCAGCCCGGAAAGCAATTACCGGTTATAGAGCTCGAAGAAAATCCGGATATTCTGGCATACTGCGGTTCAAGGAAAAAAGAGCATCAGATCACTGTTGGTTTTGCACTTGAAACCAACGATGCGCTGGAATATGCCAAAAAAAAGCTGGATTCGAAATCGGCCAATATCATTGTGCTCAATTCGTTACAGGATATAGGAGCCGGTTTTGGAGGAGATACGAACAAAGTAACCATCCTTACCAACCGGGATCAGCTCGTTGCGCTTCCGTTGATGTCGAAAGCGGAAGTGGCAAAAGCCATTGTAAACGCAATTATTGAATATTCAGCATGAAAGCTTTTAAAATCTTAATAGGACTGTTCTTTTTGTTGGCTACTGAACAACCGGTATCCGCACAGGAAATCAATGCAAAAGTGACCGTATTGGCCAACAGGATCAGTACCCAAATTGACAAACGGATCTTCAACACGTTACAAAATCAGTTGACCAACCTGATCAATAACCGGAAATGGACCGAACAGAATTTCAAGCCCAATGAGCGGATTGATGTCAACTTTATTTTGAATCTCGACCGGCAGGTAGAAGCCAATGTATATGGGGCATCCCTTACCATTCAGGCAGCGCGTCCTGTATATAACAGTTCGTACAATTCGCCGCTTGTCAATTGGCAGGACAACGATGTGGTTTTTCGCTATGTGGAATTTCAACCGGTGGAGTACAATGATAACCGAATCAGTGGAAACGATCCGCTTGCATCGAATCTTACTGCCATCATTGCCTATTATGTGCAGATCATTCTGGGTATGGACTTCGATAGTTTCTCGGCCGGTGGGGGAGAGCCTTATTATAAAAAAGCTTTATTTATTGTAAACAATGCTCCTCAGGGAAGAAATATAACCGGTTGGACCCAGTTCGATGGATTACGTAATCGTTGGTGGTTGGCCGAAAATCTGACCAATAGCCGCAATACTCTTTTTCATGATGCGGTCTATCAGTTTTATAGAAAGAGCCTTGATTTTTATTATGACAACGAGCAGGCAGCCCGCAAGGAAATGATGAATACGATCAATACGCTTTTCACCTTTAACAGCACCTATCCCAATACCATGGTTATGCAGTTTTTTATGCAGAGCAAATCGGACGAATTGATCCAAATTTTCAAAAAAGCAACCCCGGACGAAAAATCGAGGATGGTTGAATTATTGCAAAAAATAGATGTAACCAATGCTGCCAAATACAAGGATCAACTTAAATAATAGACTTTCAATAACGGGTATCCTAACTATGGGTCTCCTGATTTGCTGTTTTCTGTTTTCCTGTGGATCCAACAAGGGAGATATTATTCCAATAAATACCATGAAAGTTTTGATTCTTGAAAATCAGATGGCAGAGGAATTCTATGCCAATTATATTTATAAGGATTCAACGATCAACCGGGATTCGGCCCGAAGCGTTGCTTTTAAACAGGTATTACGATTGCATAAGGTAGATAGCACCCGCTTTTACAAAAGTTTTGCTTATTACCGCAGCGAGCCCGAACGATTTAAAATCCTGCTTGACTCAGCAAACGCTTATGCAAATCGTTTGCGGGAAGAGCGGTACAAACTTGAATCTACCCCAGCTTTATCAAAGGACAGCGCTCAATAACTTGTGTTTTGTGACTTTCGAAAGGGTGCAACCGGATTAATTGGCAAAAGCCTGACAGGAGCCATACATTTAATGTACCTTGCCAACAACGATTTTTGGATATGAAATCTTCCGTAAATTAGGCTGTTATGGACTTTTCCTCCGGAAAGTTCTTGTACTTTAGGCTTTAAATTCAGGCACTGTATTAAAGACGTGCTTCGGGATTAGCTAAACAATTCCGGGGAGCAGAACAATAATCAAACAGAATGATGAAACGGTATACATTTCCTAACAGGTAGGGAGTAACCGGTTACTAATAATATAACCATAAAAACAGGCAGATGAATAAAGTATGTAAAGATGCCACCGAAGCCGTAAAGGATATTCCCGATGGTGCCGTAGTTATGCTCGGTGGTTTTGGTCTTTGCGGTATCCCCGAAAACAGTATTGCTGCGCTGGTAAAAAAAGGCGTAAAGAATTTGACCTGTATCAGCAATAATGCCGGTGTTGATGATTTTGGGATTGGGCTGATGCTGCAAAAAAAGCAGGTAAAAAAAATGATCTCCTCTTATGTGGGAGAAAATGCAGAATTTGAAAGACAATTGCTTTCCGGGGAGCTCGAAGTGGAATTGATTCCGCAGGGAACCCTTGCCACCCGCTGCATGGCAGCAGGTTACGGCATGCCCGCTATTTTTACGCCAGCAGGTGTGGGTACCGAAGTAGCAGAAGGGAAGGAGACCCGGACATTTGAATTTCAGGGAGAAACTAAGGAATACCTGATGGAATATGCTTTTGAAGCCGATTTTGCACTTGTAAAGGCCTGGAAAGGAGATACAATGGGCAATCTGATCTTTAAGGATACCGCCCGAAATTTCAACCCGTTAATGGCGATGGCTGGTAAAATTACCATTGCCGAAGTGGAAGAACTCGTACCTGCCGGTGAACTGGACCCAAACTTTATCCATACGCCGGGTATTTATGTAAACCGCATTTTTCAGGGAAAAAACTACGAGAAAAGAATTGAACAACGCACTACCAGAAAAAGATAATTTCCGTAAAAGGCTTTAAAATTTTTTTCTTCAAAAAAATGATGCATCATGCTGGATAAAAATCAGATAGCGAAAAGAATTGCACAGGAATTGCAGGATGGATATTATGTAAACCTTGGCATTGGAATACCCACCCTTGTGGCCAATTATATTCCTGAAGGCATAGAAGTGGTGTTGCAAAGCGAAAACGGATTGCTTGGGATGGGGCCTTTCCCATTTGAAGGAGATGAAGACCCTGATATGATTAATGCCGGCAAACAAACTATTACCACTTTACCGGGTTCAAGCATTTTCGATAGCGCCATGAGTTTTGGTATGATTCGTGCAGGAAGGGTAGACCTTACCGTACTTGGTGCTATGGAAGTAGCCGATAACGGAGATATTGCCAATTGGAAGATCCCCGGTAAAATGGTAAAAGGTATGGGTGGGGCGATGGATCTGGTCGCAAGTGCCAAAAACATCATTGTGGCCATGCAGCATACCAATAGAGCCGGTGAAAGCAAATTGCTGCCTGCCTGTACCTTACCAATTACAGGGCTTCAATGTGTGAAAAAAATTGTGACGGAACTTGGGGTTTTTGAGATTATAACAGAAGGGTTTTTAATGAAAGAGATTGCTCCGGGTGTTTCTGTTGAAACTGTTCAAAAAGCAACTCTCGGACGGCTTAAAATAAGTCCTGATTTAAAAGAAATTATTTTTTAATCCACTTTAATAAAATAAAGTTAAGACAATACTCTTACTGTATTTTTATTGCAAAACGGTTTTATTTTTAGAAAGTAATATTTTCTAATTTATTCAAAACCGTTGCAAAAATGAAAAAAATCTTTTACCTGTTCCTTTTTGTTTCTCAAACCATTTATGCCCAAATTGATACGGTAGTTGTTCAGTATGACTCTACTTTTACCAGTCTTTTTTCCAGACGATTAAATGATAAACGTACTCCCGTAAAATATACAATGGAAGAAAGAGGGAACGTTCGGGATGTGAATGTTTTTTTAAGTACCCTCAAGGAATTAGAGACGGACAGATATCTGTTTGGCGTAAGAATAGATACAAGGGGAAATAGAAATCTTTTTACTGATGCCCCGATGGTTAATTCAGAATATATTGATGAAGATGAATTGCCTTTGTTTATCGAAAGGCTTGAGTTTTTGTCCGAAAAAGTAATGAATACGGATCCTAATGAAGCCCGCTATACAGAATACCGGTATTATACCCGTAGCGGCATTGCGCTTGAATGTTATACAGGCGTTAACCGATGGCGTATAGCTTTGCTTTATGAAATAAACAAAATCCCTGTTTTTACCTATATCAATAATCAGTCGCAGGTACAGGAGTTATTGAGGGTATTAAAGGGTATTGAACAGGAAATAAATAAGAGACGGGCATCCTTAAAATAAATATTCTATGAAAAACGGGATATATATATTTCTGATGTTGTTTGTAGGGTTGCCTTTTATCTCCATTTCGCAACAGCATAGACCTTTTGTTTTTGGACTAAATGCCGGGTTGAATGCTTCAAATCAGCATGTACGCGGTACTGATGCTTCTTTCACTACAGCATCAGGTATTAGAGTAGCGGCAACTTTAGAAAAACCAATTACGAACAGATTTTCATTAATTTCCGAATTGGCATATGCGCAGCATGGGAGTAAAGAGGTGTTTTTTTCAGGCAGAAACGAAGAATTGAATTATGCAGAATTCAATGTACAGGCAACGGAATATGTTCCTGCAGGAGGAAGTGATGTCTATTTTGCATTAGGATTATTTTCTGCCTATGGCCTGAACGGCAAGCAAACAATGAACGGAACTGTGGTACTGGATAAACTATTTGACCAAACCGGATACCAAAGATTTGATTGGGGGCTAATAATGAATGCAGGATTGAAACTAAAATGGGGCACCTATATTCAAGCCGGGTATAAGGCAGCATTCAGTAGTTGCAACAATGAAGGAGGCGTTAAGTATTTCAATACTGCATTCATGGTAACGGTGGGGCAAAGTTTTGGATGGCAAAAGAAGAAGTCACTTACCTTTCGGAAAAATACGCCATGATTGTTTTTTTCAACAATAAATTTATAGACGAAGAGAAAGTAAAAATATCGGTCAATAACCGGTCTTTCCGCTACGGCGACGGTTTTTTTGAAACCATTAAATACAATCAGGGTATCATGCATGCCTGGCCGGATCATACCGAAAGATTTTTCCGGACGCTTGATGCATTGCAATTTGACAAACCTGCTATTTTAACCCCCGAATATCTGGAGTCGAATATCCATGAATTGGTGAAGCGAAACGGACATAGCAAGCTGGCAAGGGTGCGGATCACCGCATTCCGGGGGGAGGGCGGTATTTACGACCCCATCAACCACAAACCTTTTTTACTGATTCAAAGCTGGTCGCTGAATCCGGAAAACAACAAGCTCAACATCAACGGACTGGTTACCGGTATTTACCCGGATGGGTTCAAGGCAGCCGATGCATTTGCCAACCTGAAAACCAACAATTACCTGCTCTATGCAATGGCAGCACTTTGGGCTAAAAAACAACATTTAAATGATGCCCTGGTGCTGAACCATATCGGCAATCTTGCTGATTCAACGATCGCTAATTTATGGCTGATAAAAAATGGAACGATTTATACCCCGCCGCTTTCTGAAGGTCCGGTGGCCGGAACGATGCGTGCCAATTTGCTGAGGCTTTTGCCTGCGGCCGGTTATCCGATAAAGGAACAAGCAATCACAAAGGAGCAACTGCTTGATGCTGACGAGGTATTTCTCAGCAATGCTATTTATGGCATGAAATGGGTGCGACAGGTTGAAAACAAAGACTTTGGAGGTACACAAATTCAAAGTATTTACAAAGACATACAACCGGGATTGTAACCTTCTGCTTTGCGGTTTGTTAGTATTAAAAAAAGAGAGAAGATGGGTGCAAAGGTTTCTGTAATGTGGTTTAGACGTGATTTAAGGTTATCGGACAATGCAGCCTTATATCAAGCATTAAAAAGTGGGGAACCGGTGGTGCCGGTATTTATATTTGACCGGAATATTCTGGATAAACTACCTGAAAGAAAAGATCGTCGGGTGGAATTTATTCATAATGCCCTTAGTGGTATGCAGGAGCAATTAACCGGGATGGATAGCACCCTTGATGTTCGGTATGGTTTTCCTGAAAAAATCTGGGAAGACCTGGTAAAAGACTATGAAATAAAAGCAGTGTACACCAACCACGATTTTGATCCCTATGCTATTGAACGGGATGAAAAAGTTAAAGCCTTTTTACATGCAAATAATATTGGGTTCCATACTTTCAAAGATCATGTGATTTTTGAAAAAGACGAAGTCACCAAGGACGACGGCAAGCCGTACACCGTTTTTACCCCATACAGCAGAAAATGGAAGGCTGCATTAAAAGGAGATAGCTTTCAATCCTACGATACAGAAAAATATTTCGATGCTTTTTATAAGCAGGATAAAAAGGAAATACCTACGTTGAAATCAATGGGTTTTGAAGGCGTGGAAAAGCCTTTTCCGGAACGGGTGATCAAAAGTGAATTGATAAAAAAATACAAAGAGCAACGGGATATTCCTTCTATCCGCGGAACATCCCGGCTTGGGGTGCATCTGCGGTTTGGTACCCTCAGTATCCGAAAGTTGGCGGCGCATGTGCAATCCTTAAGCGAAGGATTTTTGAATGAATTGATTTGGCGTGATTTTTATCATATGATCCTGCATCATTTTCCGCATGTGGGGGAAGGGCTGGCATTTAAAAAACAATACGATGCCATTCCCTGGCGAAACAATGAGGAGGAATTTCAGGCATGGTGTAAAGGACAAACCGGCTATCCGATTGTGGATGCAGGTATGCGGGAACTCAATGAAACTGGTTTTATGCACAATCGGGTACGGATGATTACCGCCTCTTTTCTGGTAAAACATTTATTGATTGACTGGCGATGGGGCGAAGCCTATTTTGCACAAAGGCTGCTTGATTTCGATCTCGCTGCCAACAATGGAGGCTGGCAATGGGCCGCAAGCAGTGGTTGCGATGCTGCCCCTTATTTCAGGGTATTCAATCCTACTTTGCAAACCGAAAAATTCGATCCGAAATTTGAATACATTCGCAAATGGGTACCCGAGTTTGAGAGCCTGACTAAATATCCACAACCGATTGTGGATCATAAAAAAGCAAGGGAACGGGTGTTGGAAGTGTATAAGGAGGCTTTGGGGTGAGGTCCGGATTCATCAATTGCCCGGGGCTTAAGCCCCGGAGCAAT
>JBGSNV010000050.1:0-2386 GCA_041739485.1 Chitinophagaceae bacterium
TTTTTTCTTGAAAAAACTACTCCGCATATCCGGCAATATCCTGGCAGCCCTGCTGAGTGTTCTTTTTATTTTGTGGATCCTGCTTCAATTACCCTTTTTTCAAAACATGCTTGCAAAGCAGGCCGCCAGCAAACTGGGACGTATTTTTAAAACAGAGGTAAAGGTTGATGCCGTCCAAATTGGTATTCTAAACCGGTTTTCGCTTAAAGGACTTCTGATTAAGGATCAGAAAAAAGATACGCTTATCGCCGTTGGAAAACTTAAACTTGCAATGACCGATTGGTTTTTTGCAAAGGATAGTTTGACGATTACCTATATCGGTCTTAAAGATGTTTATTACCGCACTGCAAGAACAGACAACATCTGGAGCGATGCATTCTTATTTTCCAGCTCCGCTGATACCACAGGAAAAACTACTTTTAGTACTAACATTCGATTACGGTTGGATCAGGTAGAGATAGAGCATGTGCGCTATGAGAAGCTGGATTTTTGGCGGGGGAAAACACAATATGGGGGGGCGGAAGAAATAAGGGTCAGCAGCAAGGATGCCGATCCTATTGGTGGCCTTCTGGAGCTGAATAAGATCTCTCTTGTAAAGCCTTATTTCAGGGAATACAAGGATAAGGGGCTTTGGACAGTTGCAGACTCTACCGTTTTTTGGACCCGAATTGATTCGCTTTACCAATTGCCCCCACCCGCTGTTTCAATCGCTCAATCTCTGGTGTTGCGTGCTAAAGAAATTTCGATCAGAGAAGGCGATCTTCGGTTTTTTAACCGAAGAAGGTTGCCCTCGCTTCCCGGGCTGTTCGATGACAGGGATATTATCATCGACGGACTCAACGGTACCTTAAAAAATGTTCAACTTCTTGGTGACACGATTGTGGCCAAAGCCGATCTGAAAGCAAAAGAACGTAGCGGCATTCAGATAAAAAGACTGCAGACACAATTTAAAATGACTCCACAGGAGATGGAGTTTGCAGAACTCGATCTCGAAACAAATCGGAGCAGAATCGGAAGTTACTATGCTATGCGTTATCCAAGCTTCGATAAAATGGAGTATTTTATTGATAGTGTGCAAATAGAAGCCCACCTGCAAAAATCACTCGTTAGCATTGAAGACATTGCCATATTTGCACCGGAACTAAAAAATAATCCCCAAAAAGGTATCTTGTCTGGTGACGGTCGGGGAACGGTCAGCGATTTTCTGGTACAAAATGTAGACCTGCAAACAGGCCGCAGCAGGGTAACCGGAAATTATAAAATGAAAGGGTTGATCAACATAGAAAAAACCCGGATAGACTTTTTGACCACCAATACTACGATCGACCTCAAAGACCTGATTGTTTGGGCTCCCGAAATAGAAGATTTACTACAAACCCCTGTAAGCAAACTTGACCTGCTCCAATTTGCCGGTACCTTTTCAGGCACCCCTTATGATTTTCGGGCAAAGGGAGCTTTTCAAACCAAAGCAGGCGATTTTGATACCGAACTTACCATGAAGCTCATGGGGAAAGAACAGGGATATTCGGGTACCATAAAAAAAGCCCGGATAGACGGAGGCTACCTTTTCGGGATTCCGAAACTGGGCATTCTCGACTTCAATGGCACTGTTTCAAGCAATGGATTCAGCAGTAATAATCCGGTAAACCTGGCAGGGGCTTTGTCTCAAATTACCTATGCAGACTACCCTTACTCCAATATGGAAGTAGCCGGGGTATTTCTAAATAACAAACTTGAAGCCCGTTTTACTATTGGTGATGTAAACCTGAATGGCAACCTGACCACGTTACTGGATTTTAATGAAACCCTGCAACGCTATAATGCAAAGGGCGAAATCGGTTTTGCTGATTTTAAAAATCTCGGAATCAGCCGCGACAGCCTGCTATTCAGTGGAAATGTTGATGTTGACTTTCGGGGAAATACCATTGATCAGTTTTTAGGATACGCCCGTTTTTACAATGCAAACATTACAGCTGGCAAGGTTCCCTTTAGTTTTGATTCTTTGCTTGTGGAATCAGAATTGATTGACAGCACCAACAAAAGACTCCGGATAAAAACCAATGAAGCCCTTGCAAATATTGAGGGCAAATTCAACCTGAGTAGCCTGCAACAAAGTATTCAACTCTTTGTACATCAATACTACCCCACCCTCATCAAAGCACCGGATTCCCTTGTTACCAATCAGAATTTCTCGGTTGAGATCAGGACCGGCGAAATAGAGCCCTTTCTCAAACTGATCGATCCAAAAATATCCGGAGGCAATTTTGCGAATGTCATAGGCTCCATCAACACTGAAACCTACCATCTTGCCGCGGAGGCTGATGTTCCAAAATTCGGTTATGGACAATCTACTTTTACAGACATATCTCTGAGAGCCAATGGTTCT
>JBGSNV010000289.1:0-3818 GCA_041739485.1 Chitinophagaceae bacterium
CTTATCGCCCAAAAATTGCGCCAGAAAAATTCCGGGTCCTTTAATTGTTGTCATGGACAAAAATTTATATTTATTATTTAATATTTTTAATTTCGATTGGTCTGCCCCCACCCATTTCTATTTTTGACCTTTCCATTTCCAGAGACGTCTCCCGGAGGAACGGAGGGGACGTTGCTCAGGTAGCGTTCCATAGTCATGGTTCGTTTCTTACGAACCAAAATAAACCCGTATTTGTCCCGCACTCACACCGCTTTCACCTTTGCCGTTAGACGCTTCACCTTTCAACTTTCGTTCCCCGACATGGCTTCCATCTCACAAACCAAACTAAACCCGTATTTGTTTCTCATTCAAACCTCTTTCACTTCCGATAGCTATCGGAATCACGTTCGAGGTTTCACCTTTCGTTCCCCGTCATGGTTCGTTTCTCACGAACCATACTAAACCCGTAATTTCTCCTCACTTATACATGCTTTCACTTTTCACCTTTCACCTCTTTTTCAATAATCAGCCTCTTACGGAGAGGCACCCCTCTCCTGTGGAGAGGGGAAGGGGGTGAGGTCACACCTCAAACCCATTCCATTTCTGCTCACTCTTCGCATGCTTCACCACCTGCTCAATAAAGGCCATTCCGCGAATTCCTTCCTGTATCCCGGGGAAATCGAGGGTCTGCACATCCGAAGTTTTCCCTGCCAAACGGTTAGCCATACAATCCACAGCATTGCGATAAATATTGCCAAAAGCTTCGAGATAACCTTCCGGATGTCCGGCCGGTGTACGACTGTTAAATGCAGCCATGCCTCCTGAATACCCGGTTCCTGTCCTGAAAATTTGACGGGGCGCATCCGGCCATTTTACCATCAAACTATTGCAGTCTTCCTGCTGCCATTCAAGCCCACCCTTATCACCAAAAACTTTGATCCGGATATTGTTTTCTTCACCGGTAGCTACCTGTGTGGCGAGCAAGGTTCCGGATGCTCCGTTATTAAAACGCAACAGCACCATACCATCATCGTCAAGCTGACGACCGTTGACCACCGTATTCAATTCGGCACACATTTCCGTAACCTCTAAACCGGCAACATATTCGACCAGGTTAAAGGCATGTGTTCCGATATCACCCATGCATCCGGCGATCCCGCTCTTCGAAGGATCGGTGCGCCAACTTGCCTGTTTTTGATCGCTATCTTCCAGCTTTTGATAGAGCCAGCCCTGCAGATATTCCACATAAACTTTACGTATCGTTCCGAGCGCTCCGGCAGCAATCATTTCTTTGGCCTGTTTTACCATCGGATATCCGGTGTAAGTATGCGTAAGTGCCAGCAACCGACCGGTGTCCTGCATGACCTGCTCCAGGGTTTTGGCCTCTTCGAGCGAAAACGATATCGGTTTATCAATTACTACATCAAACCCTAATTCCATCGCCATTTTTGCAGGACCAAAATGCACATGATTCGGGGTAACAATGCTTACGAAATCCATTCGTTCCGCTTCGCCTAAGGCAGCTTCCGCCTGAATCATTTCCTCGTAGGTACCATAGCATCTGGATGCGGGCAAAAACAGATCGGCCCCGGACAACTTCGACTTTTCAGGATTGCTGCTGAAGGCTCCGCAAACCAATTCAATTTTACCATCCATATTGGCCGCTATGCGATGAACTGCTCCAATAAAAGCATCGCGTCCACCGCCAATCATGCCCATTCTTAATTTCCTTTCCATAATTTTTTGTAACTATTTTTTTAAACCCGGCCCTTTTCTGGAAGCAGGATCAGATACATTCTTTCAAATCCTTTTCTGTATAAGCAAGGCTGTATTGCTGTAAAACATCGGCAGGGACTCCCTTCCATTCGTTGGGCTTGTTACCCAGATATCCAATATCCTTCCAGCCCATTTCGGTAGTGTAAAAACCACTTGCTGTCAGGTCGCGCATTAAATTAAAAAAACGAACTCCCGGTTGATTTTCAGGAGTAGCCTTGGCGGGATAGGCAATATCGTCTACGATTTGCAATTGCTCCTTTTGGCTAATCCCGGTGAATGAGTTTCCAAATCGCCGGCTGCTTTGAATATCAAGCCAACGCAATCCTCCCCGCAACGGAACCTGATATTCCGGCTTATCTTTTGCCATAAACTCAATAAAATCGGGAACACCCACATCGGTTGCACACCCGCTCACCTCATCAGCAGGAATAATGATATCAGATAAAACGGCAATTGTAGCCATTTCCTCAGGCGTAAAAAAGGTTTCCGACAATAGTTCAGCATCGTGTGCAGCCTGCTCAGCAAAACGGTCATATTTTAAAGGCCCTTTGGGGGCAGCTGTTTCTGCTCCCGGATTGGCAGTATCGGGTTTGCAGGCTTCGAGCAGCAACCCGGCTGATAATCCACTTAATGCCAGTGCTTTTAATGAATCCCTTCTTTTCATAAATATCAGTTGAATGCGTTAAATAACTTTTCGATGTAATGTATTAAGGACTAAATCAGATAGCACCGTTTTTCATTTCCTTTACAAGGTATTCCGATGCCCGCATGCTCAAAGCCAAAATGGTGAGCGTGATGTTTTTATCGGCCTGCGACGTAAAGGCGGCTCCGTCAACTACAAATAAGTTCTTGCAGTCGTGTGCCTGATTCCATTTATTCAGCGCCGACGTTTTAGGATCATCCCCCATGCGGGCGGTACCTGCCTCGTGGATAATTTTACCGGGCACTTCGAGACCATAATTGTTGTGGGCCCCATCATCCCCTCCCCAGGTAATGACCGCACCCATGTTGTGCAAAATCTCAGCAAAGGTTTCCTTCATGTGTTTGGCCTGCTTGATCTCATAGTCGCTCCATTTTACATTGAACCGCAAAACGGGAATACCATATTTATCTACCACATTTGGATCGATTTCGCAAAAATTATCTGCCCTCGGTACGGCCTCTCCGCGTCCTGCCATACCAATGGAGGCGCCATAATAATGCCGGTAATCCTCCTTGAGTGATTTTCCATACCCACCGGCTTCTTTTTGTACCCCATTTACCATAAACTTTCCGTTGAGGTTTTGAATACCCCAACTGAATCCATATAGGGGAGCGCCAAGCCCTCCTCCGTATTCAATATGATATCCCCGCGGAAAATCAAGTTTTTTGTTATCCAGCCACCACGGCGTATACACATGCATGCTTCCCACCCCATCTTCGTTGTAACGCTTTCTTCCAAATAATTCGGGAATTACGCCCCCCATGCCTGCACCGGTACTGTCGTGCAGGTATTTACCCACCACATCGCTGCTGTTGGCAAGTCCGTTAGGATGCCTTTGACTTTTTGAATTTAATAAAATACGAGCCGATTCACAGGTACTTGCCGCAAGTATGACTACTTTGCCATGTACTTCATATTCTTCAAGGGTTAATTTATCGATAAATGATACCCCTTTGGCTAAACCATTAGCATCGGTCAATACTTCGCGAACCATGGCATGGGTAATCAGATCTACCTTGCCGGTAGCAAGCGCGGGTTTTACCAATACAGAGGATGACGAAAAATCGCCATAAACCATACAACCGCGATAGCATTGGGCACAATTGAAACATACCCCACGGCTATCATTTATTTTTTTGGTCAGGATAGAAAGCCTTGAGGGAATCACCGGAATGCCTGCGGTGCGTGCGGCACCCTGCAGCCGTGCTGCACTGGCGCGCGCTGCTTCCACGCCGGCATAAAGCGGCGAACTCGCATCGAAGTAAGCCCGGGCAAAGTCGATCAGAATCAGCGCCGGCCGCCCCCCCGGCGCCAGCGCCGCGCCAAATCCGGCGCCAAGATAATCCGCATTGAGCATAAG
>JBGSNV010000308.1:0-14070 GCA_041739485.1 Chitinophagaceae bacterium
CTTGTCTGAGGGGTTTTTAGAGGCGCCCTAATATTAAAAAACCCCGTAAAATGCTTTACGGGATTTTTTATTTGGAAGGATATCCCCTTCCATGGAGGACGTATGTTTATCTGCCGGATCTTTTACTGCCGGTTTGCTCTATATCGTTATTCATTTCTTTAATGTCAACGGGTATATTGCTATTGCCCAGCAAATGTGTGCTGTAGAAATCAGCCATTTTCCAGAAATAGTACTCGTACATATCGCCAAAGCTATGGCGCTGTCCGGGCATAATCACAAATTCGAAACGCTTGTTGGCGCGGATCAGTGCATTGGCCATCCGGATGGTATTGCCAGGATGAACGTTGTTGTCAATGTCTCCGGTAGCAAGCAGTAAATGTCCCTTCAGATTGCCTGCGAGCTCGCTGTTTCTTTCAATGGCATATTGATATGTGGTATCGCCCTTGCTGCTGATTTCTTCTTTCACACCATGATGTTTCTCGCTCCACCAACGGTTATAGATATTGTTTTCGTGGTTGCCTGCTGAAGAAACAGCCACTTTGAAAAAGTCAGGATACACAAGCATCGCTGCGGTGCTCATAAAGCCACCACCGCTATGACCGTGAATGCCTACTTTGTCAATATCAATAAACTTAAAACGGTTGGCAAGTTGCTCGGCGGCCGTTTTTTTATCGGCCAGCCCATAGTCGCGCAGATTGCCATAGCCAAAATTATGATACCACTTGCTGCGGGAAGGGTGTCCACCGCGGTTGCCTACGGTTACTACCACAAACCCTACCTGAGCCAACCGGTCAATCCTGTCCATACCCCGACCAAATGCCTTGTTTACCGCTTCCGTTTGTGGTCCGGGATATACATACTCAATGATTGGATATTTTTTGGTGCTGTCAAAATCAAATGGCTTATACATTGTGCCATACAAATCGGTGATACCGTCTGCTGCTTTCACGGTAAATGGTTCCGGAAACTGATAACCTGCGGCCATCAGATTGCGTAGATCGGCTTTTTCAAGATTGATCAGTGCTTTAGGATTGTTTACATCCATCAATACCGATTCAGGTACCGTATTTACCCGGGAGGAGTTGTTTACAAAATACTTGCCATCGTCGCTCATGCTTACCGAATGATCAAAATTACCGGCATTCAGAAGCTTCAAATTGGTGCCATCAAAATTTACCCGGTACAGGTGCAGGTAATAGGGATCTTCTTCTTTTTCCAAACCATTGCCTGTAAAATAGAGTACCCGGTTTTTTTCATCGATCTGCTCGATGTCTTCGGCATGCCAGGGACCTGATGTGATGCGGTTTTTCAGGTTGCCTTCGCCATCATAAAGATAAAAATGTCCCCAGCCATCGCGCTCACTCCACTGAATGATTTCCTGTCCGTTGTTGATCAATCCCGGACGACGTACTTCCACATAGGTATTCAGATCTTCTTTGATAACAGGTTTTACAGTCCCTGATTTTAAATCCACGCGGCAAATATCAATATGTTTCAAATCGCGGCTTGTGCGGCTCATAAAGAATTGATTGTTGTCACCATACCAGGTCAAAGCACGGAAATCGTTATCGCGGTCGCTTTGTTTGGCGGGAGCACTCCAGATAGCAAGTTCTTGATCTTTATAAGCTGAAACATCCAGGATTTTACGCGATGTATCTGCTATATTGAACAAATACACATAACGGATCGGAGCATCTTTTTCACCCGGCATCTGATACTTGTAGGTTTCCAGGGTTGGTCGTGGCTGAGCAGTATAATTTACTACCCAAAGGTCTTTTACCTTACGCTGATCGGTACGGCTTAATGCAAAATGTTTGCTGTCGGGGGACCAATATGCAAAAGCGCTTTTACGTTTGTCTTTATTTTTTTCTTCATCCACATTACTGCCATCGCGCCCCGAGCCATAGGAGAAATCATCTATTCCGTCAAAAGTGATCTGATGTTCTACAATCGTACTATCATCTTCTTTGATTTGTGCTTTGCGGTAATTGGCGCTATCCATCCAGTACAGGTTATCATTTCTTGAAAAAAGCACCCATTTCTGATCGGGAGAAATATTGGCCCAGGATTGACGACGGAGCGGTCTTGTTTCATTTTTCAATTCTTTCAGTACTCCGGTTTGCAGGTCGTATTCAAAGTAGAACATCTTTTTCTGCTTCTTTACAGCTCCACCTTTTTTGGTGGTATCCTTTATTTCTTCCTCAATTGTACTTTTTACAGCAAACTCGAGGGCTGTTTCATTTTTAATAAACTTCAAACTGTCGATATCCAGATTCTGACCATCAAAAGGATCTTTAACGATCATCGTGATGTCAGCAGCCATTTTATCGGTGTTAAACAATTCCCGCTTCGTGCCCTTTGGAGCATCAACAATGTACCATTTTTTACCATTAGTAGTTTCATAAGTATACCAGAAACGGTTACCATTTTTCAACCAATGAGGATCCACCGAGGTGGAAAAAATCATTTTTTCAAGCCTTTTGGGCGAAAATTTGGCAGCCTGAGCATAATTGGGTGTAGGGGTGTTTTGCGATATTCCCGTTCCGGCAATCAGTACAAACAACAAAGCATAAATGCAGCGCATAAATTTTGGTTTTTTTAAATAGTAGATACAATATTCGGTAGCAATGCTCAATTTGACGTTTGTTTTTTTGTAAACCTTTGTAGGATGCTACCTTTGCACAAGATTATGGGTTTGCAAAAAGTATTATTTGAAGATCTTGGGTTACAGCGTTATCAGCCTGTTTGGGATTATCAGGAAAGCCTGTTGCGGGAGACTGTAGGGTTAAAAACATTCAACTACGAGCTTGCTCCTTTGGACAGACCTACGCAGCACCGGCTGTTGCTTTTGCAGCATGATCCGGTTTACACGCTCGGTAAAAGCGGGCATGTAGAGAATATCCTGATCCCTGAATCCGAAATGGTTATCCGCAAAATCGATTATTTTAAGATCAATCGTGGTGGGGATATCACTTTTCACGGGCCCGGTCAATTGGTGGGGTACCCTATTTTGGATTTAGAAAAATTTTATACCGATATCGGTCGCTACCTCCGCTCACTCGAAGAAGTCATTATCCGGACGATTGCTCATTTTGGATTGAAGGGGGAGCGTTCCACCGGAGAAACCGGGGTATGGCTTGATGCGGATCTGCCGGGAAGGGAGCGAAAGATCTGTGCCATGGGGGTGCGTTGCAGCCGTTGGGTTACCATGCATGGTTGGGCACTGAATGTAAATACCGATCTTGGTTATTTTGAACATATCATTCCCTGTGGCATCAAGGGAAAGGCGGTAACTTCCATTGAAAAAGAATTGGGTGCTTCTGTAGATTTTGGCCTTGTACAGCAATTACTGCTCACGGAGTTTGCCGCCGTTTTTGAAGTAGAAATTGAACCTGTTTCTGGTTTTTCTGCTCAAATATCGCTTGCTAAATAAACCTTGCCTTTTTCTTTTATGCGGCCGTTTTCCCGAATGGTAAACTTATACCAGCCTGCCTTATAGAAGTTGGTTTTATCCAAAATAAGATAGGGGTCTTTTAATGACTTAATAAGGAGTACCGGGGTTTCATCTTCGAGCATAATGCTGATCTCATATTTTTTGCGTGGAGCATCATCCAGCTTTATCACGATATAGCCTTCGCTGTTTGTAAAAACATATTCACTTGTTTTTTGGTTGAAAGGGGGATCGTATAATCGGATCATTAGGGTATCCTCTCCGGTTTGAATCAGGCTGTCCTTGGTTTGGCTGATGATGCTATCGCGAAAGGTTCTGAAATCTTTTAAAAGCACGACCCGGTAATCCAGGCTGTCCTCTACGCGGATATAAATGGGCTTTTCCGGGGTTTCTATTTTTTCTTCGAGTTCCTTCTTGTTTTTTGCTTCCGATATTTCCTGAAGGTCTTGCTGAAGCACTTCCCGTCGGGTATCTACCGGGGTTACATTCAGGGTTTGGCCAGCCTCCGGTTTTTTGCTTTTGGTAAAAAAGTAAGCTCCGCCTTCCATTACATAAAAAATGCGGTAATAAACCCGGGGGCCTACGGGTACCTGATCACTGTAGCCATTTGTAGGAAGTTCCGGCGAGGTAGTGGAAAATATGGTCGAGAATTTTTTGAGGCTATCGTACGAACGTTGTACCGCAAGCTGAATCAGATTGGGGTAGGGGTTGGCCCAACTGATGATGACGCGGCCGTTGCCGGGGGTTTGCACGGTAAAATTTGGAAGGGTATCCTGCGCATCGGCAGCAGGAATGCCTGCTAAAAATAAGAGACAAATAAATAAACAAAGCTTATTGAAACCTGACTTCATAGGTTGCAAATATAGTTTTCTCCGGTAACCTTAAGCCTGTGAGGATGTTAAAGCGGTTAGAACAGAGAGGGATGCCTTTTTTAGCTATGCAGATAAAGATCGGTTTCCCTGTAGCCCGCCGGTGTGCACAAAAAGGACTTTGCTTCCATCCCGGATTTGTCGGGTGGTCAGCATTTGCTCCATAGCCAATGCAAGCGGGGCAGTGTATACAAAATCAAGCGGAATTTTATAGGATTCCTCCCAACGTGCCATTACTGCCCGAATCTCCGGGGTTATTTTCCCGAATTTACCTTGAAAGCGGACCCACTCAATCCTTTTTTCCGGATTCTTTTGCTGGAGATTTAAAAGCCGGTCAGCCAGTTTTTCGTCACCGGTTCCCGGATCTACGGCTACCAGATTTTTGG
The DNA here is from genome assembly GCA_041739485.1 of Chitinophagaceae bacterium. Lineage (GTDB taxonomy): Bacteria > Bacteroidota > Bacteroidia > Chitinophagales > Chitinophagaceae > Phnomibacter. The sequence continues at coordinate 4,707 of JBGSNV010000308.1, forward strand.
TAGATAGCGAACTTTGCGCTATGCCGGTAACGGTGGTGCCGGTGCCCACTGCACAAAAGGTGTAGTCGTAACAGGAAACTATGTTTTGGCTAAACCATTCGGCAACACCGGTCTCGCCTTCCTTACCCTCACCTCCCATCGGGATATACAAGAATCCCTCTTTTTGTGCCTGTTCTTCCCAAAGGGATTCATCGTAATAAGCGGAGCGATTTGTAAATTCCAGCTCGATATTCCAGTTTTGGAGATCTTGTATGGTTGCTGTTTTCTGAGAAGGATGGCCTTTTATGATGGCTTTCATAGGGATTTGAGAAAGCTGACAGGCATAACCACAGGCATGGAGATGATTGCTCCAGGGGCCTCCTTTGGTCAGGATGCCTTTGTAGCCTCCCCGTTCCTTTTTTTCCATCCAATGCTTTAGCTTCAGCCATTTGTTGCCCGAAATAAAGGGGTGAAACCGGTCGAGTCTGAGTACATCAATCCGTATTTGACGGGCTTCATATTCGCTGACAGGAAGGGTCTCTATCCAATCTTCGGAAAATTCGCTGATATCTTGTCCGGTTCCTGTCAAGGTTGTTATCTTCGTCACCATTATTTGGTAAAAATAAAACTTAAAGCATGGAACAACCAACCTTGGTTATTTTGGCGGCAGGCATGGCAAGCCGCTATGGTAGTATGAAACAGGTAGCAGGATTTGGACCCAATGATGAAACCATCATGGACTATTCCATTTATGATGCCATCAAAGCCGGATTTGGAAAAGTCGTTTTCATTATACGTGAAGAATTTGCTGATGCTTTTAAAGCCATTATGGAGCCTAAGCTTGCGGGAAAAATAGAAACCGCTTATGCGTATCAGGCGCTCGAAGACTATTTGCCCGAAGGATTTGAAGTGCCTGCCGACCGGAGCAAGCCTTGGGGCACTGCGCATGCAGTCCTTAGTGCAAGGGATCTGGTAAAAGAGAATTTCGTGGTGATCAATGCCGATGATTTTTATGGAACCGATGGTTTTGAAAAAGCATATCAATTTTGCATAGACGGCTGTAACGATCAAACATGGTCCATCATTGGCTATACCCTCAGCAATACCTTAAGCAAAAACGGTACGGTGAGTCGCGGTGTTTGTGAGACCGATGAAAACCATAATCTTGTTGATATCAACGAAAGAACACAAATTGGATGGAATGGCGATAAGGTGGTTTATCAGGATGAAACCGGAGAACATGAAGTACCTGCCAACAGCCCGGTAAGCATGAATTTCTGGTGTTTCTCCCCCGCTGCTTTCGACTATTCCGAAAAGCTCTTTCATAAGTTTATTAAGGAAAAAGGGACCGTTCCTAAATCAGAGTTTTTTATCCCGATTGTAGGGGATCAATTCATAAAGGAGCCGGGTTGCGCCATTAAGGTAGTACCAACCGATGCACAGTGGTTTGGTGTTACTTACAAGGAAGATGCCCCGGTAGTGCAGGAAAGTATCAACCAATTGGTAGCCGACGGAGCTTATCCTGAAGCGCTTTGGCCCGCTTCCTGATACGAATATTTAAATGATCTAAAAGGGCGGCTACCGTTAAAGGTTACCGCCCTTTTTTATTGGCAAGGTGTTACATTTCTAAACTCAATTCAAGCTGTTTACCGTTTGTAAAAGCTTTTTGATCCATACTTGCTCCTACCGCTATACCAATGCCCATACCAATCGGAATTCCCAAGGCAAGTAAACTCATATTATGAAGTGCCGCCCCAAACGCAGCGCCCAAGGGGATGCCAAAAGCCGACATCCCTATTACCATCCATAAATTACGATAATAGTTTTTGGGAACAATCTTGCTATCTTTCTCCAACCTTCTTAGTATAGCAGATTGGGTCTTAGCTAATTGTCGCCTTAGCTTTCCATCACTACCAGTAAAGTTGTTGAATAGCACGATTTCAGTATTGATAAACGCTTCGGTTTCGGCCGGGATTTCCTGCTTCCTGATTTCCCCGAGTAGTTTTTCGAAAAAATCCAGTTTTTTGTTGAGTTTGGAATCAGTTTCGGTTGTGCCTTGTCTGTTGATTTCAATTATAGCCATACGATAGTTTACACTAAAAAGTAAAAAGGGGTTCTGTTTTATTTAGATACTTCAGATGCCGGTTTGGGTATATGTTGATCAATCAGAATTTTATTGCCATCCGGATCTTCAACCATAAAATGAGCGGGAGAAGTTCCTGATTCATCCGCCGGAGATTCAATAGGTATGCCTGCTTGTGCCGCAATATGTTGAATAGTTCTGACATCATCAAAGGTATCGAGTGGCATAGCGTTTTCATCCCAACCGGGATTGAAGGTAAGCATGTTGCCTGGAAACATTCCCTGAAAAAGTCCGATCAGTGAGTTTCCGTTTTTCATGATTACCCAGTTCTGATCGATATCTCCTCCAAAAGGTATAAATCCAAGATTTTCATAAAATCGTTTGGAAGCATGAATGTCTTTTACACTTAAACTGATAGAAAAGGCGCCAAGTTTCATAGTCGTTTATTTGTTTATTTATTGAAATTGTTTAAGAAAGGAAGTTATACAAATAATTTGGAAAAAATCTATCCTTTTAAGTAATTATCCGGCTTTGACAAATCAGGGCGATTGTTTTTCAGAGGTGTTGGTGCCAAATATCGGAAGGCTGTTTAATTTTAAATTCCCCTGTTCAAGGGATTGCAGATGTTTGGTTTTTTATCAACTTTTGTAAAACTAAATTGAAAAAGAGCAAATGAAAAAAGGGGCGTTAACCCTTACATTATAATATCAATAGGTTGAAATAACCTGTAAAAAATGCTGTGGAGCATAAGTACTCATGTTGTAACAGGTAAGCAGGCAATAGATAATCGAAGCCTACATTCCCTTAAAAATCGGAGGATTGTTTAGCGTACAATTAATAGCCATTGAAGTTGGGTAAATAAAATAGTCACTATGAAAAAAGCATTGATTTTTCTTTTAGGTTCCGGAATGATCCTTCCGCAGATATACAGTCAGCATGTTGGCATTGGCAATACTAATCCGCTCTATCCCCTAGATGTTACAGGTCGGCTGCGCTTGAGAGGTACAGCGGAAAATGCAGGACTATTTCTAACCGGACAAGGTTCAGAAAGTCCCTATAACAAAGCGTTTATCGGGATGGCCAATGACACGGCCGTAGGATTCTCATCGATATTTGGTGCTGGTTTTGGGTTAACGATGCATACCGTTACGGGTAGAATTGGCATCAAAAATCAAAACCCGGCTGCTCCGCTCTCTTTTGAAAATACGGCAGGAAATAAAATTTCCTTATTTGCAGATTCCGATACTAAAACCTACGGTTTAGGAATTGGATCAGGAACCATGGAATTAAGGATTCCCAAAGTGGAAAGTGCCATTGTTTTTGGAATCCCTGATGACAATACCTTTCAGGAATTGGTACGGGTAACCGGAATGGGAAAAATGGGTATTGGAGTAATTGATCCTGTTGCCCCCCTCGCATTTGCCAATACCACCGGTGATAAAATATCTTTATTCGATGACCTGAATGGAGGATATTATGGATTGGGTATTGGGAGTTCTACTTTGCAATTGAGGGTTCCTAATGCTGCTGCAGATATGGTTTTTGGATTTCAGGGTGCAACGGATTTTACAGAGCGAATACGTTTTTTTGGTAACGGTAATTTATTGTTAGGAAGTGGAAATGCCGGTTTGGCAGGCCTTACGGTAAATAAAAAAACAGGGGCAGTCCATGCCGTATTTGGAAGTAATACAACCGGAGTGGCTATTGAATCCTCGTTTCCGGGAATTGGGTTTAATAGTTATTTTGATGGCTTCAGCCGGAGAGCGATCGCCAATGGCTTTGGAGGATATATTGGAGTAAATCCTGTTTCCGGGGGATTGCAATTGGGTGTTTCTACAGAAAGTAAAAACACCGGGACTCTCATGCCGGTAGTAAATGCCATTGATATCATGCCAAACGGGAATGTCGGGCTTGGTGTTTCAGATGCATTTTACAAACTTGATGTGGGCAGCCGCATGCGTATACGGTCTGCACCGGGAATAAGTGCAGGGATTTGGCTGAACAATGAAGCGAACAATGAGAGTCCTGCCTTTATTGGAATGCGGAACAATAATGAAGTAGGTTTTTTTGGAAATGGCAGTGGCTGGAGCTTCACCATGAATACGCAAAACGGGGCATTAAGTATGGGAGGCAGTACCGGAACACAGGGGCAGGTACTCAGTAGTAATGGAAACGGTTCTGCCCCTTCCTGGCAAACGGTAAAAGCCCCTACGCTTTCTGTTACCAAACAAAGTTCCACAAGTGCTGTAATTACCAATTCCTCAACAGATATCCCGGACCTTGTGGCTAATTTTTCCTTATTATCACCATCGAGACTGCTTTTTCAATATGCTGCAGATGTAACGGCTATTACCTGTTTTGGCTGCGGGAATAAAAGTGCCGCCTTGAAATTGATGCAATTGATAACGGGAGGAACTGCAGAGATAGATAGGGTACGGAATAGCATTCCTAATGGGTCAATCATTACCCTGGCATCGGGTCCCGTAGTGCTCGATCTTCCGGCAGGAAATTATAGCTTTAAGGTGCAGCTTGCGGGGGGTGGTACTGTGACATCAAGGGCTGATTTTGGCAAGCTGTCCTGGCAAATATTTGCGCAATAGGAGATTGCCGGTTAATCACCGAATTAACTGTACTATGGTGTATTGATGGTTTGATAACTGTATAATAAACAGGCTCGTATTCCCATTCCTGTTTTATTTTGCAGCCAATCAGTCTGCAAAAAGCATGTCTATAAAAATTGATCGGTTTATCTTACTTATTGCAGTAGTTATTCTACTGGCCTGGTTTTTCCAGCAATGGGGTGCTTCGTCAAGTCCGTTTCCGGTAAATACCATGGCCTCCATAGGAATATCGCTCATTTTCTTTTTTTACGGTCTTAAGCTGAGTCCGGAGAATCTGAAAGCCGGATTGAGAAACTGGCGCTTACATGTGCTTGTTCAAACCACCACTTTCATTCTATTTCCGTTGCTGGTCATTCCTTTTTTTCCGTTACTTCAAAACGAAAATCAGGAGCTGTTGTGGTTGGCCTGTTTGTTTCTCGCTGCGCTGCCCTCTACCGTATCTTCCTCGGTGGTTATGACAGCAATGGCAAAGGGCAATGTGCCGGCCGCCATATTCAATGCAAGTATTTCGGGGATCATTGGTATTATGGTTACTCCTTTATGGATGGGTCTCTTTATGCAAAAGGCTGCAACCGATTTTAATTTTACCGAAATATACCTGAAGCTGATGTTTGAAATTGTAGTACCGGTCCTGTTGGGTTTGGTACTACACAGGTTTTTTGGCAAATGGGCAATCCGTTATGGCAAACAGCTTACACAGTTTGATAAATCCGTGATTCTTTTGATTATTTATAAAAGTTTTGCTGAATCTTTTGAAGAGCAAATATTCAGTACGGTAGGTGTTGATGATTTACTCCTGCTTTTTGCGGTGGTGCTCACTCTTTTTTTTGGGGTGTATTTTCTCACAGGTTTGATTGCCCGTCGGTTATATTTTTCGCTTGAAGATCAAATTACTGCTCAGTTTTGTGGTACGAAAAAATCACTGGTACATGGTACGGTTTTTTCCAAAATACTCTTTGGCAATACCGCTACCGTTGGCTTGATGCTTTTACCCTTAATGCTTTTTCATGCCGTTCAGTTACTCATAGTAAGTGTTATTGCAACCCGGTTGGGACAGCGTAAATAGAGGGATAATCAGCCTGTAGGTAAATGAACAAAGCCTCTAAAAAAGCTATTTTCACCTATCGAACAACTTCCGGTTTAAAAAGATCAGTAAAGATTGAAGATAATTGGTAAGCATTCAAAAAAAGATTTCAAAAGAGCGGTCTCGTTTGTCTAAGACCGCTCTTTCTATGGAAGGATTCCGGCATGATTTACCGATTCGTAAACAGGTTATTTTTTAGACCGGTTTTTATTTTTTTTGTCATTCTCCGGTTCAATTTGATCAAAATGAGGCATTAAGACCGGTGCACACAATGACCAGTTGGCCCCTGTTTTTTCATCTTCCAGCATCACATACAAAGTGGCTTCTTCACCCGGTTCCAAAGCTTCCAGCGGAATAACCAATTCCTGCCAAATGGTTGTCAGTTTGCCGGTTTTTACCATGCCGGATTGATTCAGTAGAACAATGTCGCCATCATTGCCGGCATGTTTCACGAGACTGATTTCAACCCTTGGTTTATCTGTTTTTGGTGCTACTGCTAATACCGGAAGAAGTTGATTTTTTTGAACTTTTAATTTGCCTTTCTGGTATCCTCCATTTTCCATAGATAACAACGCAAGACGGTGGTCATCAACAGTATCACCGCTTAGGCTGATGGCAGGCTCACCAGGAACTGCAACCATTAATTTTTGATTGTAATGGCAGGGTTGGATAAAAGGCGTGTTGAATAACAGATCAGTTAGTACGCTTGCCTGATTAAGGTCCTTGTCGGGAACTGAATCAACGGCTCCGTATTTTTTTCTGAATTCAAGGGTACGTAAGACGGAAGTAAAAACCACATCCTTCTCAGCGCCCAGGTAACCAATGGCATTTTGGCGATCGGTTGCCGCATTTTGTGCAGTTTCAGTACAGTTGCATTTTTCCCGGTCAATCCGGCAATTGGGAAGAATTTGTGCTCTGCCCGGCCTGAAACGTACAAATTCAGATTTCCAGCTGTACCAATCTAAAAAATGCTCGCATTCCCAAACTTCCATTACGGAGTCCGGATAGCATACCTGAGGGGCACACCATTCGCAGGCCTGAGATGTTTTACTCCAGGCGGTTGATGCTGTAAAGGTGGCACTTGCGCCCACTTCAGCCCCTCCATACCCAAATTTTCCGGAAAGGCTTAAAGACTCTCCTTGTGTAATACTTACTCCGGCTCCGCAGCCGAATTCCGGCCCGAATGGGAAACAAAATGTTCCTATGAAATAATGCTGTAAAACGCAGACTTTCAATGGGTTACTCCATACCCTGTCTCGAACCCTGTCAATGTCGTCTCTAAAGTTGTTTTGAGGCATAATCTATTGTTTTAGTGGTGAACAATCGCACTCAAATCAAGGGTTATTATTTTGGCCGGGAATCATGTATTAGAGGTATTTTCCCGGATTTGGCAAAATCCAAACATAAAAGGTACAAATTGAAATTTAAAAATGCAAGCACTTTATTCTATCCAAAAAATATCTGTTGCATGTATGGGTGGGATGTTTGGGGCGAAAAGACATTGGTTATTAGATGAAAGGCTTGTTTCAGATTTGATGAAATCGTGCTGCTAAATAAAGGACATAGCGTATCCAAGCGCTTAAAAACGAAGTTTTTTTACACCACATTCACTTCTCTTTCAAGCCCAATGCCAAATTTCACTTGTACTGATTCCATGATTTCCGCACTCAGTTCATAAATTTCATTCCCCGAAGCCTGTCCGTAATTTACGAGCACAAGCGCTTGTTTGGCATGCACCCCGGCATCGCCTTTGCGATAGCCTTTACAGCCGCATTGCTCAATCAGCCATCCGGCAGGAACCTTGGTTTTTCCCGGCTCAGTTGCGTATCCCGGCAATGCCGGATATCTTTCTTTCAGCGCTAAAAATTGCGCAGTTCCGATTTCCGGATTTTTGAAAAAACTGCCCGCATTTCCAATAACCACCGGGTCCGGTAGTTTGAATCGACGGATGCGAATCACGGCTTCGCTGATCGCAGCAATTGATAAAGTACTTACTCCCATTTGCTCCAACTCCTGTTGTATAGCACCATAGCTTGTATGATAAACCGGTTTTTTGCGGAGCTGGAAACTGACCCGGCAAATCACATATTGACCTTTTAATTCCTGCTTAAACACACTTTCGCGATACCCGAAACGGCAGGCCGCTGCATCGAAATATTGCAGAGTGCCGCTTGGGATGTGATATGCTTCAAGACTGTGAAAAACATCTTTCAGTTCTACCCCGTAAGCTCCGATGTTTTGCATCGGAGAGGCACCTACACAACCCGGAATCAGGGAGAGGTTTTCAAGACCTGCCCAGCCTTGCCGGATGCAATGCAATACAAGCCCATGCCAGCTTTCACCGGCACCGGCTTCTACATATACAAAATCTTCATCCTCGTTTATCTTATTAATTCCGGAAATTTGGTTGTGCAGTATCCATCCATCATAATTGCGGGTAAATAGTATATTACTTCCGCCTCCCAAAATCATTTTCTGGGCAGATTCGGGGACTTCTTCCAGTAGAACTCCAAGCGCTTCGGGACCCTCAAAAACGGCATAAGCTTTTGCTTGTATGTTGATTCCGAAAGTATGTAAGGTTTGCAGTGATTTATTAAACTGTATTTCCATGTATGGTAAAACTTTTAAAGGGCATCCACATCAATAGTGATCCATACCCTTTTGAATTCTGTATGAAGATGCATTTCCACAATACCGGTACGGATATGATGTTTACAGGCATTTAAAAAGGGATTGGTTGGCGGCACTTTGAGCATGCATTCACGCAGGTACATATTACGTACCCTGCTGATGGGAGGCTCAGAAGGCCCTACAAGATAGTCCCGGTATTTCTGTGCCAGAAAATCTGCCAGAAAATCCATCGCTCTTTCGCAGGTACTCCGGTCTTTATGTTTGGCTTGTAATTTGATGAGCCTGCTGAAAGGAGGATAGAAAAAAGTTTTACGGCTTTCTATTTCGAGTGCATAAAAACTTTTATAATCATGTGCCTGCAACAGTGGCAGCAAGGGGTGGGCCGTATCCTGCAACTGTATCAGTACCTTACCGGCTTCGCCTTTGCGGCCTGCCCGGCCACTTACCTGTTCTATCAATTGAAATGCCCGTTCGTTTACCCGGAAATCGGCAAAGTGCAGGATGCCGTCAGCATCGGGAATACCTACCAATCCCACATGGTCAAAGTCGAGCCCTTTTACCACCATTTGGGTACCGGCAAGTACCTGTATCTTTTGCTGCTCAAATTGTTGAATCAGGGTGTCATGCGAATGTTTGCCTTTTACACTATCGGTATCCATACGACCAACCGTTGCATCGGGCAATAATTCTTCCAACGTTTCCTGCAATTGTTCAGTACCAAAGTTTCGTTGTTGAAAATCATGATGACCACAGTGCGCACAGGTTTTTACCACCGGGTACGATGTGCCGCAATAATGGCACAACAGTTTGTTGGTATGTTTATGAAAAGTGAGCGATACATCGCATTGATGGCATTTGGGAATCCAGCCACAGGAAGAGCAAACCTGATAGGGCGTATACCCTCTGCGGTTCTGGAAAACAATGATCTGTTTCCCTGCTTTCAGCGTTTGTTCCATCGCCTTCAGC
>JBGSNV010000331.1:0-5320 GCA_041739485.1 Chitinophagaceae bacterium
GGTCCGCCGGATGCGGAGTACGAACTCGAAAATCCATACTCAAACCAGGCGTGTACCCTGATGTTTTGCAATTTGGCTTCTTCAATCAGTTCTTTCAGCGGATCCCGTCCTGCAAACTTCTCCTGAATCGGGATGCCAATCAGGTTTTGCATCACTGTACTTGGGTAGAGCGTTCGGGCATTGTTGTACACTACCATAAAGATGTTGTTGATGCCTGCAGTCTTGCATCGGGTGACGGTTTCTTTAATATTTTCCCGGCTGTCGAGGGCTGTGCTTGCGGTATTGGTGATCCAAATACCCCGCATCGTATTTTCATCCAGCTCCTGTGGGGCAGCAGATGACGGAGTATCTGTTGCCGGATCAATGATGCTGCTTATTTTACTGAAACCACAGGCAGCAGTCAGCAGAATCAATCCGATATATAAGAACCTTTTCATTTATGTTGGTTTTGTAGCCTCGTGTTACAAGACTTTTTTGTGTCTGATCTTCCTCCCTCATCCTCTTCAGATAAGAGCGAAAAGAAAAAGGCCGCGTAGAAACGCAGCCTTGTTTTTGAGAAACGAACTGCTTGCTGAAGTCCATTAGTTTCAACCCGGATGCTGTTCGGAACCGGGATTTACAATTTTTTTATTTGAGAAATTGGCCACAGTTGATCCAGTGGGTATATTGTTCAATTGATTTTTCCTACCGGCTATTTGCTGAATGGTATGTTGTATCCATCGGTAAGTTGAATTACAGCAGGGATTTATTATGGAATGAAAGATCAAAAACGGCCTTGATTCACCCATAGGTATTAAAATATCCATAATACCTTCCCGCTTTCTAGCCATACTGTTCGAGCCTTTTATTTCATAAAGCAAAGACCGGAGATTGAGGTAAGCCCCTGAGCCTGAAGCGTTCATCCCGGTTGCAGGCTGAGCTTGTGCAACACATGCAAGAGAACTAGGGAATTCCCCTTCAAACATGGTAAGCACTTTGTGCATGGCAGATTGTTTTTTCGTGATTAAAAATGGTTTCTGAAAGCTTCCTCTTCAAAAAAAGTATTTCACCGGTTATGCCGGATAAATCGAAAATATAAATAATACTGCTTTTTTCCTGCTTTCCTATGCGTTTACAACCTTCTTTTATGGGCTTTTAAGCTGACAGGAAATCGTTTTCTGATAAAAATTTATTTTAGTAAGTATAAATCAAAAATAAAAACTTTATTTAAGTATGCAAAATAATTTAATTATTTTTTTTAGTTACCATAATTATTCATTTTTTTTACAAACTAAAGTCAGAGTTGTTTCTTTTTTCGATAAGCCTGTTCAATGCTGAGATTTGTTGATGCTACTTGCCTTATTTTGTGCCCATGCGTACCATAGAATCTATATTGGAAATTTTCCTGGATAACCAATCTTCAGGGGTGGCTTATAAAAACAAGGCCCTGAAGCGGAATATTGTCCATTTTCTCGATCAACAGGGACAAAGTACCATTACCGATGTCAGTAATCATTTGGGGATCAGTGTACCTAAGGGAACGAGCCTTGTAAACGAACTGATACAGGACGGTTTGCTTGGTGAGTTTGGAAAAGAAGACAGCACCGGAGGAAGGAAGGCAAGTCTTTTTGGTTTAGTTCCCGATTGCGGTTTTTTCCTAGGGGTAGATGTGCACCGGTTCTACGTTAATATTGGTCTCATAGATTTTCAGCGTAACCTGATCAAAAAAGAAACACAGATCCCATATCATCTTGAAAATACTTTAGAATCCTATCAGCAATTGATTGCAATCATTCATGCATTTATCAATGAAATGCCCATTCCTAAAGAAATGGTTTTGGCGGCCGGCATCAACCTGAGTGGTCGTATCAACCGGAAAACCGGGCAGAGCTACAGCTATTTTCATTTTCACGAAGTGCCACTCAGCGACACGCTCACCGAAGATATTGGCATCACCGTTTTTCTGGAAAATGATTCGAGAGCCATGGCTTTCGGCGAATTTTTTGGAAGCGGCAGCATGCAGGTTACCAATGCCCTTTTCTTAAATATGGATTACGGGGTAGGTATGGGTATCATGGCCGATGGCAAAATGTATTATGGCAAATCCGGTTTTAGTGGGGAGTTTGGCCATATTCCACTTTTCGACAACGAGATCATTTGTAATTGTGGAAAAAAAGGCTGTCTCGAAACCGAAGCTTCGGGATGGGCGCTGCTGCGTAATTTTAAAGAAAAGGTAAAAGCAGGAAGTACAACTGTCATTCTCAGGAAAGCGGAGGATGTAGATAAGATCACTCTGTCTGATATTTTAAAAGGCGCAAAACAGGAAGATGTGCTCTGTATTGAACTGCTTGCCGAATTGGGGGAAAAAGCCGGGAGAGGAGTTGCATTTTTGATCAATGTATTTAATCCTGAAATGGTGGTGATTGGTGGAGCGCTTTCACAGGCGGAAGACTATATCCGGTTACCCATGCGCAGCACCATCAATAAGCTTTCCTTAAGTCTTGTATACAACGATACCCAACTGCGGATTTCAAAGCTTGGCGAAACAGCCGGTGTGATTGGAGGGGCGTTACTTGCCCGTGAAAAACTCATCAACGGACAATAATTTTTTTTTAGAAGATCTATTGCAATATGAAGAAACGTATTTTTTTTCAGGCATTTTTAGCAACCTTTCTTTTATCGATTCTGGCCTGTACCGATCCCGGGCAGCCAAATCTGATGGAAACCGATGTGGTGGTGGTGGGTGGTGGTACCGGGGGTACTGCCGCTGCTATTCAAAGTGCCCGCTCCGGAGCCCGTACCATTCTTGTTTGCGAATCGCCCTGGCTGGGTGGCATGTTAACCGCTGCAGGGGTAAGTTGTACCGATGGCAACCATAAATTGCCTTCCGGTCTTTGGGAAGAATTCAGAAAAGCCATGTACGCCCATTATGATACCAACAATCTGGCAACGGGTTGGGTCAGCAATTTTAATTTTGAACCTCATGTGGGCGCACAGATCTTTCAAAAAATGGCAGAGGCAGAGCCCAACCTCATTGTCCTATACGAGCATCAGTTGCAGAATATCCGCATTAAAACCTTAGCCGATGGCAACACAAAACTGGAATCAGTTTTTGTGGTTTCCAAACAAGACAGCAGTGTGGTAAATATTACCGCCAAAGTATTTGTGGATGGTACCGAACTTGGGGATCTGATGGCAATGGCCGGATGCCCGTATAGTGTAGGGCTTGAGCCTGAGGATGTTTCCGGCGAAATAGGATATGGTGTATCGGGAGCCTATGGCGTTATTCAGGATCTTACGTATGCAGCCATTGTAAAAGATTACGGCCCCGGCACCGATAAAACCATCCCCAAACCGGCCAACTATACCGATGAAGAATTTGCCTGCAGCAACAACGAAGATTGCAACGATCAGGCAAAGCTGTACAGCAATGTGGATGCGCAGAAAATGCTCGATTACGGTCGCTTGCCCAACAACAAATACATGCTGAACTGGCCTTCTAACGGCAATGATTTTTATACCAATATCATTCACAGCTCAGAGCCCGGGCGCATCAAAGCCCTTGATAGCGCCAAACAAAAAACGTTGCGGTTTATCTATTATATCCAAACAAAACTTGGCCGTAAAAGTATTGGTCTTGCTGATGATGAATTTAATACCCCGGATTTGCTTCCCTACATCGCTTACCACCGCGAAGGACGCCGGCTGGAAGGGTTGATCCGTTTTCGGTCTGCCGATATGATACAACCCGGCAAGGAAAGTCTGCTTTACCGCACCGGCATAAGCGTTGGCGATTATCCCATTGATCACCATCACCGGATGTATCCAGGCCAGCAGCCTGATCTTACTTTTGTGCCGGTTCCTTCTTACGCCATTCCTGCGGGATCGCTTATACCTGAAAAAGTAATCAACCTGATTGTATGCGACAAGGGCATCTCCGTTAGTAACATCATGAATGGAACAACAAGGCTGCAACCGGTGGTACTGCTTACCGGTCAGGCAGCCGGAATCATGGCAGCTACCGCAATCAGGGAAAAAATAAATGTGCAGGATATTTCGGTCCGTACTATTCAGGCTCAATTGCTCAAAGCAAAAGCGCATATCATGACCTATGTGGATGTATTGCCTGAAGAACCCGAATGGACCGCTATTCAACAGGTAGGCGCCAGTGGATTGATGATGGGAGAGGGGAAGACCGAAGGATGGTCGAACCGGACCTATTTTTATCCCGACAGTACACTCCCGGTAAAAACACTGATAGCCTGGGCAGCTGATTACGGGGTTCGGCCACTCGTAGCGTTACCGGATGAAGACGAAAACATCACGCTGTCCCACCTCGAATTATTATTGCTGAATCTTACAAGGGTTCAAAAAGAAAAAATGGTGGAGGACTATAACAATAATCCAAAGCCGCCGGTACTCACCCGCCGGGATATTGCTGTCTGGATTGACAAAAATCTCAATCCCTTCACCCGGGAAATATTTTGGGATGGCAGCTTTTCCGACGGATATTAAAATATACAGGGTGCTGGTATTGCAGAAGCAATACCAGCACCCCGTATATAGTGGTCTGTTTAAAATGACTTCCTAAATTTTATCCTTTTGCAGCTCCGGCTCCCGTTTGATACTCCGATCGGGATGCTCCGAAAATCCGCCACCATTTCAAGGGATTGCGCAAATCGCGCCATTCAAAACGGGCGTTTACCGAATTGGTGAAAAAATGCCGGATCACTCCTAATTTGGGTGCGGCCCAAAGCAGTACATGTATCCGCCATGGACGCTTTATAAACCAATCGAATAACTTGAGCCGGAGTTCATAATCATTGGTGATCTTTTCATGGATCTTCGGGTCGTACACTTTTTGCAAAAAAGCGGTACTGAAATCGTTCGCTTTTAAGGCTTCCACTGCAGCAAGCGCAGCATATTTGCCGGTTATCAGGCTTGGCCCAATACCTTCACCGGAAATAGGATCGGCTACCGATGCGGCATCCCCCGCCAACAGAATCCGCTCATCAGAAACCTTGGGATGTTTATCCATCATAATGGGTAAACCGGATCCCTCGATGGCATGCAGCATTTCTGCATTTTTAAACCGGTCTTTTAGTAGCGGGTGCTCTGCAATCAATTGATTTTGTAGTTTTTTCAGGTTGAGCTTATTGGCCTGAATAACATCGGATGTGATTCCCAATCCTACATTGTACGTACCATCGGCCATGGGAAAGATCCAAAAATAGCCCGGCAGCACTTCCTTAAAGGCAAATATTTCGTATTGATCATTGTCATTGATCGGCGTTACATTTTTATAATAAGTGCGGATAGCAGCGACCATTTTTGTACGGTC
>JBGSNV010000368.1:0-3856 GCA_041739485.1 Chitinophagaceae bacterium
AATTAAACAAATAAAGAAAATGGAAAAAGAAATTTTAAGACAACTGCAGGAGATGGAAAAACGGTATAAAAAGATGAAGCAACTTTTTATAGGATTTGTTAGCCTCACACTATTTGGTATTGTCGGTTTTGGATTCACCAAAAGCGACAAATTCGATTTAATTAGAGCAAAAGGAATTATCATTGAAGACGAAAATGGTAAAGATAGAATTCTGATTGGAGCACCTATACCTCAATCAAAGAACAGAGTTAGGACAGATACTAGCTTGGCAAGAAAATATTTTGCAAGAGAAATCTATCCCAAAGATCCAAACAAATACATGGAATGGTACCGAAATTATAGGCATTCTGCTTTTGGAATGGTGGTAATGAATGAAAACGGAATAGATGTAATGCAACTTGGGGATCAATTATCGGACCCCAATGTTGGGAGAAGAATATTTTTACCCACTGGTATTCTATTAAATAACCAAAAAGGGTTGGAAGTGGGTGGCTTTGGCACGCATACGTTTGACGATGGGAGAAGTGGAGTTGCATTGGGTTTAGATGATCCGGGAAATGGCAGGGAAGCTTTTCATGCTTTAGTGCTATCAGACGGCACCAGGGCTTTGATACTTCAGGATGCAAATGGAAAACTTGTGCTTGGATTTGGGAAACCTAACAACGATTTATTCCTTAATAAAGATAGCTTAAACTTTGTAGGCATAAAGTATTTTGACAAAAAAGATAACCTGCTGTGGGAACAGAAAATGAATAAAACAGACAGTATAAAGAAATAAAAGAAAACAGCTACTAACATTGTGTATTGTCGCAAGTTTTTTCACCTGGGATGCAGAAAACAGTTTCAGCCTGAGCGGCAATTGTGGGGTGGATGTAAGAAATATGTCTCTGCTGGGTCGAAAAACCCCTTGTTGCTTTTACCAGTTGAATTCCGGTTACCATTTTGTTAAAAACAAATTATTTGCTACGGTGAAGTGGAACAACGTACACAGCGATTACTTTACTTTGCGTACTACTTTTCAAGACGATGCGGTGCGAAGTGAGACAACGGTAAAGCGATTGTACCGGGCTATTTTTGTTGGATTTCAATATATCTTTGAGAAACTCCGTGAAGAAGTGGGACGAAAAAAAGGCGTGGTGAATGATGACATTCTTTGATCAGGAAATATTAACCGACAACGAAAATAAATGAAACGCATCCGCTACTTAAGTGTCTGGTATTTTGCGCTGATATTTACAGTGCTGTATTCTTCGTTTATCTTTTATCTTTTTGCCACAATACACCCAGAAGGAACGCCTTCGGACTGGGCAAGTTTTTTTTTCTACATTGCTGCTGGACTGGCAACGTTTTCGTCCATCTATTTCTGTTACCGCCTCATCAGAAAAAAGGAAAAAAGCATGCCTATCGGATCTTTTTATGGGCTGCTGTTTGTGATGAGCCTGCTACTGTTCCCGGTTGTTTACGGACTGTATTATGGCATTATTGTAAACCGGATGATATATCGTGGCGGTGCGTCCATTGCCCTCATATTTCGTGAAGCAAGAATAATGGTGGGCGTATTTCATGTACCCATCTGTTTTTCAATTATTGTGGGGCTATACAACGAAAAAGTCTTTCGGCTTAACCAGGATATTATTGAAAAAGAAAACATGCTTTCAGAAACCCGATTGGTACAATTGCAGCAGCAGGTAGATCCACATTTTCTATTTAATAATCTTAATATCCTATCTGCACTCATTCAACGCTCGCCTGTTCAAGCGGAAATATTTTCGCAGCGACTATCGGAGCTTTACCGTTATCATCTGCGGTCGGGCAGACAACAATTGGTCTCACTACTAGATGAATTGCAATACATGCAGGATTATTTTTACCTGCTCAGCTCACGCTTCGGAGATGCGTTCCGGCTGGATCTGCAAGAAGTGCAAACGTTTTCAAAAGAGGAGTTATTTATTGTAACCGGTACCCTGCAACTATTGCTTGAAAATGTGGTGAAGCACAATGCAGCTTCTTTGCAACAGCCGCTTACCGTTCGGGTGCAGATCAGCAATGAAATGCTGGTGATGGAAAATGAAATCTGTTACCGGGAAGCTATTTCTGAAGGGGTGGGGTTGAAGAACCTGGAACACCGCTATCAAATATTGTCAGGAAAAAAACTAATCTGCGGAGCTGCTGATGGTGTCTTCCGGGTAGAGGTACCTTTAATCAAACAATTAAAATTGCATCATACATGAATGTAGTAATCGTTGAAGATGAATTGCCCGCCGCCGAGCAAATGCGCCATTTTGTAAGTGTTTATCACCAGCCTGTAATCATCAGCGGAATGTACAGCACCTGTGCAGAAATCATCAAAAATCTTGACGGAAACGATAGTGTTGATGTGGTGTTTTGTGATATTGAACTTCGTGACGGCAATGCACTAACCGCCCTGCGGCAAACGGATCTTAAAACGGTCATAGTATTTACAACGGCTTATGATCAGTTTTGGAACGAATCATTGCAGCATAATGGGGTTGATTATTTACTCAAGCCCATCACGGCCCAAAAAGTACACCATGCGCTGGATAAAGTAATGACCTTAAAACGCATTTTTACTAAAGATAATCTGTTGCTGAAGCAACTGTCAGGATGGCTTCAGCAAAAGCCGGATAACAAATACAGGAAACGTTTTCCGGTGAGAGTGGCGGGCGAACTTTTTATCATTGATGTAGCTGATGTGATTTTTTTTCGCATCGCCAACGGTGTTATTTTTGCGGTACCGGGAGAAAAGAAAAAATACCCGCTGATGGAAGAAACCCTTTCCGCATTGGAAGAACAATTGGACCCGAACCAATTTTTTCGGGTAAACCGCTCGGATATTGTCAACATTAATTTTATTCGGTCAATCCGTATTGATGAAGGAAATGATTATACCGTTTTGCTAAAAAATGTTGAAGAAAAACTTACCGTAAGTCAGTCAAGGATTACCCAACTGAAAGAGTGGTTTTCCTGAAGGGTATAAATTTATATCCTCCTAAATTTTAGTGTGGCAGATATGCGTGCCATTGGCACCGGGTCGTATTCCTCATAACTGTTTAGATCAATAATGGAATGACATATTTCAGATCAAAATCCGGTTGTTCCTCCGTTCTTATTTGTTGATCCCTTAATGCCATTTGTTCGAGTTCTGCGTTAATGGTCAAAGGCAATGTAACACTGTTTTAAAATTATTACAACTCAGCAAAAGCTGTGATGATAATACAAAAGATATAACCGCACGTGCTGTTAGCATGTTTGTTTTATTTTAAATCTGCTGCTTACTTATTTTGATTTTTCTTTTCCTTCCTGCCAGTGCAATATCGTATGGACAGTGTAGGAGTGCAACAAAAATGTCAGGCCCAATTTATTTTGTTGTTATGTGAAGACTTCCATATCAGAATGCCCATTAAAAAAATAATTACCTCCAATGATTTTAATCGCACCCAGGCATCTTTATTCCGAATGGCTGTATCCGTTTCGGATAGCTGATTTTTATTGTATTCAGCGCTGGCGTATTTACAATCAACGACTGCATTATCGTCTTTCTTTTCCCAATCATTCAGATTTGTCGGTGATTTCATTTGTAAATCGTTGCAAGTTGACGTAGGTGTTTTAATGGCGGTAGTCACGTCATTCCTGCCAGTTGATATGGTGCCAGCCAAGGCAGGTCTTTCAATTTTTTGGGGTCCTGGTTGGACTTGTGAATCTGTTGGCTGACCATATATTTGATAAGAAGTAAAGATTGAAAATAAAATCATTAGGCAGGATAGTCTTGTCATTTTTTCTAATTTGTCACTAGCGTTGCGTTATAAATCAAACAAATTCAATTGGTTTTGATTTT
>JBGSNV010000370.1:0-4259 GCA_041739485.1 Chitinophagaceae bacterium
TTGAAGACGGAGTTGAGATTGGAGCAAATACCACGATTGACCGGGCAACGATCGGGCAAACCACCATTAAATCCGGTGCGAAAATTGACAATCTTGTACAGCTTGCCCACAATGTGGAAGTAGGACCAAGTACGGTGATTGCTGCTCAAACGGGTATCAGTGGTAGTACCAAAGTAGGTGCCGGAGTGATGATTGGAGGTCAGGTAGGGATTGTCGGGCATATTCAGATAGGCGATGGAGCCAAAATCAATGCACAAAGCGGGGTCAGCAAAACACTGGGTGCGGGTAAATCAGTTACTGGGTCTCCAGCCTTTGATTACAATCATGCCTTGCGCAGTCAGGCTGTAAACCGGAGGCTTCCTGAGTTAGAACAGCGGTTGATAGAATTGGAAAAACAACTTGCGGTCTTACTTCAAAAAGCCGAATTCACCACCTGATCGCAACCGATCCTTTTTACAGAAAAAAAACCCTATGGATATCCCCTCCGTTCAATCAGAAATGAAGTTCACCACTGCCCGGAGCGGTGGCAGTGGCGGTCAGAATGTGAACAAAGTTGAAACCGCAGTTACCGGCTATTTTCATGTTGTTGATAGTGCTTTGCTAACCGACAGCCAAAAGTTGATGGTGCAGGAAAAGCTTCAGAACCGCATTAATAATGAGGGTTTTCTATTAGTAAAATCACAGGTACACCGTAGTCAGCTTGCCAACAAGGAAGAAGTGGTCAAGATCATCAACCGTTTGATTGCACAGGCCCTGATCCGAAAAAAAGCAAGAATTGCAAGCAAGCCCTCCAAAGCATCCCGCGAAAAAAGACTTGAAAGCAAAAAACATCGCCAAAACATCAAACAAGGCCGCAGTAAGTCTGGCTGGGAGTAGTATCTTTATCATTCACCTTATAATTAAAGGAAAATGAAAATAACTCTTTCAGTCCTTGTTTTCTTTGGCTTGGTTGGTTTGATGGGATGTCAGCAGGAAGAGGGTCTTGCCATTCAAGAAGCACCACTTAGCCTGTCTTTTAGCCATAAAGCAAATAATGATGTGCTTCAATTGGGCAAACCTATTGTGAATCCATTTGGTGAACCATATACCATTTCCAATTTCACCTACTACATCAGTCATTTCTCACTGGTCACCGAAAATAATACCCGGGTCGATTTGCCCGTTTCATATCATTTAATTGGCGAAAAACAGGCCTCCTCCAAAAAAATAGCCCTGATGGCCCCTGCCGGTAATTATAAAGCCATCCGGCTGATGATTGGCATAGACAGTTCCCGCAATGTTAGCGGTGTTCAAACCGGAGCACTCGACCCGGCAAATGGCATGTTCTGGACCTGGAACACCGGATATATTTTTGCAAAACTGGAAGGAAAATCTTCAGTAAGTCCGGCTCCCTTGCAAAATGTCACTTATCATATCGGCGGCTTTGCGACTCCCGACAATGCCATCCGGATGGTGGAGCTACCGCTTCCGGAAGTACTCAGATTGCGTGCCGGCGGACAGCCTTCAATTGCTTTAGAGGCCAACATCGATGCCTGGTTTAATGGTAAAAAGCCTGTACGAATTGCTCAGGAAGCGTTTAGTATGAATCCCGGACCGCTTGCTGTAAAAATCAGTGAAAACTACGCTACCATGTTTTCGGTAATTAAAGTGAACAACTAAACCTCAAATTTGAGAAATAAACAAACTATAGGGTGCTTTCTGCTGATTGTTTTGCTTCTTGGGGTAGCCGTTTCCTGTCAGAAACAGGAAACAGCCGGGGCAGCGCCAAACGATCCGGTTCCGGTTACCTTTATGGTACCTGCCGGATGGCCGGCTCCTGTCTATAATTTCAGCAATAACCCCCTAACAGAACAAGGAATTGAATTGGGCAGAAAGCTATTTTACGATGGAAGGCTTAGTAAAGACGGGAACTTTCCCTGCGCAAGCTGCCATCAGCAGGTAGCCGCTTTTGCCACCTTTGATCACGATCTGAGTCATGGTTTCAACAATCAGTTTACCACCCGCAATGCGCCGGCCTTACAAAATCTTGCCTGGCAAAGCACCTTTCACCATGATGGAGGCATCAATCACCTCGATGTACAACCGATAGCACCAATTACCGCCTCCAATGAAATGGCGGAAACGCTTCCAAATGTATTTGCCAAATTAAGCGGTGACGCTGCTTATAAAAAAATGTTTCAGGAGGCTTTTGGAAGCGATCGGATTGATACAGAAGCAACGATGAAAGCACTCAGTCAGTTTATGCTGATGATGGTAAGCAGCAACAGTAAATATGATCAGGTAAAACGTGGAGAAGCCACTTTTACTTTACCCGAAAGTTTGGGGTACGAAATCTTTAAAGAGAAAAAATGCAACAGTTGCCATGTGGAACCTTTTTTTACCGATCAGAGCTTCCGAAACACCGGACTTTCGCTCCTGCCGGTATTGGAAGATATAGGCCGGATGAGGATTACCCGCAATGTTGCGGACTCTCTTAAATTCAAAGTACCCTCTCTGCGCAATGTCATGGTCAGTTTCCCCTACATGCACGATGGCAGAATCCGCGATATTTTCGGGGTATTGGAGCATTATAATACCGGGGTGGTAAAGAGTCCGACTACCGACCCACTGGTAAGAAACGGAATCCCGCTTTCCAATTTTGAAAAAGGGCAGCTCGTTGCCTTTTTAAATACCCTGACCGATCAGGTATTTATCAGTAACCAAAAACTCGCCCAACCCTGACTGGAATTACATAGCAGGTCCTTTTTCCCGTTTTGCCTCAAGCAATGCTTTGGTATTGGAAATGGCTTCTTCCCTTGAGCTGATTTCTTTTTTTACATCGTCGAGTTCCTTTTCAAGCTTTTCCCGGCTTTTGTTTAGTTTGTTTTTATCCTCTTCAAGATCTTTGAGTTCTTTTTCAAGCTTCCCCAATTCGTACAGGTATTGTTGATTATTGATGCCCGGATTCAGCTCATCGAATATAACACTGCCGCCTGCTACAAGCACCACGCCTGAACCAACTTCTTTTTGAGCCTTACTCGGTTTATCTTCAGAAATAGCACCCGGTTTGGTGAGAATAACGATCAGTCTTGATTTGTCTTCATTGCGCTTACCGGCTCTTTCCACCCGAACAAAGGCATCCTGAACCTCGTTGGTCCCACCTTTGGCAAGACGTACATTTCTGTAAATAGAATAGCCCTTGTGTGTCCGTTCACGAGCTCCTTTTGTAGCAAAGTATTCTTTTACCGCAGCTTCCACCTGATCGGTACCCACCTCCATTTCCTTAATATATGCCGGATATTTTAACCCGTTATACTCTACTACTGCTGTACTTACCGTTTGGGCATTTACAAATTGCAAACATGTCATCAACAGGACATGTATCAGGAACCATTTTTTCATAGATATGTATTATTATACTTTGTACTTCATTCACCGCTTTTGACTACCGGGAAGCGTTGAATTACTGTAAAGATTTACTATTTTTCATTTTGGCTGATTATCGCTTTGTTATCAAATTTACAAACAATAAAATTAATAATGATGCATTCCCTTACCCCACCTAATTTTGACAAGATACAGATTCAACCTATTTCTATTGAGTGATATTAAAAAACTGGCAGGGCAGACACTTTGGTACGGAGTTCCCACCATTATGAGCCGGTTCCTGAACTACTTGTTATCCATCCTTCTGGTAGGTATATTTAAACCCGGTTCCTTTGGAGTCATCACCAACCTCTATGCCTTTATTCCGTTTTTAAACATTCTTTTTACTTATGGGCTGGAGACCGCCTTTTTCAGATTTGCAGAACTGAAAGACAGACAGCAGGTCTATAATACGCTAAGTGTTTCCATTTTTATTTCTACGTTGCTTTTTACGGTTCCGCTTGTTCTTTTCAGTCAGCAACTCGCCAATTTCATAGAAATTCCAACACACCCGGAGTACATTCTGTTCTGCGCCGGGATCGTTTTTTTCGATACTTTAGCAACATTGCCCCTTTCGCTTTTGCGGCAACAACAGCGCCCCCGGCGGTTTGCCTTAGTGCGGGTATTGAGCATTGTTACCAATATTGTTTTTACCCTTCTTTTTTATGTTGTTGCTCCTAAGTTTCAGGATCATACCCTCTTTGCATGGTACAATCCACAGATGGGGGTGGGCTATGTACTGGTAGCCAATCTGCTTGCAAGCATCATGACCCTGCTGCTGTTGCTACCCGAATGGCGGCAGGCCAAAGCGCAGTTTGATTTCAGGCTTTGGAAGGAAATTATGCACTACAGCC
>JBGSNV010000393.1:0-2862 GCA_041739485.1 Chitinophagaceae bacterium
TTCCTATACCTATTACGCACTGCGACAACTGCCGTTTTCCACCCTGATGGAAATTACAGTTACGCCGCTGAAGGATATTACCATGAGTGCCGCAAGTGTAATGCAGGCACCTGATCTTTTGCGGGATGTAGAAAATTATTACAACGAAATAGACCGCCCCCATGTGGTGGTAAGCCTGCTTACAAGCACCGCTAAAAGCCCGACAGGTAAAATGCTGATGTGTGCAAGCAACAGCTTTTTATTTGGAGAACAACATGGAGAAGAACCCCGGGTGATCCACGAGATGTGGGACAACAACATGCACCTGATGAAGTTCAGCAAAAAGTTACTTGCCGGAAAGACCTATACTTTTTGCATTGCGGGCAGCAGTATTACTAGTGCGCACCATGCCGATCCGCTGAATGAAGCAGAAAGATTGACGCTTTTTGCCAAACTCGAAGGCAAAGACCGGTTGTTGGCACAACATCGGAAAGCCTGGCAGGAATTATGGAAAAGCGATATTCAGATTGAAGGCGATGCACAGGCTCAGCAGGATATGCGAAGCATTCTGTACCACCTGTACAGTTTTAGCCGCGAAGGCTCGGCACTCAGCCCAAGCCCCATGGGATTAAGTGGTCTTGGTTACAACGGGCATGTGTTTTGGGACACTGAATTATGGATGTATCCGGGCTTGTTGGTGATGCAACCTCAAATTGCCAAAAGCATGATCGAGTATCGCTTTCTGCGGCTGGAAGCTGCCCGCAGAAATGCCTTCAGTAAAGGATACAGAGGCGCTATGTTTCCGTGGGAAAGTGCAGAAACGGGTGTGGAGGAAACCCCGGTTTGGGCACTCAGCGGCCCTTTTGAACAACATATTACCGCTTGTGTGGCCATTGCAACCTGGAATTATTATGCGGTTACACAGGACAAACAATGGCTGGCCGAAAAAGGCTGGCCGATATTACAGGAAACTGCCAACTTCTGGGCTAGCCGGGTTGAAAGGGAAGGACCCGGAAAATACAATATCAACAATGTGGTAGCTGCCGACGAATGGGCCGAAAACGTAGATAATAATGCCTTTACCAACGCAGCCGCTAAGGCAAATCTCCAATTTGCGGTCCGGGCAGCCATCTTGTTGAATAAAAAGCCAGACCCCGATTGGGAACTTGTTGCAAAAAATATCCCAATCCTGCAATTTGCAGATGGAACCACCCGCGAACATGCCACCTACAATGGCGAGGGGATTAAACAGGCCGATGTCAACCTCTTGTCTTATCCGCTTCGGGAGGTAACTGACCCTAAACGGATATTGCAAGATCTTGAATATTACAGTCAGCGGGTTCCTGAAGAAGGGACGCCTGCAATGACACAAGCCGTTTTTTCTTTATTGTATGCCCGGCTTGGCGATGCTCAAAAAGCACAATTCTGGCTAAAAGATGCCTACATCCCCAACCTGCTTCCCCCATTCAGGGTAATTGCAGAAACCAAGGGCGGTACCAACCCCTATTTTGCCACCGGCGCAGGGGGTATTCTGCAGGCAATGCTAATGGGTTTTGGCGGATTGGATATCACCCCCGATGGACTGATACAGGGCAAAGGCATTCTGCCACCGGGTTGGAAAAAAATGACCATTACCGGCGCCGGCCCCGATAAGAAAACCTATGTGGTTCAATAAAAACCTTTTTGTTTTCATAAACATCAATTCAAGGTAAAATAGAAACTTTGATTTTGAATATATTTACAGCAAATAACTAATTGCGGCAGCAGCTTCTTTTTTAAAGAAATGCTGTTCTCTGCTTAAACTGATTGTCTTGTTGCAACTAAAAAAAAATTTCGGGATGAAGAATGTACGTTTTGCCATTTGTCTGTTACTAGTGACTGCAATGGGCTGTAAAAAAAATACAGCATATATCGGGTTTGTGCAGGACCCCAACTTATTTTGTGAAGTTGTACATGAACTTAATACGGTTGTTATGGGGAATAATTTCACCCCGATTGTTGCAAGCAGAAATTATACATATGCCTCTATTGCAGCCTACGAAGTGATTGCCGCCGGTTACCCTGACCGCTTTCAATCGCTTGCCGGACAAATAAACGGGTTGGAAACAATGCCTTCGTTTGAGGATACCACCGCAAATGTAGATTTAGCAGCGATCCTTGCTTTTATAAAAGTAGGAGAGTTAGTTACTTTTCCTGAAGGTAGCATGCAGATGTACCGGGACAGTATTATAGAAATGGCAAGAAAGAAAGGGCTGCCTGACGATGTAGAAAAAGCGAGTAATGCTATGGCAGACACGATAGCCAATGCTATTATAGCTTGGAGCAAGAAAGATAATTATGCCGCAACCCGCGGATCCATAAAATATACCGTACCTGATGAACCCGGAAAGTGGATCCCTACCCCGCCGATGTATACAGAAGCTATTGAACCCAACTGGAGGGAAATCAGACCGCTTGTAATTCAGCATTTAGAAGCATTCACTCCACCGCCCCCTGCTCCCTTTAATATGACCGATAAAAACAGCCCGTATTATCAACAGGTAATGGCGGTAAAAAATACAGTGGACTCTCTTACAGAGGAACAAAAACATATTGCCGATTTCTGGGACGATAATCCCCTGAAATTGAATGTAAGCGGACATGTAATGTTCACCACTAAAAAATTCTCCCCTCCGGGACATTGGATGGGTATCGTAGGCATTGCGGCTCAAAAAGCAGAAGTTGATTTTCCCACAACGGTCTACGCCTATGCGCTTACAGCTATCGCTAAATTTGATGCTTTTATACAATGCTGGGACGAAAAATACCGCAGCAATTATGGCCGTCCGGAAACCATCATCAATCAGTATGTTGACGACTCCTGGAGACCCTATTTACAAACGC
>JBGSNV010000395.1:0-3567 GCA_041739485.1 Chitinophagaceae bacterium
GGTTGACATCCCTTTCATAGGACATACTCCGGTTGTTTGTACCTTTCAGCGCTTATGGAAGACAATCCTGCTGAATAGGGAACCCTTTCCATTTGATCTTATAGATAAAAATACACATGGCACGTAGAAGCAGTTATAACAGCAACGGATCGCTGGAAGAAGAAGTACCGAAGGCAAAAATGAACAAGGAAAACCTGAAACAGGCACTTATTTTGTTCACCTATCTCAAGCCTTATCGGACCAAGTTTATACTCGGGTTGGTTTTTATTGCTCTATCTGCTTTTACTACAAGCCTTTTTCCCTTATTTCTTGGCAAAATGATTGATGCAGCCTCTCCCGGTGCGGATCTTGGTGCTGTAGGAGATATGACGAACCGTTCTGTCGGGGGATTCAGTCTCAAAGACATACACTGGAGTCTGAATACCACTTTGATGCTCATTTTTATTCAGTTGGGAATCCAAACTTTTTTCTCTTTTATGCGGGTATACCTGCTGACCGAAGTGGGTGAAAAAGCATTGGCCGATATGCGTAAAAGTGTTTTCACCAAACTCCTCACTATGCCAATGGCTTATTTCTCCGAAAAACGGGTAGGTGAGCTGAGTAACCGAATCGCAAGCGATTTGTCACAGATACAGGATGCCATCAGTTTTACCCTTGCCGAATTTTTAAGAGGCATTTTCACCCTCATCATCGGGTTGGTCTTTATTTTCTGGATCAGTACCAAGCTTGCATTGATTATGCTTGCCGTTGTACCGGTGATTGCGGTATTGGCTGTATTTTTTGGAATGCGTATACGTAAAATGGCCAAAAAAGCACAGGATCAGTTGGCTGAAAGTGGCACGATTGTACAGGAAAGTTTTCAGGGTATCGCCGTTGTAAAAGCCTTTAACAGCGAGTTTCATGAAGTAAGCCGTTACCTCAAAAGCATTTATTCTGTGGTAGAAACTGCCATCAGCAATGCACGATACCGGGGTGCCTTTATTTCGTTTATGATTTTTAGTGTATTTGGAGCCATCGCCTTTGTAATGTGGGTAGGAGCCAATATGATTCAAACAGAACAACTCACTATCGGAGCGCTGACCATGTTCGTAATTTTCAGTGTTTTTGTAGGTGGCACTTTTGCAGGCTTTGCCGATATGTTCAGCCAATTACAAAAAACGCTTGGCGCCACCCAAAGTGTTCGCGAAATCCTGCGTGGAGAAGGAGAACCCGTTACCATAGAAAAAATAATGATTGCTCCGGAAAATACCATCAAAGGAGAAGTGATTTTTGAAAATGTGGTATTTAGCTATCCCGGCCGCAAGGATGTGCCGGTATTAAAAGGAGTTAATCTGATAGCAAAACCAGGCGAACAGATAGCTATCGTAGGTCCAAGTGGTGCCGGTAAAAGTACCATTGCAGCATTACTGCTTCAGTTTTACACTCC
This sequence comes from Chitinophagaceae bacterium, assembly GCA_041739485.1. GTDB lineage: Bacteria > Bacteroidota > Bacteroidia > Chitinophagales > Chitinophagaceae > Phnomibacter. The sequence continues at coordinate 1,427 of JBGSNV010000395.1, forward strand.
CGACAGTGGTATGCTGCTTGTAGATGGCAAACCCGCTACTACCTATCCCTTGTCGCAGTTACGAGCTCAGATCGGATATGTGCCGCAGGATGTGATTCTTTTTGGTGGTACCATTGCGGATAATATTGCCTATGGCAAACCCGGTGCCACTGCAGCCGAAATACAGATCGCTGCTGAAAAGGCCAATGCCCATCAGTTCATCAGTCAATTTCCCGAAGCCTACCAAACGATAGTGGGCGAACGGGGCATGAAACTCAGCGGCGGACAGCGACAGCGTATTGCCATTGCCCGGGCTATGCTAAAAGATCCTGCGATTTTGATCCTTGATGAGGCCACCTCTTCGCTCGACAGCGAAAGCGAACAATTGGTGCAGGAAGCCCTTGACCTGTTGATGCAGGGACGTACCAGTTTTGTAATTGCACACCGGTTGAGTACTATCCGCAATGCCGATCAGATTGTAGTGATCGATCAGGGAAGGGTAGCCGAAAACGGCAGCCACAATGAACTGATGCAGCAAAACGGACTTTATAAGCGGCTCAATGAACTGCAGTTTGAGTATGATGTATCGCTAGGTTAACCGGAAGAAAGCCTTCAGGACAGCTTTAGCTTTTCAACAAAGGTTGTTTCATCCATCTCCAAAACTTCTCCCGGAGCCATTTTGCCTAAATGCAGGTCTTCAATATCCGTGCGGATCAACCGGATACATTTATGTCCCAATACATCCACCATCTTTCGAACCTGATGGTATTTCCCCTCGGTGAGGGTTAATTGAACCCAGGTATAGCTGCCATATTCGGGCATTTGTATGAGGCCGGGATAAAAATGACCGGCCTTGCTGGAGTCAAAGAGTGAGGCTTGGCAAGGTTGGGTAAGGTAGGCTCCCCCACCCTTTGCGGATATAGAAACGCCGGTGGCCCACTTTTCCAAAGTCTCCGGTTGAACAGGCCATTTTACCAAAACAAGATAGGTGCGGGTATGCGGCACCGGACCCTGAAAAAGCCGGCGGGTAATGCTTTTATCGGTAGTACAAAGCAGCAATCCTTCGGAATCCGCATCCAACCTGCCAATCGCATGGGTTCCTTCGGGAAAGTCAAAAAGGAGATCGCCCAACAAACCCACATCGTGCGAACTGACAAACTGCGAAACCATTCCCCGGGGCTTGTGTATCAGGAAGTAACTATGAAGGGCCATAATTTTTGTGGAGGATTGTACTGAAAAGCTATTTTTGCGAGATTGTTTACCTATTAATCAACTGCAAAGATGGACCAAATCACAAGAACCAAAGGAGGAATACATTCCAATAAAGGAGTTATGTATTTCGAACTGTATGACGAATCAACACCCATTGCTGTAGAAAACTTCAAAAAACTGATCAATCAGGGTTTTTATAATGGCCTGAAGTTTCACCGCGTTATTCCCAATTTTATGGTACAGGGCGGTTGCCCCGACGGTACCGGTGCCGGTGGCCCGGGTTACACCATCAACTGTGAGACCTCAGCTGATAATCAACATCATGATCGTGGCGTTTTGTCGATGGCACACCGGGGGCCCAATACCGGAGGCAGTCAGTTTTTCATTTGCCATGAGCGTGCCGGTACCCGCCACCTCGACGGGGTACATACCTGCTTTGGAAAGGTGACCGAAGGGTTGGATGTCCTTGATACCATCAGAGGCGGAGATGTTATGGAAAAAGTAGTGCTTGTTTAAAAAAAAATGAAAAAATTAAAAGGCTGCCTTCCAATAGGGCAGCCTTTTTTTGTATCAAAACGAAGAAGTAATCCCCAACAATCCCGGTTTTTTTTTAACAAACTGAAGCGGATGCAGCCACCAAAACTATTTTCCCCTGCAGGAATAAAAGGTATCATCAAAATGACAAACCAACCGTTGAGATTCATCTCACTCACCCATTGATTGCCTATTTACTCCTTCGCACTGATAATTTGTGATCTGAGGTCGTTCCGCATGCAAGCCTGAATAACTCATTTTCACATTACCTCAGGTAAAACATAAGATATAAGGCAGAGATGACTGGCAGAAAAAACACATTTGTCCAGATTGAAATCCTGAAAAAAGGAGCAGTCCAACTAATTATTTTTTGTTTTGGATTTTTAAAACCCTCATTCTGTGTACAAACTAAAATT
>JBGSNV010000006.1:0-9753 GCA_041739485.1 Chitinophagaceae bacterium
ACGGATCCATATTATTTTTTTCATGGCTTATAATTTTCGGGCAAATTGCCCTCAAATAGTCTGTTGTTCCTATTGATATGTGTAAACGACCTTTCTGTCTGTGATTTTGGCCATAATTTCTCTTTCAGCGAATATAGAAACAGGTTCAGGAAAATGTACAGTAGGTACAAAATAAAATGCTGCTACAGAAAGTAGCAGCTATTTTAATGTTTTAAGTGTTTCGGAAATACGGTTTGAAAGATTTTCCTGAGTTTAGGAGGAAAATCGTTTTTGTTTATACTTGTAATGCAATATTATACCAAGGGTGTATTCATTCAAGATGCTAATTCATGAAAAGCGGCTTTCGCATCATGAAAGGATGGGATGGGTATATGGATGGTAATAAATGCAGGAGGTTTTATCTGGATTCGGTTTATCCCAGCCTTTCGAGGAAGGAATCGATTTGTTCGCGGCTTACAGCAACCGAGAACCCGTTGGTTAGCAAAATAGAACCGCCATCGGCCCGGGTGAATTTTTGAACATGTTTCATATTGATAATATGTCCGCGGTGAACCCGCATAAATAAAGGATTCCCCTGCAGTTTATCCTCAAAATACCTGAGTTTTTTAGTTGCGGTTAGTTTTCGTTTACAAGTAAGGTGGAGGTGTGTGTAGGCTCCGTCTGCATCCAGTAAAATCAGATCCTCCGTTTCAACCATTACAAACCCATTGCTGTCAGGGACGCTTAATCTCTTCATACCTTGCAATACGGGAGGTGCCAATGCTGGCTGAACCAGTTTTTTTGCTACTTCCTGCCTTATGGCAGCTCTTTGCACCGCCGCTTTTAATGCTGCCGAATCGATAGGTTTCAGCAAATAATCTACCACATTGAGTTTGAAAGATTGAATAGCAAATTCGCTGTAAGCAGTTGTAATGATGATTTGAAACTTCATTTCACTGCCTTTAAAAAAATCTGCAATTTCCAACCCGTTGAACCCGGGCATTTCAATATCAAGCAGGACAAGGTCCGGATTGAGTTTATTGATCAGTTTTACACCGCTTGGAAGGTCTGCTGCCTGCCCAACAACCTCCGTCGTTGAACATTCTGCTTCAAGCATTGCTTCAAGAAGAAGTCTTGCTCTTTTTTCGTCATCTATAATAATGGTTCGCATGTAATTTAGAAATAATCGGAGGTCGTACTCCGGTTTTCCTGATAAATATCCGGAAAATTAGATTTGTGTGCTATTTTTATTTCAATTACATAAATTAAAATGGGATCTGAAGTCTGACTATCGTTCCGATATCGCTATTAAATTCATCCGTTTTATCAAAATACTCAAGAACGATCTGTTTCTGCGAATCTGCATTCAATAGTTCAAGCCTCTTTTCATTGGCCGCTGAACTAAAGGAAACATGATTTTCTCCTTTTCTTGCGTTTATGAGTTTGCTTTGTTTCCGGCCTACACCATTATCTTCAATTTCCACAATAAGGACCGATTTGTCCTTATTGATGTTGAATTGAATGCTTATCCATCTTTCTCCTATCCGGTGTAGTAATCCATGCTTAATGGCATTTTCAACATAGGGCTGTATAATCATACTTGGTATCCGGATTTGACCGGGTCTTATATTTTCACCAAGTGTAATGCTGTAATTGAGAGAATCTTCAAAACGACTCTTTTCCAGATCCAAATACAGTTCCAAAGCCACAATTTCTTCGGCCAACAAAATAGTTTCATGGTTGCTCATCTCAAGCACCATGCGTATTAACCGACTGAATTTTACGAGGTACTCATTGGCTTCCTGTTTGTTATTGCTATAAATAAAACTTTGAATGGTGTTTAAAGCATTGAAAATAAAATGGGGATTCATTTGAGCTTTGATGCTAACTAACATGCTCTTTTTTAAATCCTCGTATAATTTTAATTTTTCCTGTTTTTCCAGATAGAGCTTATTGATTCTTCGCATATAAAAGCGAATCCAAAACCAGATAAAGCCTCCCAATACTAAAATAATCAGGATATACCATGAAGGCGTTTCCCAGAATGGCTTTTTTATTAAAAAGTAAAGGTTTTTCACTTTACCAACCTTCGTGCTATTCATATCTACTGCCTGAATGGTCAATTGATAGTTTCCGGGAAGCAGTTGATCAAACACCAGAATACCATCTTCATTTGTTCTCCAGATTCCCTTTCCATTATGTTGGAGTTTGTACTGAAAATTTACACCTACTCTTGAGTGGAAGGAGGGTAACTCAACTTCGAATTCCAGATCATTCAAGTCGTGATCGAGTTTGGAAAGTGCCGATACGTCTACCTTTTGCTTGTTAACAAAAATACTTCTGATGATAGGATCAAAAGTTGCAGAGGCTTCGGGCTCGGGTAGTAAATAGGAAGTAAAGACTAACCCATTAGGTGTGGCCAAAAAAAGCGTACCATCTATGTTGAGCATCCCGTTTATTTGTGAGGTAGGGAGTCCGTTGTCCTTATTGAGTAATTTGGATTCGAATGTTTGCAGATTGAATAATTGTAACCCAATATCCGTTTTAATCCAACACGAAGGATAGTCTAGTGCCATTTCCAAAATAGTATTGCTGATGATTTTATTACCCGTTGTATAAACTTTCTCCGTCATTCCATCTTTCAGCGTAATAAGCCCCTGATTGATGGTGGCAATCAAAAAACCATCCTTTATTTTTTCAATTTGTGTAGCATAAATGGCTTGGTTGTTGAGGGTGATCTGTTTTTTATTCCCCAAACTGTCGATGGTCTCAAGCCCATCTCTTGAACCTATATATATTCTTTTTTTGACAGGGTCGGCGGCAATGCTTCTTGATCGGACATTGGATATGTTTTTTCTAAATACTCTGGGTATAGGTTTTTTATGACTGTTTAAAAGCAACCGGATATCAATTTTTTCTACCCCCGTTCCTGTTGCCACAGCAAATGTTTTATCCCAGGGGCAGCTGGCTATAGACTTCACTGAACTCAGCGATATGGGATCCCTCATACTGAGGGTATTTGTAAGTTTTGCTGTATAACTTTTGTTGTTGTACCAGGTCAATAAGCTATCTGCCTGATCATAATTCAGGAAGGAAACTTCACCGGGAACCTCCGGTTTATATAATAATTTTGATTTTCCATTTTCCGGATCAAACAGGATAATCAACCCGTTTGTAAAACCCAAAATTAGTTTTTGAGCGGGCCCCTTGGTAAGGGCAGTAATATTATTTGTACCATAGTCTTTTGTAAAATCGCGCCAGATCTTTAATCTTGAGTCCGGAACAATACCAATGCCTGCATCCAGGGTCGCCAACCATTTATTTCCTTCATGATCTATGATTTTTTTTGATATGTTATTTCCTGCAAAAGTTGGGTAAATGGGGGTGATTTGCCAATTGGTATCCAAAGAGTAAATACCCTGTCTTGTTAGTAGAGAAAAGTTTCCATCGGTCTCTTTAACGATTTCATTAATGTATGCGATTTCATTAAATACCGTTTGAAAGTGAAATCCGTCATTCCTTTTAATGTACAAATTTCGGTTTATTCTATCCAGCATATACATGCTATCCCTGGATTCGAATAGCAAATTTAAACGGCTGCTTTGTTTCTTTGTCTGTCCGAGAACCCGGAAATTCAAAAGGTTTCCCTTTTCATAATTCCAGATTTCATCAAACTCTTTTTGTGAGTATCCTACCATCCATATTCTGTCTTTTGAGTCGAAAATGGGGTTGATAGACGAGAAATTCCAGGATTTTAATAGGGTATCTGTATATTTTCCTTCGGTTGTTTTTTTTAGTTGGTATAAATAAGTGCCCCCACTTGCACTCACAATAAAAATATCCCGATCCTTATTCCATGCCATGGTATGCAGGCTGTTTGAATTTTTAGGATCAAACGATTCAAACAACTTTAAAGAGTCCTGTTCAATGTAAAAGATCTCACCAAAAAAATTGAAAGCCCATAAACGTCCCCATTTATCTTCTTGCAGACCGGTCAGGGCTTTGCTACGTTGGGTAGGATTTCTTATATAGGTAAATCTTTTACCATTAAACCGACAAATACCAAGGTCTGTAGCAATCCATATAGCCCCATCCCGACTTTGGTGAACATCGAAAACTTCGTTGTCGGGGAGGCCTTCATCGGCAGTTAAGAACCGAAATACCTGATTTTGGGAAAATCCGAAAATGGGTAGATACAATAAATGGAAAACAAGGATTAGCCGAATCGCAAATGATGGGAAGCTGCTCATCAATGGTTTTCCAATTTTCATTTTTTATTTATAGTTAAAGACAAAAATAAGCATATGTATCCTTCAGACTTCCATAGTAAATATCCTTTTAAAGTTTCGGGTAAGTTCTTTTCTATGAAATTTTGTCCACCGAGCAGAACGAGCCTCTCAGGTTGGCTGGCAAAAACCCAATAAAATTTAATAAAAGAGGCTTTCTCTGATTTGAGAAAGCCTTTTTTATACAAATTGATATTTGCTAACAAAAGATTTTAGCCCCGGTCTTCGCCACCTTCCCGTGATTTAAAGATCTGAAGATCTCTGTTTCCAAAACGATAACTAAAGGTTAACCGGAATGATCTTACATTGTACCGACGGTAGGACTCCTGAAAGAATGTAGCTGTTTCAGTTACATTTCCCCAACGCTGGCTGTTGAAAATATCATTGACATTAAAGGTGATGGTACCTGCATTATTTTTTAAAATGTCTTTGCGGATGGCAAAATCAAATTCGTACTGTGCCAGACTTCTTCCTTGAGGAATAACTTCGGGACTTTCATATTCTCCCTGTAGCTGAAAAGAAAGATTATTAAAATACTTACTTTTAGGAGCAGATAATTTATAATTGGTCATCAATCGAAGATCCCAGTTTAATCCAGTATTGCTGAGATTCAGACCATTTACTTCTGCTTTTACATCCCTGTATTGTGCATTAAAATTAGGAGCAATTTCAAAACGGTCTCCAATTTTATGCTGCCAGGTTAGTTCAACACCAAGTCTGTTGGTACGATCGGCATTGATATATGTAGACAATAAGGCGTTAGGTGCAACTGCTGCACTGTTTAACTGTTCCAGTTGTACAGCACTAATGGTGTCCGTATAATTGGTTATATCCTGAGTGTTGTTTCGGAAATATACGGCCATGAAAATGTTTCCTTTTTCATAGGTTCTGTTGTAGTTTAATTCAAAGCTATTGGTGAATTCAGGCTGTAATTCCGGGTTTCCTTTCCGGATACTTTGAGGGTCTGTAATATCTACGTAAGGATTGATTTGCCAAAATCTTGGGCGGCGAATTCTCCGACTGAAATTCACCTGAAAATCATTGCCTTCCTTTGGGCTGTAAGTCAAAAATACACTAGGGAATATGGCATTCCAGATACTCGCATTTTTCCCGGGAAAATCATATCCAAAGGTTTGAGCACTATCCTTCAGTTCTCCACGGAATGAGGAGGTTTCAATACGAAGCCCACCCTGATATTTCCATTTTTTATTGATCTTATTGCTATAATTACCGTATGCCGCGTATACCTTTTCATTAAACCCATAGTTGTTACTTAATGGGAGTTTTGTAGCGGTCCCATTATTTAATCCAAAAACATCCAGTTTATCATTGCTGATGTTATTGAAAAAACGGGCACCTAATTCTAATCTGCTGAATTCTGAGATCGGGTTTACGTAATCAGTCTGAAAGGTATATTGATTTTCGTCACTATTCCCCATATTATTCACCACATTCGGTTCACTGAGAATATTGCCATTCAGGTCAAAGAAGCTATTGGTGATATCGTTAACTGAACTGTTTTCACGGCCGCCATAGGTGAAATCAGCAGTCCATTCTTTGCCTTCTTTTTGGTAGGTTCTGCGATAATTGACCTGAAAATTATCTCTTTTAAAATCAGATTCTTCAAACCCGGTTCTAATTCCTGTTCTTTCCAATACCCTTTGTGCATCAAAATAATCCTGTGTTTGGTTTTCCCGATTTTCTGAAATACCACTCGTTACCTGACGACTGACAGATATGGCATTATAATCGTCCATAAAATAATCAAGGCCTATGCGGATATTTTGAAAGCGACGTTTTCTGTCGTTTTTACTTTCCTGCTCAAAATAACTAGTAGGGACATCATTTACTTTACTAATCCGGGAAGCTTCACTCCTTGCAAGTCCGCCTCTTTGGTTGTGGTTGGCACTTACAAAAAAGTTTATTTTCCCTTGTCGGTAATTCAAACTTAGATTGGCATTGCTGATTCCGGGCGTACCAATACCTGCCGATACAAGACCATTCATACCATTTCTCTTGTTTTTCTTCAATACGATATTCAAAATACCACCGGTGCTACCGGCATCATATTTGGCTGATGGATTGGTAATGACTTCCACTTTTTCAATATCATCACTTGGGATTTGTTCAAGGGTAAGCAGGGTAGGGCGACCATCAACAAATATCTGAGGACTGCTGTTTCGTAATTGCACTCCTCCATTTACATCTACATTGAGGCCGGGAATATTGCGTAATAAATCTACTGCATTTCCTCCTCTTGCGGTAATCATGGCTTCTGCATTGAAAATGCGACGATCTACCCCCATTTCCATAAAGGGCTTTTTGGCACTTGCAGTAACTACAACATTATCGAGCTTATTGACAGACTCCTCCATTTTAAATATACCCGCATTGTAAGTAATGGCATTGGCATCAGGTGAAATGGGAAGAAAAATATCTGCAAATCCAATGGAGGTAATTTCCAGATAAATCGGACCTATAGGTTCGATATCTGCAGAAAAATTACCATTCTTATCAGAAACAACCATCCACTTTCTACGATCAGCATCAGAAGTTCCACCGTTTTTTACACTTCTTACAACAACGCTTGCTCCGGCTAAGGCTTTATCTTCTGTCGTATTGATTTTACCTTTTATTTGTAGTTTTTTTGGAAGATCCTGTGCATGTAAAGTTGGTAATACAATAATTAGTAAAATAATAGAAAGCAAATGAAATTTAAATTTCGCGGCAAGTATGGTGTGTAGAATATTCCTCATATAGTTTTTGACGTTGCTTGGTAAGATATCTTTCTGTTACAACGGCAATCATCAATGAATGTTTGGTATCTCAAATTGTTAATGGAGCTGAAACCATTGCCATGCTTGCAATAGCCTGATTAATAAGGGATTTGTTAAAAAGTAGTGAATATGAACCAAAAAGCAGTCCGGGGCATTTTTTTTTGAAAAAATGCCCCGGACGAATAAAATCTAACTGAGAAAATTAATTGAGTTGAAGTGCAGGTAATCTGTAATTCTGCCCGTCGAATACAAATATTTCGTCAATATCGTAGGTCCAGTATTTAAACAACGGTGAACGTTTGAGTAGTTCCCTGACCTCTTCGCGGGTGGGGGCATTAATGATCAGCCAGCTTTTCAATGTTTCCATACTCACTGTATAGGTGTCTACAATGCCTTTGTTGATCAGGTAATTTATGTACGTGCGATGGTCCGGTACAAAGTCCATAAAAGCGTCGTCCATTATAAAAGCTATTGTAACCTGAAACTTATTAATGTTTTCCCCTGTTTCCATGGATCCGTAATTCATTCGCCGATGTTTTTAAACTGTTTAATATCAAACGTTTTTGTGAAAAATTATTTTGTTTAACATGGATTAATTTCAGGAAAGCAGAACAAAAACAGAGTTTATACATTAAATCACAACAATTGTGGAAAAACACTTCACATCTTGATGATATCTACGATATTTACACCCATTCAAAATAGCAGGCTTTCTTTTTATGAACATTTCACTTCTTACCTTTATTTATTTAATAGCTTCTGTTTCTTACATTATTGGCTTAAAAATGCTTTCCCATCCTGAGACAGCCCGCCGCGGTAATCTGATTGCCGCTGTTGGCATGGGATTGGCCATCTTTGGAACCATCTTCTTGTATCAAGATGACGAAGTAGCCGGGCTTTCTAATTTTGGCTGGATTTTTTCTGCTATTGTTGTCGGAACAGTAGTTGGCTGGTTGGCTGCTAAAAAGGTTCAAATGACAGCTATGCCCGAAATGGTTAGTTTGTTTAATGGAATGGGGGGCGCCTGTGCCGCTATTATTAGTGTGATTGAGTTTAATCATTACACACATAATATGTTATCGGGTTCAGACCAAATTCCGGGGGCTGCAGGTGTGGCTCATTTTGGAGAGGCTACCCTGCTTATCATTACCCTTGGATTAATAATTGGTACCGTTTCTTTTACGGGTAGTATGATTGCATGGGGCAAACTCAACGGAAGAATCCGCGACTTTGCCTTTAAAGGCCAAATGGTTGTTAACCTGATGTTGCTTGGTTTGTTGCTGGCACTAGCCGTTTATTTAATTGCCACTCCTTTTACTGCTTCTTCCGTACTGGTTTTTTATAGCATTCTTACAATCGCAGTTGTCTACGGTGTCATGTTTGTTATGCCTATTGGTGGGGCTGATATGCCTGTTGTTATTTCCTTATTAAACTCATTTACCGGTGTGGCTGCCGCTTGTGGTGGCTTCCTGTACGATAATAAAGCCATGCTTACCGGCGGTATTTTGGTGGGTGCAGCGGGTACATTGCTTACCCTGCTTATGTGCAAGGCCATGAACCGGAGTCTTGTAAATGTTTTGATTGGCTCTTTTGGTGGTAATGCCGGTGCCGGCGGTGTTGCAGCAGCTATGTCAGGCTCCGTCAAAGCCATTTCAATGAGTGATGCTGCTGTGGTATTGGGGTATGCCAATAAAGTGATGATTGTGCCCGGGTATGGCCTGGCTGTTGCACAAGCTCAACACACCTGCCACGAATTGGAGAAACTACTCGAAGAAAGAGGGGTAGAAGTAAAATATGCCATTCATCCTGTTGCAGGTCGTATGCCGGGGCATATGAACGTGTTACTTGCGGAAAGCGATGTTCCCTATGAGAAATTGCTGGAAATGGAGCAGGCCAATGATGAATTTGCTCAAACAGATGCCGTATTAATTTTGGGTGCCAATGATGTGGTAAACCCTGCGGCAAAAACCGATCCGGCCAGTCCTATTTATGGTATGCCTATTCTGGAAGTAGAAAAAGCCAAAACGGTGATCGTGAACAAACGGAGTATGAAGCCCGGATATGCCGGTATTGAAAATCAATTGTTTTTTCAGCCCAAAACTTCTATGCTTTTTGGGGATGCCAAAAAGATGCTGCAGGAATTGGTAGCTGAAATAAAAAATATTTAGTACCGAATGCCTCCTGCCCAACATATTGAATTCCCAACCGGATTTCTGGAAAGTCTCGAAGGAATTACAGGTTTTGAGAAGCATGGTTTTGAAAAGGTACATAATGAAATGAAACCGCCGGTTTCTATCCGGATGAATCCTGCAAAACATCATTCGGGTTTAGTATATCCCTTTTCAGTTGCCGAATCAGTTCCCTGGTCAGTAAGGGGAGTCTACCTTGAAGAACGTCCGTTATTTACGCTTGATCCTTTGCTGCATGCCGGTGCTTATTATGTGCAGGAAGCAAGCAGTATGTTTCTGGAAAAAGCGATTCAGGCCACGGGGTTAATGAGTCAGCCCATTCATGCGGTTGATTTGTGTGCAGCTCCCGGAGGGAAGTCTACCCATTTGCAAAGTTTATTACACTCAGATTCGGTATTGGTATGCAATGAAATTATTCCGCAGCGCAATGCTATTTTGGTAGAAAATATAACAAAGTGGGGTGCCTCCAATGTTATTGTTACCCAAAATGATCCGGCGGATATTGGCAAAGAAGAGGAGCTG
>JBGSNV010000007.1:0-6997 GCA_041739485.1 Chitinophagaceae bacterium
AAGAGAAGATATCAAGGCCAATATTAAAAGCCATTACGGAGATAAATACCTGCAGGAGCGCAAGTATAAAAACAAAAATGAAAGCGCACAGGAGGCTCATGAAGCCATTCGCCCCACCTATATGGAAAACCATACCATAGATGATGGCGAAGGAAAACGTTTATATGAACTGATCTGGAAAAGAACGATCGCCTCTCAGATGGCAGATGCCGTTACAGAAAAAACAACGGCTAAAATCGGGATCAGTACCAATCAGGAAGAACTGACTGCAAGTGGAGAAGTAATCAAATTTGATGGTTTTCTGGCTGCCTATATGGAGAGCACCGATGAAGATGATGAAAAGGAAAAAGAAGATGGCCGTTTACCCAATCTTACGGTTGGTCAATCCATCCGGTTCCTGCAAATGAAAGCCACCGAAAAGTTCACCCGTCCTTCGGCAAGATATACCGAAGCATCGCTTGTAAAAAAACTGGAAGAATTAGGCATCGGCCGGCCATCTACTTATGCTCCAACCATCAGTACCATTCTGAAAAGAGGGTATGTTGAGAAAAAAGACCGCGAAGGCGACAAGCGAACCATCCGTTTATTTACCCTGAAAAAAGATGTGGTAAGCAAAGTGATGGAAAGCGAAACTTTTGGTACCGAAAAAAGCAAACTCTTTCCAACGGATCTCGGTTTTGTAGTTACCGACTTTTTAAACAAACACTTCGATAATGTGATGGACTACGGTTTTACCGCTAGCATCGAAGAACAGTTTGACCTGATTGCGGATGGCAAACAACAGTGGCAAAACATGGTGAAGGACTTCTATAAGCCTTTCCATAAAGAAGTAGAAGAAACCCTTGAAACCGCTGAAAGAGCGACTGGTGAACGCTTTTTGGGAGAAGATCCCGAAACCCGCAAACCTGTGATTGCCCGTATGGGTCGTTACGGAGCGATGATACAGATTGGTTCAACGGAGGAAGAAGAAAAGCCGAAGTTTGCAAGTTTAAAAACAGACCAAAGCATTGAAACCATTACGTTTGAAGAAGCTCTTGATCTTTTTAAGTTACCCATGAGCCTCGGAAATTTTGAGGAGAAAGAGGTGATTGTAGGTATCGGCCGGTTTGGTCCTTATGTAAAATTCGGCGAAGATTTTATATCGCTGCCCAAAGGCGAAGATCCTTTGGCAGTGGATATGAAAAGAGCACAGGAAATTATAGCTGAAAAGAATAAAGCTGATGCGCCGATTGCGAGTTTTCAAAATCTGCCGGTAACCAAAGGAAAAGGGCGTTTCGGTCCATTTATCAAATGGAATGATTTATATATAAACGTTCCACGGAGATACAATTTCGATAACCTATCGCAGAGTGATATCAATGAATTGATTGAAACGAAAATTGAAAAAGAAGCCAACCGCTATATTCAGGAATTTCCGGAATGGAAGATGAGTATTGAAAATGGCAGGTGGGGTCCTTTTATCCGTTTTGGAAAAAAGATGCTAAAACTCAGCAAACCCGGTAAAAGTAAATTTACACCGGAGGAAGCTGCTGAATTGAACGTGGAGGATGTGAAAGCGATGGTGGAAGCACAGGTTCCCGGAGCCTTCGATAAAAAAACGGCAACAAAAAAAGCGGCTCCTAAAAAAGCAGCTGGAAAAAAAGCAGCTCCTAAAAAGGCCGCAGCTAAAAAAGCGGTAGCTAAAAAGAAGTAGACAAAAGCAGATTATGGTATAAACTGCGATAATTGCCTTTGGGTGGTTGTCGCAGTTCTTTTTTAGGGTAAATCCCCATACACTTTTTGGAAAAGCATTTGCTGAACCGAGGCTTGCCATTCGTTTTGAAGGATACTTAAAACGATGCTATCCCTTCTTTCTCCTTTGGCATTAACCACATGGCTTCTCAGAATACCTTCTTTGGTACAGCCGATGCTTTGCATGGCAAGGATGCTTCGTTCATTTTTTAAATTTGCCCGAAATTCTACCCGTTCGATGCCGGCCTGATCAAAAGCATACGACAGCAGCAGGTACTTACAATGTCTGTTTAAGCCGGTTCTTTGAAAGGCTTTTCCGTACCAGGTAAATCCTATTTGTAAGGAATGATGAGCAGGTTGAATATCATAAAACCGGGTACATCCCGCATAGGATCCTGCTTGTTTATCGAAAACTATAAAAGGATACTCAAGCCCGGCCTCTCTGTTTTGAATCGCTTTTTCAATATAGGTTTTCATGTTTTGTTCGCCGGAGGCCGAAGAGAGGCTAAAGTCCCATAATTCGGGCTCCTGTATGGAAAATATTTTCAGATGCTCAAAATCATCTGATTGAAGCGGTCTTAAAAGTGCCCGGTCATCTTCAAGAATAATCTCCTTTTTTGTATCCATATTATAATTCAGATAGGGTGGGGAAGGAATCGATTTAATTGGATATTAAACCACCTTGGGTTTCATCCGATCAAACGATGTTCATAGGCATACTTTATCAATCCGATCACCCCATTGGTTTTTGTTTTTCTGAAAATATTTTTTCGATGGGTTTCAACGGTTCTTTCTGATATAAACAAGTGACTTGCTATATCCTTATTAGAAAACTCCTTTTCAATAAGCTGAATGATCTCAATTTCCCGGTTCGTGAGTTGCGCTTCCTGACTTTCTTTTTTTACCTGTGCCGTTTTTTCCAGCTCCTTCAGAATTTCTTCTCCAAAATAAATACCACCGTTTGCAATTTTGCGGATTGCAGTTTCCAATTCCGCTTTACCAATATTCTTCAAAACATATCCGTTGATGTCGGCACTGTTGATCATTTCATCCACAATTTCACCAACCCCGCTCATGCTTAAGGCAAGCATTTTAATGTCGGGGTAATGCTTACGGATTTTTTGGGCCAATACCTGCCCGGTCATTTCCGGCATCATTACATCAGTTAGCAGCACATCTACTGGGTTATCAGCAAGCATTTGTATTACTTTAGTTGGGAAAGTGGTAAAGCCAACAATGCTAAAATCCTCTATATCTTCCAGCAACGATTTCAATCCATCAATGACGATCTGATGATCATCAACAATAAACACCCTGATTTTCTTCATATGTGAAACGGTAAGCTGCTTTAAATCAAAAATAGGATAATCAACAGGATTAGTGCGATTTAAAAATGCACTTAGTATTGAAGAGTACCATCCCTTATTAAACCGGGATAAATATCGCAACTGAGGTACCCCGGCCGGGTTCGCTGCTCAAATCGATATTACCTTTTAAATACTGTATACGCGCCTGTATGTTTTGTAGTCCGATACCTGTCACTTTTTGACGGACGTCGAAGCCACGGCCATTGTCTTCTATTGTTATATCCATTCCATCTTCATTTCTTAACAGAGAAATATCCAGTCGGTTGGCACCGCTATGCTTAATAACATTTGTAACACACTCCTGCAAAATACGGTATAGAACCGATTCAGTTTCGGGCTTTAACCGCTCATCAAATCCCTCCATATGCAGGCTAATTTTCAAAACCTTCTGATCGATCTTTTGAATAAAATCACTGAGTGCGGAGGCCAATCCTTTTTTCAAAAGTGCATTGGGCATCATGCTGTGACTAACTGCCCTTACTTCCTTGCAGCCTTCATCTACGAGGTCAATCACCCGGTCAAATTTAATCTTTTGCTCATCGGGTAGGGGTTTCAGGCCCTCAACTGCCGCTTCAAGATTCATTCTTGCTGCGCTCATCAACTGCCCGACTCCATCATGTAATTCTGCTGCAATCCGTCTCCGTTCTGTTTCCTCGGCCTGAATAACGGCTTGAGCACTTAGTTCCTGTTGGTGTAATATTTCGGCTTGTAATTCTTTTTCTTTTTTTAATTGATACCTTCTATAATAATTATATCCCAGCAATATCATCATCGCAGAAAGGATAGAAATTGCTCCGATCGTGGTATTTTTGCGAAACAATTCTGATTGTTGCAGAACGATTTGCTGTTCCTTTTTTTCACTTTCGTATTTCACTTCCATATCAGCAATCGCCTTGATATTGGTTTCATTAAGCATGGAATCGTTGTAAATAAGATATTGCCGCATGCTCTTTACAGCAAGTTCAGGTTGCCGTGTTTTTTCAAAATAAAGCGCTTCGGTTTTATAATAATCCCGCAGATTGATTTGCTTTCTGTTTTCCTGAATGGCAACCCATGCGCTGTCAAGCAATTTTTTTGCAAGCGGTAAACTCCCTGCCTGAATGCCTGTTTCGGCATAAGCAATATATAATCCGGGTAAACTTCTTGTATTTTCTATTTGGCGATTTAATTGAAGCGCCTGTTCGAAAAATTCAAATGCTTTTTGGTAATTTCCTTTTTTGCTGTTGATATCAGCAAGGTTGGTACTCATCAGAGCAAGTTGCCGGATATCCTGCATTCGGGTATATATCCCAAGCGCTAGTTCGAAATAATAAGCCGCACTATCTAATTGCTGCTGTAAAACTTTGGCATTGCCAAGGCTGTGCAGGCTGATGCCTATACTTCCTGAGTCTTTTATGGTTTCAAAAAGTTGTAATGCTTTTCTGAAGTAGTCAATGGCTTTTTCGGGTTCTTCCTTTTTTAAAAAAACCTGCCCGAGATAATTGTAGGTAGTAGCCACCGATTTGCGATCCCTGAGTTTTTCAAATTCCCGGAGCGCAAACAGCATGTAACGAATTGCATCATCGAAGGCTCCTTTTTCTTTGGAAATATAGCCCAGGTTATTATAGGATTGTGCAATACCGAATGTGTCTTTGGCCGATTGTCTCATAGCCAATGCCTGTTGATAGAGTATCATTGTGCTATCCATTCTCCCCAATTCAATATACACATTGCCCTGATTATTCAGAGCAAAAGCCATTTTTACCGGATCATCCTCCGCCTTTGCAGCAGCATAATAACCGGAAAAGGCCTCAAGCGCTGCGCGATAATGGCCTCCGTAATATTGAGCCATTCCAAGGGTATTCCACCCATTGGTCCGGAATTTTGCAAGGCTTCTTTTTGCATCAGCAAGGTTTACAGAAACCTCCGACCAGTAAACTGCACTATCAGGATTTTTAGATAAATAGGCAGAAGCAAGGTTCAGGGCGGCCTTTACTTTAACCGAATCCAGGGTTGCAGAATTATAAATCCTGAAAAGACTGTCTGTGTTTTGAGCAAATACAGTGTATGCAGAAACTACAAAAAAAGAAATGACAAGAAAAAGTTTTCTCATACACGCATATACATTCGCTCAGGTCATGAAAAAGCATTGAGACCGGTAATATCCATCCCGGTAATCAGCAAATGAATATCATGAGTACCTTCATAAGTAATAACACTTTCAAGATTCATCATATGACGCATGATAGGATACTCCCCGGTAATTCCCATGCCGCCAAGCATTTGCCGGGCCTCACTAATGACGTTTTTAGCTATTTCACAACTGTTTCTTTTAGCCATGCTTACCTGCGCAGGAGTAGCCCGGTCTTCATTCATCAGCGTACCCAAACGCCATACAAGCAATTGCCCTTTGGTAATTTCTGTTATCATTTCCGCCAGTTTTTTCTGCTGCAATTGAAACCCTCCGATAGGACGATCAAACTGCACCCGCTCTTTGCTGTATCGCAGGGCAGTATCATAGCAATCCATCGCTGCTCCTAAAGCACCCCAGGCGATCCCAAACCGGGCTTTACTCAGGCAACTTAAGGGACCGCGCATGCTTTTAATATTGGGCAGAATATTTTCTTTAGGAATTTTTACATTGTCGAAAACGAGTTCTCCGGTAGCAGAAGCCCGAAGGCTCCACTTGTTGTGGGTGGTTGGGGTGGTAAATCCTTCCATACCCCGCTCTACAATCACACCGCGCACTTTCCCTTCTTCATCTTTAGCCCAAACCACTGCTACCTGTGCAAAAGGCGCATTGCTGATCCACATTTTAGCACCATTCAAAATTACATGATCACCCGCATCCTTGATATTGGTAAGCATACCTGACGGGTTGCTGCCATGATCGGGTTCGGTTAGCCCAAAACAACCCAACCATTCCCCGCTGCCCAATTTAGGAAGGTATTTTTTTCTTTGCTCTTCGCTTCCATAGGCATAAATGGGAAACATAACCAACGAACCCTGCACCGAGGCAGTACTTCGCACGCCGCTATCACCACGTTCAAGCTCCTGCATCATAAGTCCGTAACTAATATAGTCGAGACCACCACCACCATATTCCACAGGAACGGTTGGACCAAAGCAGCCTAAATCGCCCAATTGCTTTACAATCTGTTGTGGAAATTCAGCTTTTTGGGCATATTCTTCAATGATTGGAGAAATTTCTTTTTTCACATAGGCACGCACCGTATCACGAATCATTATTTGCTCTTCTGTAAAAAGTTCATCTACGAGATAATAATCGGGACTTTGAAATAAATCCTGTTGTGGCATATTGACTTTCAGTTTATTATGTCAAAAATACAATACATTTTTTGTCCGGCTTTCAAATGTTGAGAGAATCCTGCTTAATAACCCGACTGGGAAAACGGACCAAGATCATAAAGCGGGACACCCGGCGGCAACAAACCCCGATCCTTTTTGTAGCATTGCTGAATATAGTATCCGAGTTCTAACTGATTAGTAATCACTACGAAATCATATGGCGGTCGGTATTTCCTCATAAAAGTGGTCAAATCTTCATCCTTTAACCCGGTGAGCTCCCTTACAAAATTCTTGCTGAACCGGAAGTCGATGTATTTATCCTGTTCATCCGCAATCAATCTTTTTGATAGAGAAGCGAGCTGCCGGTTTCTTTTGAACCGGAACATATTGATGATTTCATTGGGATCCATCCCCACTCCACTTGGGCCCACATTTATCGACTTTAGCGGATTTGGCTTAGAATAATTGAAATATTTTGCATAATTCATCCGGTTTTCCATAGAATCCTGCCGGTAATCCGGAGGCCGGACGATCACATTGGGGAGGGCGTATACTTTTACATGCAAAGCCATATTAAATTGGCGGTAGTCCTCCATTTTTAGTACAGGATA
>JBGSNV010000028.1:0-14496 GCA_041739485.1 Chitinophagaceae bacterium
TCATGTTGTTGCTGTTGGTATTATTAGTTTAGCTTCTTCAAAAATATCAGAGATTGAGGGTTTATCTGAAGCTTTGGCCGAAAAACAACCGTTAGGAGAGTATGCGGTGTCAAACCATAGCCACAGTATTGGGCATATAACGGGTCTGGAATCAGCACTTGCCGGGAAAATGCCTTTAGGTAGTTATGCCTTCGGTACGCATACTCACACCACCGGGCAAGTGGCTGGGCTTGATTCGGCTCTTGCAGGTAAGGCGAACCTTAACCACCAACATTCGTTTTTGGACATAACAGATATTTTTGACATGTTTTTAGTCCCCGGAACCGGCGAATACATTTGGGCGGAAAAGGTCCATCAGCACCAAACTTCGGATATATTCAATCTTGACTTTAAGTTAGCCACAAAGCAAAACTTAAAAATCGCAATGCAAAACTCTTCGAGAATCGTGATGCCGGGATCAACTCCGGTCGGTACGGTTGTTTTTGATACGGGTTGGAAATGTGACTTTACGTGGACAGGTCTTAATTGGATTCAGGCTTCAATACCCCTTGTCGCAACCAAGGCAGAAGCGGAACTTTTGCCTAACAAAGTGGTGGGTTATCAGGTAGCAATTTCCTCCACCGGGAACCTTGAAACATGGAACGGTACAAAGTTCGTTTTGGTTAACGGAGCGGCCGGAACCGTTCAACTACCAGCAGACGTTTTGGACATACCGACAAGTTCGTGGCTATTATTACTTTCAACTCCGGTACTACCCGCCGGACTTTACTCAGTTAGTTACGGTGCCCTTTTTTCCAGAAGTAATACTGGTGGCTATGTCGCGAGAACATTGTTGTCAACATCTGGAATTAACCTTGCATTCATATCAACTGTAATTTCAACAAACAATGCACCATCTAGTGGCACAGGGCATATAACTGTTGATCTGCCCAACGGGGGTGTTATAGATCTGAGTGTTAGATGTTCACAAATAAACGCATTTGTTATGGCGACGTCTTTTGATGCACCAGCAACTTTCATGACTTACAATAGAACCAAATAAGATGGGAAAAATCATTTACGATACCACTATCACAATTACTGTCAACAACGACGTAGAAACGGGACGGCCTGCAAGGCTGTTTTTGAAAGGCCATTCTGCAACGCGTGACATCCTTTCAATTGTTTGGGTGTACCAAATTAAATCCGTTTCCGGCTCATGGCTTGACAGAGTTGAAATGATTCAACTATCAGAGCCGGATGACCTTATTCTTTATCCTACAATGGAAGCAATCAATAAAACTGAATTGCAATTAAGAAATACAATCGAGCCTGCAACTTACGACACGGAAGGGTTACTGCTCACACCTGCAGTCATGCAAGACCTTGACTATTATGTTGAACTTGAATTTTTGTGGATGCTTTTGTCAGAAAAGATTCAAGGATTTAAGGAATTGTTAACTGACGCCGGTGAACGCTTTGCTTTAAGGAAAAATTTAAAAGGATTAATTTAATTTTTCTTTCCAAATTACACAAAACAAATTAGGCCGTTTGGTTTTAAAAAATTAGGCCGTTTGGTTTTTGCGATTTGGCTTGATTTTCATATTGCTGACAATCTTTTGTCTTTCGACAAATGTAGGAGATAAGCAGGGTTCTTAATGAGATCATGAGGAATTTGAATCCTTAAGAAATTAAATCTTTTATGCAAGGATTTATTTGGTTAATTTTCAGATTTATAAGAAAGGTCTTCAATCATATTAAACCGGAAGCAGGAAAGCTTTGAGGAGATCCTATAAATAAGACATGGGTGTTATAAAAAAATATGGTTGGGTTATTTTCTTTCTGATGCTTGGTTTCCAAAATGCCAAAGCGGATCATATAACCGGTGGTGAAATATTTTACCGGCATATAGGTACCACCAATGGGCTCAACACATACAGTGTCACCATGAAGTTATTTATGCGCTGCAATAGCGGGCGTAATTTTCAGGATCCTGCCATTGTTTCTATTTTTAACCGCGAAACCACTGCAAGGATCATTGATTTAAATGTTCAGATCAGTTCAAGGGAAACCATACGGTTAGATACAATAGATCCCTGTATCGGCAATCCCCCCTCTGTATGTTATGAAATTGCCTATTACGATTTTACCATCAGTCTTCCTGCCAATCCACAGGGATATATGATTGTGGGACAGGTAAATTTCCGAATCAGCGGTATTACCAACCTCGTTTCTGCTTCTACCAATATCGGGGCTACCTATACGGCCGAAATACCCGGAACCGTTGATAATGCTAACGGCCCGGTGAATTCAAGTGCCCGGTTTACCGCCAACGATCTTGTTGTTGTTTGTGCCGATAATCCGTTTCGTTACAGTTTTGCAGCGGAGGATGAGGACAACGATGAATTGTGATACTCATTTTGTGGTGCCTTGCTTACGGGTACTTCAGGTGGATTTGGTGGCGGCAATCAATCTCCACCCCCGAACCCTCCTTATGGTAGCGTTCCTTACGGGAATGGATTTAATGGCACTTACCCGTTGGGTTTAGAGGTCAGCATTGATTCAAGAACCGGTGTGATAACCGGGGTGGCTCCGAATGAAGGTATATATATTGTAACCGTTTGTGTGGAAGAACGACGAAATAATATTGTATATGCCACGCAACGAAAAGACATTCAAATCAATATTACGAATTGTTCTATTGCAGCGGCAAGACTGCGGCCCGAATTTCAACTTTGTGGTGAATCTACAGACCTTCGGGTAGAGAATCAAAGCAACAGCCCCGTGATTCAATCTTATAACTGGGCTCTGTTCAATCAGGCCGGAAATCAGGTGACTGCCTCTTCCCAACCGATCTTCAATTATAATTTTTCAGATACAGGATTGTACCGTTTGAGTTTGCAGATAAACCGGGGGATTGCATGCCCCGATTCTACAAGTTCGGTGGTGCGGGTTTATCCAGGCATGAATGCTTCCATGCAAATAGGAGGAACCTGTTTTGCCCGTTCAACTGATTTTGCAGATCGCTCTAATACCATCTATGGCCGTATCAACGCATGGCGCTGGGATTTTGGAGAATCGGCATTAAGTAACGATACAGCGATTACCAACAATCCTTTTTATATTTATCCGACCCTAGGTACCAAACCTGTACAGTTAATTGTAAATAACGAAAATGGTTGCCGGGATACTGCAACGGTTTTATGGGATATATCGGATAAACCATTGATTACACTTGCATTTAAGGATACGTTGATTTGTCCCCCTGACGTATTCCGGCTTGGCGTAACCGGAACCGGAAATTTTTCATGGCGCCCGGCAACGGCTATTATAAGCGGAGCCGGTACAAACAATCCGGAAATAGCCCCTTCACAAACCACTCAATATATTGTAACGCTCGATCAGGAAGGATGTATCAATTCAGATACGGTGACCGTTCGGATTACAGACCGGGTGAATCTTGAGGCAATGGCGGATACCGTTTTTTGCCTGACAGATTCCTTACAATTACGTGCCAATACCAATGCCAATATACTGCAATGGCAACCGGCTGCCTTATTGGGCAATTCATCTTCAAGAACCCCCCGGGTATCGGTAACCGGTCAGGTGATGTTTCAGGTAACCGGCCGGGTGAGCCAATGTACAGCTATCGATAGTGTTTTAGTAACCCCGGTGCCTTATCCGCAGGCTGATGCCGGAGCTGATGTGGGTATTTGTGCAGACGGTCCCGGAGCACTACTTAACGGGGCGGTTGATAACAGTGCTACGATGCAATGGTCGCCGGTAACCGGGCTTGATAATCCTTCCATCCGCAATCCGGTAGCAAGACCGCTTGCAACAACGAGCTACGTATTGACGTCTTTCGATAATAAAGGCTGTCCTAAGCCCGGCCGGGATACAGTAGTAGTAACCGTTCAGTCACCTATCGACCTTGTTGTTACTAAAGATACAAGCGTGGTTGTAGGGCAGGTGCTGCAGCTAAATGCCTCGGGTGCAACCCGTTATGAGTGGGAACCGGCAACAAGGTTGAGTAATCCTGCTATTCCCGATCCAACGGCCGTATTTTCAACACCCTCTGAAGGGGTGGTGTATTTTGTAACCGCATTCAATGAAGGCTGTGAGGCGGAGCAGGCAGTTCGTATCCGTGTATTCGACAAACCGGCCGTGTATGTACCTACTGCATTTACCCCTAACAATGATGGGCTGAATGACCGGATTAAACCGATACTCGCAGGGATGCGGTCGATGCGGTTTTTCCGGGTTTACAATCGGTTTGGTCAATTGGTATTTGAAACGAATGAGGTTGATAAAGGCTGGGATGGCTCCATTGATGGCAAACCACAACCCGCCGGTGCCTTTGTTTGGGCTTTACAAACAGAAGACTACTTGGGCAATCCGGTGGTTGCCAAAGGTACCACGATGCTGATCCGGTAAACAACCCTGATTTCTTGACAATTAAATTTTTACTGCCGTTCCGGTTGCAATTACCATCAACATGCTTCCACCCCCACCTACGGTTTCAAAATCAAGATCGATACCAATGACCGCATTGGCACCTATAGAGGAGGCCCTGTGCTGCATTTCACTCAGCGCACTTGCTCTTGCTTCCTGAATTACTCTTTCATAAGTGCCACTGCGGCCACCTACAATGTCGCGGATACCTGCAAACAGATCTTTAAAGATATTGGCACCAATGATGGTTTCACCGGTTACAATGCCAAGGTATTCCTTTACAGGATGTCCTTCAATAGTGTTGGTCGTTGTTGTAATCATAAAGCTAAAATATCGATTTTTTGGCATCCTTTCGCCCGGTATGGGGTTTATGGGTTGAAAAACCGGATAATCGGTCGCGTTGTGCCACTACTGGATAAATACAGTACTAACGAAGTCTTGATTGCTGTTGATGACCCTACAGATCAGGGGGTAATTTCAATATCGTATTGTTGCAACAAACCGGGGAGTCCTTCGATGGAAAACCGGGCTTTTTTTATCCGGTTTTTAGATGGATCAATGCTGTAATTAAGTGCAGTTCTGAAATCTGTTTTTTCCAGCATGCTATTTTCAAAAACAGCTCTGTGCAAATCGCAGGTATCGAAAATTGCTGATTTAAGATCGCACAATGTGAAATCAACCTCTAGCAGTGTGCAATTTTTAAATAGGGTTTTAGGGATTTTTACGCCGTAAAAGGAGGAGTGACTGAGTTGGCAATTGATAAAAGAAAAAGAAAGACCAAAAGATTGACAATGATCGAAGCGCAATCCAAGCATTTTACAATCTGTAAAAACAATATTATTGAAAATAGTCCCGCCTGATTTCGCCATACTCAGGTTACAGCCTTCGAAATGACAGTCGATAAATTTAAATCCCGAAAGATGGCAGTCTGAAAAATTACAAAGATTAAATTGACAGGTTTCATATTCCCCTTTCGGCAAAGCCATTTTGGAAAAATCAATGTTATTATAAACAGCATCAACAGTATAAACGTCCTCCATATAATCTTTTAAAGTATAGATGGTAAATCTGTGTAGTCTTCCGGAATTAAATCCTACTATTACTAAAGGTTGGGGTCTTCATGTTTTTTTATCATCGCCTCCATTTCGCTGCGGGTCATTTCTCCTGAAAAAGTTTCTACACGTTTACCGTTTTTAAATACCATGATATAGGGTAAGGTATTGAATTTGTAGGCCTTCATCAGACTGAGATTGTCATCGGCATTGATGGTGAGGATTTTTACCCGGTTTCCCATTTGTGTGCGCATGCTGTCGAGGGCAGGTACCATCCGTTTGCAGGGGGCACACCACGGGGCGTAAAAATCTACAAAAGTAACTTTGCCCGGATCAATCATCGCTTCAAATTCTTTTTTAGGCATACCGGTCACCGGATCAAAATCTTTTCCTTTTTTTACTTCAAGTCCTGCCAGTTTCCAGTTGATGATACCCCCTTTCAGATCGTACACTTGCCGGAATCCTCTTTGTGCAAGCATGGCAGCGGCATCTGCACTTCGTACACCAATGGCACAATACACAAACACAGGTCTTGAGGTATCGAGCCTGTCGATCATGGTCGAAAAGGTAGAATCGTAGAAATCAAGATATATGGCATCGGGGAGGTAACTGCGGTCAATTTCCTTTTGGGTACGCACGTCAAGAAGTAATGCGTTAGGCGTATTCTCAAGGGTCTGTTTAAATTCCCGGGCTTTTAACTTTACCTGTGCCTGCACAGGGGTTCGGCTCATCATTAGGGCAGCTATTGTAAAAATGAAAATGCGGATAAAGGATAGTAATATCATCGTTAAAATCAATCTTTTATGTGTATTGCATTTTTAGAGGGTACCCGAAAGATGCTTTCGTTAATCTTTCCAGAATTCAAAATTCTTTAACCATTCCGGAAAGAGTCTTGCATCTACATTTACTAAAATCAAAATTAAAAACGCTTCTATGAAAAAATTTTTCCTATCTGCCCTTATTTTCCTGACCCTGAATGTATTTGCACAGATTGATAAAGGTAACACATTATTGGGAGGTAATTTTGGCTTCGGTACCCAACAATTCAATCCGGGTCAGCAATCCAGCACCAACAGCAATCTGCAACCCTTTATTCAATTTGGGTATAAAGCAAACCGAACAATTGGTTTCGGATTGGACCTGTCATATCATACCAATTCGGGCAATGACAACCAAAGTAAAAACCGGCAATTTTATTTTGCTCCTTCGGTTCTTTTTACGCAATATCATCCACTAAAAGGGAATTTCGGGTGGTTGCTACAGGAAAATGTAGGGGTGGGCATCTCTTCCTCCCGCAATGAGAATGGCAATGTTGTGGTTAAAAATAACAGTACCTCAGTTTTTGGAGGTATGTCCCCGGGCGTTTACTATGCAGCCGGAGAAAAAAAGCAGTGGCTTTTACAAGCTACCGTAGGAAATGTGGGACTTGCTTATTCTAAAAATTCGCAGGATTTTGAGAATTGGTCCTTTAATACGAGTTTGTTTCAATACTATCGTTTTGGATTTGCTTATGTTTTTCGGAAATAAAAGCAGACTATATATCGTTAAGCAGGATTCTGTAGTTGTATACAGTTTCCTTACTTTATGTAGGTTGTTTCATCAGGATTCAACTATTCGAAAATACTTACCTTGACAAGAAAATGGAGAGCAGGATTGCGGGTGATCCTTAGAAATGACGCAAATAAGTTTCCTTTAATTTGATGTCATCTGGGGAGTTTTTGTTTAAAAGTGGCTTTGTGTTTTAGCCTCCATTTAAATCTATAAAAAATGAAACTTACGCTTGCTTTCGATGTGTATGGTACCCTGATCAATACTTCCGGTGTTTATCAGGCACTGCGGGAAATGACAGGCGAGCAGGCTAGTTTGTTGATGGATACCTGGAGAAACAAGCAACTGGAATATAGTTTTCGAAGGGGCCTGATGAAATCCTACATAGATTTTTCGCAGGTTACCCGGCAGGCACTTTTATTTTCCTGCAAAACGCTTCAAATTGAATTATCGGGGGAACAGCAGGAAGCCCTGATGCAGGAGTATACCCGCTTGCCGGCTTTCCCGGATGTACCTGAAGCACTTCGTGCTTTAAAAGCGGACGGACATCGGCTTTATGCTTTTTCAAACGGTAGTAAAAAGGCAGTGGATACTTTATTAAATCAGGCGGATATCCTTCCTTTTTTTGATGGAACCGTCAGTATAGAAGATGTTGCGGTTTTTAAACCAAGTCCGGAAGTGTATGCATATTTCAATCAAAAAACGAATTCAGAAAAGGCTGCTACCTGGTTGATTTCCGGCAATACGTTTGATGTAATTGGTGCACTTTCTTTCGGGATGAAAGCTGCCTGGCTGAAGCGTTCCGCTGAAAGCGTTTTTGATCCCTGGGACATCGAACCAACTGTCGTAATAAATAGTATTGCTGATTTGCCGGCTGTATTCAGGAGTCTGCCTGACCCAATCAAATCAACCGGTAATAAATTTAAAGGTAATTGATACTCCGGGAGGATTGTATCGGTGAAAACAGTCATTCCTTTACCGAATTCCAGATATCGTGGGTCGTCTTCCAGCTACCATCTTCCTGTCGTTCCAGAATATTTAAATATTTAGACTCTGAATACGTTCTTTCACCGCCTGCTTTTGGGGTTACCCAAACTTTGGCAAACCCTCTCCCATAGGCAAGGTTCCCCTCTACCTTAACTTCTTCATATCCACTTTCGAGTTCTGTATTATAGACATCAAAAAGGGATTGGTAATATTCCCTGACAGCTTCTCTGCCTTTTTTTACCGGGGAATCAGGTGCCATCAATGAGGCATCCTCTGTAAAATGCACCGCTATGCCTGCGGCATTGCCTTCATTAAAAGCCTTTGCCCTTTCTGCAGAGATCTCAGTAATGGTGGCTATATCTTTTGTTGAGTCTGTACTTAATTTGTTTTCTGTAGAAACCTGACAAGCAGTCCAGATGAAACAGGCTGTTGTGATAGGGATTAATAAAGACTTCATAGCGGGGATCGTTTTATGCAGCCATGAAGATAGAAAAAATAGATTTGGTATGGATTAGCGGCTTTTTGGTAGTTGGTTTAGTAACCGGATCTTCAATATTCTTTTCTGGTTTTAATGCTTAAATATCGGTAATGGTATCATCTCTGAAAAGCGAAATCTAGTAGGTTTTCAATATGTGTAAATTTTCTATATACCCATAAAAAAGGCCGCCCCCAAAGGGACAGCCTTCTCATCGTTCAACTAAAACTATTTTTTAGAAACAATATTTATTTGCTGCAATCAGCTTGTCTGCTATTCTTCTTCTAGCGTCTTTGCTATTGAATGGACCGTACTTAGTAAAACGCTTTAATCCTAAAAGCATCATCCGCTGCTCGTCGCCATCGGAGAAGGCATTGATGGCTTCCTTGCCATGTTTGTTTACCGTGTCTACCGCATCGTTCAGGTAAATGCGCATCATATCAATAGAGTCTGCAGCATCTGCCTCGCCATTGGCATTGAAGCGCTTCATAGCTCTAAGTAAGCAACTTTCGGCTACAAAAGTCTTGATACTCATGTCTGCAATATGCATCAGTATTTCCTGTTCATTTTCAATCCTCGCCATCAGCTTTTGAACGGCACCACCGGCAACCATCAGGATACATTTTTTCATATTACGCACCGCTTTTTCTTCGGCTGCAAAGTATCCTTCGTCTTCGGCACCAAAATCGGGGATGCTCATCAGTTCTTTTTGAACCGCCATAGCAGGTCCCATCAGGTCGAGTTTGCCCTTCATGGCCCGCTTGATTACCATATCCACTGTAAGCAGGCGATTGATTTCGTTGGTGCCTTCGTAAATGCGGTTGATGCGGCTGTCGCGGTAAGCGCGGCTGATTGGATATTCATCACTGAAACCATTTCCTCCGTGAATTTGTACCCCTTCGTCCACTACAAAGTCGAGCAGTTCGCTACCGTGTACCTTCATCATTGCACACTCAATAGCGTATTCCTCAGCTGCTCCGAGTAAGGCTTCTGCAAAGCTTTTTCCTTCGGCCTGTAGTTCGTGTTCCTTGTCCTGAATGTATTTGCTGGTGCGGTATAAAGCACTTTCATCGGCCCAGCAGCGTACAGCCATTTCGGCCATTTTGTGTTTGATGGCACCAAATTGAGCAATAGTTTGTTTAAACTGCTCTCGGGTATTGGCATATTGAATTGCAATATCCAAAGAACGCTTGCTGCCACCTAAAGCCGCAGCATCCAGTTTTAACCGGCCAATGTTCAAAATGTTGAAGGCAATCACATGACCTCTGCCAATTTCACCGAGTACATTTTCAACAGGCACTTTACAATCCTGAAAATAGAGTTGTACCGTGCTTGAGCCCTTGATGCCCATTTTATGTTCTTCCGGCCCCTGCGTGAAACCTTCCATGCCGCGCTCTATAATGAAAGCGGTGAATTTGTCGCCATCTACCTTGGCAAATACGGTATAAACATCAGCAAAACCACCATTAGTGATCCAGCATTTCTGTCCGTTTAAGATATAATGTTTGCCGTCGTCGCTTAATTTGGCAACGGTTTTGGCACTCAGGGCATCACTGCCGCTGTTGGGTTCGGTAAGACCGTATGCACCTTTCCACTCTCCACTTGCAAGCTTGGGGATGTATTGTGATTTTTGGGCTTCGGTACCAAAATACAGAATCGGCAGGGTGCCAATGCCGGTATGCGCAGCCATAGCCACACTGAAACTATAACCACCGCCAAGTCCTTCGGCAACAATCATGCTTTCAATGAAAGGTTTACCAAGGCCGCCGTATTCTTCAGGAATGGAAACGCCCAATAAACCGAGTTCACCGGCTTTGTCCATCAGGGAAGGCATCAGCCCGGGTTCCATTTTGTCAATGCGGTCCACAACCGGAATCACTTCTGTGTCCAGAAATTGCTGACACATATCCATGATCATGGTTTGTTCTTCGGTAAAATCACCGGGGATAAAGATATCGGCCGGATTCGACTCGTGAATCAGCCATTCTGCCCCTTTCAGGGATTTTGCTGTGGTTGTAGTGGTCTCCATATGTTTTATTTTTTTTGTTTACAATGTTTATTTATAAAAATATCAGGCAATCATTTAAAAGCACATTACTTAGCAGAAGTCTCTTCCATTACACCATGTAGGTTTTCGTACACCTGCTGCAATACCCGCTTGGTAACTTCGATGTCTTCGGCTGGAATGCCTTCCAATCCTTCGTTCAGGGTGAGATTGGCTAGCTCCATCGTTTCATCACGGAGTGCTTTGGCGCGTTGGGTTAAAAAGATCAGGTTGCTGCGGCGGTCCGAATCGCTTGCCACTCTTTGTACAAGCCCCTGCTTTTCGAGATTATCCACCAACCGGGTAATACTGGGCTTGTCGCGGAAGGTGCGGCTGCCGAGCTCCTGCTGATTGACCCCATCGTATTTCCAGAGGTGTACCAATACGCTCCATTGCTCTACGGTAATGTCAAGTCCTGCTTCGCGGAAGTATTTCTGCAGACGACGTGCCAAAGCCATATTGGCCACGCCGGTAATAACAAAGTATAATTCTCTTCTTCTAAATTGGTTGTTGTGCATATAGTTGTTTAAGCAACTATTCAAAGATAAAGGAGAAATAGACTAAAAAGTGCAAATTTTTCTAAAAATGATTGCGAAAAAGAGGAAGAAATGCGATTTATGGTGTCAGGAAAGCAAAATATGAGTGGGTTCGCATATTGGGAATGGTAAAAAGCGGGAATCGGCTTTTCTTTGCTACATGATATTTGGCGGTATAACGCTTTTATTGGGGTTGGCTTATGCCGGCATTTTAGGATACTATCGTTATGGTTGGTTTCGGGCGTTAAAAGCATCTGTTCCATTAGACACCTCTGTGGTAAAAGTATTTATTACTGTGCTTGTACCTGCACGAAATGAGGCTGCCAATATGGAAGCGCTTTTTCAAAGCCTGCTCGGGCAGGATTACCCTGCAGACCGCTTTGAATTAATCCTTCTGAACGACGCAAGTACAGATGCAACCCAAATCCTTGCGGAACAATTTGCAGCAAGGGATTCAAGGATCCGCATAATAAATTTGTTGCCCGAACCGGGGACCGCTTCGCATAAAAAGCGCGCTATTGAAAAGGGGGTAGGGGAAGCCCAGGGGACGCTGATTGTTTGTACTGATGCCGATTGTACGCATCCTGCCGGATGGTTATCTATGTTTGCAGCAGCCTACGAGGGCGGTAAAAACAAGTTTATTGCTGCACCGGTAGTGTATAGTACCCGACCCAACTTTTTATCTGTATTCGAAACTCTTGATTTTATGACGCTGCAGGGCATTACTGCGGCATCTGTGAGCACCGGTTTGCATACTATGTGCAACGGAGCCAATATTGCTTATGAGAAAAAGGCTTTTGAGGAAGTGGAGGGTTTTCGAGGTATTGATCAGTTGCCTACCGGAGATGATATGTTGCTGATGTATAAGATCTATCAGCGTTATCCCGATGGAATTACCTATTTGCTTCATTCGCAAGCAGTTGTGGAAACAGCTGCTGCGGGATCCTGGCGAGCTTTCTTTAATCAACGGATTCGCTGGGCAAGCAAGGCGGCTTATTATGATGACCGAAGGGTATTCCGGATTCTGCTTTTGGTGTATTTATGGAATGCCTGGATGCTGGCATTGGGGCTGATTTCTATAGTTTATTCACCTGTATTTGTAATATTTACCACCGCTTTGCTGGGCAAAACGGTGGTAGAAATCCTTTTTTTAATGCCGGTCAGTCGTTTTTTTAAAAAACAGCGTTGGATGATTTGGTTCCCTTTGCTGCAGCCTGTCCATATTATATATACACTCACAGCCGGTTGGTTAGGCCGTTTTGGATCCTATGAATGGAAAGGCAGGGTGATCAAAAAATAAATACGGTTAGCTGCTATGGATTTTTTCTCCCGGATTCAGGTTGGTTTCATCTGCATCCGGGTCAAGATCTATCACCTGAATATTCCGGCTAAAGCTTTCTTCAAGTGAAATAAAAGTTTCTGTTCTTTCTATATATTTTATTTTTTGTAATTGGTCGTGCAAAACGCTGCGGAGCTGCGCAATGTCTTTACATATGATTTCGCAAAACATGCTGTAGTTACCGGTAGTGTAATTGAGGCGAACTATTTCGGGGATTTTTTTCAGATCCTGTGCCACGCTGTCATACATAGAGCTTTTTTCGAGATAAATACCGAGGAAGGCGATCACATCATATCCAAGCATTTTATGGTCAATAGCTAGTCGGGTTCCCTTGGCTATTCCGTACTCCTCGAGTTTTTTTACCCGTACATGAATCGTTCCGGCACTTACAAATAGCTTTTTTGCCAAGTCAGTATAGGAGATCTCAGCATCTTCCATCAGTTGTTGAATGATCTGATAATCCAATTTATCTAAATTAAGTTTATTGGCCATTTCGGTTTTTTATTGATAGATCGTTAATAAAAGCATGAAAATATTGAATGAAATCTAAACCTTTTAATTATTTATTGAAAAATTTGGAATTCTTGTTTTTGGGTCCTTATCTTTGCTTCAGCAAGGAAATGAAAATCTGTTTATTCTTTGAAGAATGTTTCAAATTTCTCAGCTTTGCAAAATTTCTCAGCAACAAAAAGATTTAGATTTTTCAGCAGAATTGTAAATCTACTAAAGAAAATAGTTGCAGAAAAGGATAAGTTCTTAAAAATTGTGGGGTGATGAAACTTTGGCAGACATGCCCTCTTGTCTCGAGGGTGGAGATCAAAGGATAAACACTGCGTAACGCCGATTCCGTCTGCAGCGGAACCGACTGGGGTTGACCACCTTAGCGGCCGGAATAGCATTCCGACACACGATGCGCAGCAGCTAACTTCTCCGTGGAGGTTCGACCCCTCCCCCTACAGCTTTAAAAAAACCCGGATATTTCCGGGTTTTTTTATGCCCCTTCCACAACCTCGAAAAGGAGCATACCTATTAAATAAGGATGGTTTATTCATTGGATGTCCGGATAGGAAATCCATGTTTATACAAAAGAATGGTTGCTATTTACCGTATCTGGCTTCTAACCCTTTCGGTTAAGCAAGACTTGCCTCCACCATAAGTTTCTTAAGCATTTTTGGATCGAGTGGTTTAGACAGGATATCTATGATCCCTTCCATCGATTTTGCCTTTTTAATATCACCACTATCTACAGTAGAGGACAACATAAATATGTGAAACTTTTTTTGCATTTTTTTATCGAGCTCCTGAAAAGCTTCCACAAATCCAAACCCATTCATAATGGGCATTTGCAAATCGAGTAAGATAATATAAATTTCATCTGATGAGTCCGATTGAATGAATTGTAGGCATTCCCGAGGATCCAGAAATTTCCTGATAGAAGCAGCCATTTGATTCACTTTCAACATTTTTTCGTTGATAAATAAATCGAGTGTGCTATCATCAACCAATAAGAAATGATGTTGTTGACCCATGGTTTAATTTTTTCCCGGAATCGAAATGATAAATTTCGTTCCCTCTTTTTCTATTGATTCTACTTTTAATTCGCCCTGTAATTTATGAACGGCTTCATCCACAATATACAATCCTACTCCCGATCCGCTGTTCATTATCCCACCTCTGTAAAACATTTTGAAAATGCTTTTCAATTGATTTTGGGCAATTCCAATACCATTATCTTCAATTATAATGCTACATCCCTTTGCATGTGTTGAAATTTGAATGTTGATGATAAAATCTTCCTTCCCCGGATCCTGAAATTTTATAGCATTCGAAAGCAGATTGTTTAAAATGATACGGATCTTTATCGGATCTGAAAGATAGATATCTTCCTGATTGATATAGGAATTAAATATAATTTTATCGAAATTAGGAAGATATCGCATTGTAGCAAGTACTTCTGCGGTCATTTTTTTGAAATCAATGTTTTCAATTCTTTCCGATTCGCTTCGTGTGTTGCGGTAGTAGTCGATAATATTGATAACAAAGGAATCCAGGCGAAGAACGGATTGCTGAATGAGATTAAAATA
>JBGSNV010000045.1:0-32356 GCA_041739485.1 Chitinophagaceae bacterium
TCTGGCTCGGTGGGGCGTTGGCTTTATTTGCGATATCCATTGTGGTTTTATTGCAACTGGGAGGTGAATTCATTCCGGAACTGGAAGAAGGCGATTTTGCAATCGATACCCGGCTTTTGACTGGTTCTTCGCTTGATCATACTATTGAAGTGGCTGGTAAGGTAGCCGGAGCTTTGCGGGATTCTTTTCCGGAAGTAGAAAGGATTGTAACCCGGGTAGGTTCGAGTGAGATTCCTACAGATCCGATGCCGATGGAGATGAGTGATGTGATTATTTTACTAAAGCCTAAGGAAAAATGGACCTCCGCAAAGTCATATGATGAACTGGCCGAAAAGATGGGAAAAGTGTTGGATGACTTTCCGGGTTTGTCAGCCGGATTTCAGTTCCCGATTCAAATGCGGTTTAATGAATTGATTTCCGGAGCCCGTCAGGATGTGGTTTGTAAATTGTATGGTGATAATCTTGATACGCTTGCGGCTTATGCAGGGCAGCTAGGTGCCTTGATGCCGGGGGTGGAAGGCGTGCAGGACTTATACGTAGAAACGGTGACCGGCTTGCCGCAGGTTCAGGTGGTGTATAACCGGCAGGCTTTGGCTCGTTACGGAGCATCGGTTCAGGACGTAAATCAGGTAGTTCAGGCTTCATTTGCCGGGGCAAGTGCCGGATTGATTTACGAAAATGAACGACGCTATGACCTCGTGGTTAGGATGGGGGAAGAGCAGAAGACCGGACTGGAAGCCATACAAAACCTGCTTGTTCCAACGGATGGCGGTCAGCAGATTCCTTTGTATTTGCTGGCAGATGTTTCTATTGAAGAAGGACCGAATCAGGTACAACGCGAAAATGCAAGCAGACGGATTATTGTCAGTTTTAATGTGCGGGGACGGGATGTGGAAAGTGTGGTGAAAGACGTACAGGAAAAAGTGAACCGTCAAATGAAATTACCTCCGGGGTATTTTGTAACCTACGGTGGTGCCTTTGAAAACCTGCAGGAGGCTAGAGACCGGTTAATGATTGCAGTACCTGTTTCGCTGCTTTTAATTTTCTTTTTGCTTTATCTCGCCTTTAACAATCTTGGTCCGGGACTGATTATTTTTACTGCTATCCCGTTGAGTGCGATGGGGGGTATTTTTGCTCTCTGGATCCGGGGGATGCCTTTTAGCATCTCGGCAGGTATTGGTTTTATTGCCTTATTCGGGGTTTCTGTATTAAACGGGATTGTGCTGCTCACAGAAATCAGACGGTTATATCAGGAAGATGAACAACCGCTTTTGAAATCTATCATTGAGGGTTGCGTCAGTCGGTTACGTCCGGTTTTAATGACTGCTGCGGTTGCCTCTTTTGGCTTTTTACCCATGGCCCTTAGTCAAAGGGCGGGTGCAGAAGTACAGCGTCCTCTGGCAACTGTCGTTATTGCAGGACTAATCAGTTCTACTTTTTTAACCTTATTTATTTTACCCATCTTATATCAATGGATGGAAAAGCGTAAAAGAAAAAGAAAAAGAAATATACCTGTAGTGGTTTGGCTTGCTGTTTTTTTGCTGCCGGTTTCAGCTATGGCCCAAACATCGGTTGTTGAAAACCTATCTCTTTCCGATGCCTTGACGCAGGTAAGAGAGAAGCATCCCGGGATGATTGAGAGAATGATGCAGGCTTCCTTCCGGGAGGCATTGGTTGCTACTGCCAAAACGGTTCCCAAAACGGTTGCTGAATTCGAAGGGGGGCAAAATCAGGGTCCATACTTTGATTTCAGGTTGAGTGCCACACAGGCATTTCAGCCGGTAGGGCTTGCAAAAAGCAGGACCAAATTACTGACGCAGGAAACAAATATCGCCCGAACAGAGATTGAACTGACAAGCCTGGGACTTGAAAGGCAGGTACGGGGTTATTTTAACCAGTACTTTGCCGGCCTTGCTAAAGAAAGATTGCTTGCAAGGCTTGATTCTGTTTTGTTGGAGGGTATCCGGTTGAGCAAAAGAAGATTACAGGCCGGGGAAACGGATAAAATGGAATTGATTAATCTGGAATTGTTACAAGGTATTTTAGTCGTAGAGCGGGGTCGAAACGAATTAGAACAGGCATTGGTACGAAGCCAGTTGGGGCAGTTTTTATTGATGGAAAACCCTGTAAAGCCTTCCGGTGACTGGCCTCAACTACCGGAAAATCCAATATTAGGGGATTTTGTTTTGCTACAGACTCACCCGCTTATGGTATTGAGAGAACAGGAGGCTGCAGCAGCCAAAGACGCTGTGGCTGTGGAAAAGGCTCTGAATAATCCGGAGTGGCACGTTGGGATTAATACCATATCTGTAACTGGCTGGCAACAAAGCAAGGATCGGCAAACAGAAACCTTTTACAATGCCGGCGATCGTTTTTTTGCAGGTGTGGTGGGTGTAAGTGTGCCGCTTTTTGCCAAGGGACAAAAGGCCAAAGTCGCTGCCGCCGGTCTTTATGAAAAAGCCATGGAGCAGCAGGTGGTTGTTCAGCAACAACAATTACAAATGAACTATTCCTCGCTATTGAATCAATGGCAAAATCTTAGCAACCAATACCGGTACTATCAGGAAGAAGCGATTCCAAGAACCCGGGAAATTATGATGTTGATTCAGCAGCGGCTACGTTTGGGAGCCATTAATTATCTGGAGTTAAGTACCAATCTGAAGCAGGCAATAGAAACAGAAATAGCTGCCATTGCAGTACGTCGGGAATTAGAATCAAAACTAATTGAATTACAATATTTTAAATCAAATCAATGAAATCTTTAATTTATTTCCTTATAACTATTGTTCCACTACTGATTGGTTGCTCTGCTAAGGAAGCCGAGCCCGTTCCGGAAGCTGCAGTAACTGCAGAAACCACCGTTCGCCTGAGTGAACAGGCTATCAAAAATGCAGGAATAACCACTGGGAATGCTGCGTATAAAATGATGGAGCAAACCCTGCTTGCAAATGGCATTGTGGAAGTGCCTCCACAAAGTCTTGTGAGTATCAGTTTTCCGCTTGGAGGGTATCTGAAAAGTACAGAATTGCTTCCCGGCATGCATGTTCGTAAAGGGCAGGTGATTGCCTATATGGAAGATGAAATGTATGTGCAATTACAGCAGGATTACTTGCAGGCCCGATCTAAATTAAATTTCTTAAAGCTTGATTATGAGCGACAGAAATCGTTAAGTGATATTGATGCTTCCAGCAAAAAGGGCTTTGAACAGGTAAGAGCTGATTTGGAAATGCAGGAAATACTTGTGAAGTCACTTTCTGAAAAATTATTGATTGTAAAGGTGGATCCTTCAAAATTATCCATAGAAAAAATAAGCCGGTCGCTTCCAATTTATGCACCTATTGATGGATATGTGAAAGCGGTTTTTGTAAATATTGGCAAGTATGTAAATCCTTCCGATGTGTTGTTTGAGATCGTAGATCCGCGGGATATTCACGGAGCAATCACTGTTTTTGAAAAAGATCTGAACCGGGTGAAAGAAGGGCAGGAATTAAAAATATATAGTGCAAGCCATGCGGGTAAAGCCTATTCGGGCGAAGTGATTCTGGTGTCGCGGAATATAGATGAAAACCGGGGGGCGATTATTCATTGTCATTTTCATGGCGATCATGCTGACTTGCTTCCGGGTATGTATATTTCTGCCCAACTAGAGCTTGAAAAGCAAGAATGGCCGACGGTTCCTGAATCAGCTGTAGTACGACACAACGGGAAAAATTACGTTTTTTTAGTAACCGGATCCGTGTCCTTCAAAATGCAGGAAGTACAGACCGGGGATACCTTTGAGGGCAGGATTGCGCTGACTGGTTCTGAGGTGGATTGGAAACAACAGGCATTGGCATTATCAGGAGCTTATGCACTTTTGGGGAAAATGATGAATGTGGAAGAAGAGGAATAGAATTGCTTTTATCCACATAATGAATTGGGTTGGTAAAAATATTTTTCGTTGTTTTTCTTGTAAAAACTGGAATGAAATTTGTATTTTGGCAGAAAACACAAACTTTATGTGGTTAAATATCAGGTACAAAACCCGGACATTATGTTGTCTCTTTTCTTTTTCTTCTCTTTTTCAGTTATCCGCACAGCCTGGTTTGAGCGGAGGTGAATTCCTCTTTACCAAATCAGAATGTATTTCTGATATACAAGCTGAGACTATTAAATTCAGTCTGAATAAGAGTTTGCGAAATCTCGAAGCGCAAGGGGTATTGCCTGAATTGTCTTTACAAAATCAGGTGCTTTTTGATTGGCCAACCCGATTGTCAGGATTAAGTAATGATCCTTCTTATTTTGGTATTTCCAATTATGTAGATCACAATTCTGCGGTTATCAACAAATTAAAAGATTACAATTGTGGTACAAGAACTTATGATCTTGCTTCGGGGTACAATCATCGGGGGCTCGATATTTATAGCTGGCCTTTCGGGCAGTTGCGACAAGCCCAAGGAATTGTTGAGGTAGTGGCAGCTGCCGATGGCGTTATTCTCGGGAAAGACGATGGCAACTCTGATCAAAATTGTGGATTATGTACGAATTGCGACTGGAATGCGGTTTATGTTTTACATAGTAATGGTGCCGTATCGTGGTACGGGCATTTAAAAAATGGATCGCTGACAACCAAAGCGGTAGGAGCGCCGGTAACGCAGGGAGAATTTTTAGGTATTATGGCAAGCAGTGGCAGTAGTACAGGGCCCCATCTGCATTTTGAAGTGTGGTCAGATGTAAATTTTACCAAATTGGTAGATCCTTTTGCAGGACCTTGTAATGATCTGAATGGCACTACGAGTTGGTGGAACAATCAGAGACCTTATCGCCGGCCTGCTCTGAATAAAATAATGTCTGGTTCAAGGCCACCTGTTTTTCCCACCTGTCCGCAGCAAGAAGTAAGTAATGAAAAAAATGTATTTGCTTTTGGGGATTCGGTTTGTGTTACTAATTTTTATCAGGATCAGCTGAATGGTTCCCGTTCAGTTATGCAACTCATTCGACCGGATGGAGTTATTTGGCAAACCTGGAGTTTCAACAGCAATAATTTATATGGCTCAAGTTACTGGTTCTGGAATCCATGGTTTTTACCAAACATAGAGGGATATTGGAAATACAAAGTGGTTTATCAAACATCAGGGCAGGAATTGACGCATACTTTTTATTCTGGAAACAATCCACCGGTGTATACGAAAAAGCCGGGCAACTGGAATGATGCTTCGGTATGGAGTACCGGGGTGGTTCCCGGCTCCAATGTAGATTTATTTGTTTGTCATCCGGTAACACTCAATCAAAACCTTACGGTGAAAAGCCTGATGGTGAATGAAGGAGGCAGGGTACTTGTAGAAAATGGAATAAGCCTGACGGTAACGGATATCCGTTTGGAGAAAGCCAATGTAAGGGTGGTGGATTAAAACGGCATATTTGCTATTTATTTAATACGATCATAACAGGGTGTCTAAAGAATTGTCTTTAGCTTCCATGCCATGGTTTCAACACTTCATCCATTTTGCCTTCCCGAATCAGGATGGCTTCTACAAATTCGCGGAAAGCACCGCTGCCTCCCTCTTTCACACAGACATAATCAACAGCTTGTTGAATGTAAAGCGGAGCATTGGCAGGGCATCCGCTCCATCCGCATTGTGAAAGTAGCGACATGTCGTTGATATCATCTCCTATGAATGCGATTTCTTTAAGGTCAATCCCGGCTTTGATACAAAGCTCTGTGGCTTTGCTCAATTTGTTTTTAACCCCCTGAAAAAGGTTTTCAATGCCTAGCTTTTGGGCACGCCGGGCAACAATCTGAGTATCTTCACCCGTTAAAATAGCCAATGGTATATTCAAATGTTTCAGAAATATAACTGCAGCGCTATCCGATGTATTGAACTTTTTCCATTCATTACCCTGTTGATCGTAATACATTCCGCCATCCGTCCAAACACCGTCAATATCTGTGATTACTAATTTGGGTAACATATGTTATTTTTTATATAGAAATCATTTCCTTATAAATTATTTCATTTTCGGGAATATCCATTTGCAGGGTTTTTCCAATTAATTTGCTTCTATCAGCCCACCTAAATCCATTGCCGGGTGATAATAAATGGAGGTCTTCTTCTTGGATAGTCTCTCCTTTTATCATATTTCTTAAGGTGGCTACCGATCGCTCTAATTTGATCTTCGCTAATTCTACTGAAGGATCTATGAAAATGTCTTCTTTACCTAATGACAATTCAAATGCTCTGATATCCCGCATCATTCTGTTGATACCATCGGGGCCAAGTGAACCCGATTGATCCGTACCTTTCATTCTACGGTCGAGGGTAATGTGTTTCTCAATAATTTTTGCCCCCATTGCACAAGCAAGTACCGGGGTAGAAATGCCGATAGTATGATCGGAATACCCGATCTTATAGGCAGGGTAATTTTTTAAAAGCCAGGTTATGGTTCGAAGATTTACATTTTCAGGACGGGTGGGATATTGAGAAACACAATGCAAGATATAAATATTGCTATGTTCCCGGGCCACAATATCCAAGGCCATATCCAATTCGACTTTGCCCGCCATACCTGTAGAAAGAATGATGGGGATTTTGGTTTCTGCAAGTGCCTGCAATAAGGGTAGATTAGTCAAATCCCTGCTTGCAACTTTCAGGTAATCCGGAGTAAAGTGCCTCAGCAAGGAAAGGCAACCAACTGCACAAAGCGTTTCTACAAAGTCAAGGCCTTTAGCTTTGGCATAATGAAATAAGTCGGTATGCTGCTCATCATTCAATTCCAGTTTGCTCCGGTGTTCGCCGTAAGTCTTACCAAAAGCATGTGGGCTTTCATAAAGGCGCTTCATTTCTGATTCAGAAAGTTCTTCGTTCAAGTCCCTTTTTGTAAGTTTAACAGCATTCATTGGTTTAAAAGGCATGTTGAAAAGGGGTTCCTTAACTGGTCTCGAGGCTGCATCTATAATAAGTTTTGCTATATCTACGGAACCGTTGTGATTTTGCCCTATTTCTCCTATTACATATATAGTATCTTCTTGTTTCATTTATTGTGTTTCTTGATTTCTGATTGCATTATTTTAAAAGTATTGGGGTTTTTAAGAGCAGTCTCCATTAAAGTTTTATAATGTAATGGTAAAGGAGATTTTTTCATTTGTTGATAGAGCAATTGCATATTTTTAAAATCGTCCGGGGTATCTATAGTAAATCTCATTTGCTTTTCTTCCCAAATAGTATCCGGAGCTTTTATCCAATGTATTTTAAAACTTTCAGGATGATTATAGATATAATTGGTTACATGTTCATGAAAGAAAGTATCTGCGGTTTGTTCCGAGATTTGTTTTAAAGCACTCACCTTAACCCATTCAGTAAATAAGCCCCAATGAGATCGTATAGCTGGCGTTTCATTATCTACCTTGAAGCTTATATAATCCTGTTCAGGATTATATATTCCTTCTGTATAGAGTTGTTTCATCAATATTCCATCCAACATAGGATTATCTGCACAAATTCTGATAACATAATCCAGCTTGAAATGATCCGCGCATTTTATAAATCTTTCAAGTACATCTTCTTCGCTGCCACAAAAGAATGGATATTTATTTTCAATACAAAAGTCTTTTATAGGTTGGTTTTCAGCATCATCTCCGGTTGCAATAATAAATGGAGCCGGAATTTCTGAAGAAATAATGGTTTTTATGATAATATCAAGTATAGATTGCTCCTTATAAAAATCTTTGAGTACTTTACCCGGAAGCCTTGTTGATCCAATCCTTGCCTGCACGATAAAACCGAGGCGTAGGGAAGGTACGTCATCATTTTTAATCTGATTTACATAGGATCGATCCATAAGCATTCGCTTATTGTACGTTTTGGTAGGAAGTAAGCTAAAATTTTCTGTAATGTATAAACAGATAAATTAATAGCAATGCAATAATATTTAATTTTTTAAGAGAATCCTGAATTTATGAAATAAAAATTCCCTGAATAAGATTGTTGTATAGATAAACCATTGAATATGAAAGGAGTTTGCTTTTTATCTCTCAGGGAAGCCTGCTTTATCAATTCCTAAAATTCAGGAGGGGAGCGCTTTCAAATACTCATGGTTTAATAAGAAAGGAAGGGATGTGATTATATTTCGGTTTTTGAATAAGGATATTTTTATCTTTAAAAAAGTCATCTACAGCTTTGGTTTCCCCGGCTACGGTCCCATAATCGTCAAGCATTAAGATTCCACCCGCTACCAGTTTCTCCCAAAGGTTTTCCAGGATAAATTTGGATGGTTCATAAACGTCAACATCAATATGAAGTAAGGAGATTTTAAGAGCCGGATTTTTATCCAGAAATTCAGGTAATGTAATCATTATATCTCCTGCAACCAATTCGTAATTGGAAAAGCCTTTGGCTTTCAAATGAGTATCGAGTTCTTCCTTACTAATACCATAGCCCCCGGCACCTTCAAATTTTTCAACAAATTCCCTGTCTTCTTCCATCTCCAGATTATTGGGGAACTTTCCAAAAATATCAAAACCCACAACTTTCCGTGAACTTTGGGTTTCCAATAAGTCTCTGAAGGAAAGCAAACGGACCAAAGAGGTACCCTTGTAAACGCCGAATTCAATGATGGCGCCGGGCAGGTGTTGGATCTTTTTATAAATTTCAAGGTGATTCAGTAGTTTTCCGATTCGGTTAGTCTCACAAGTCAGATAAAATCCGTTTTCGTAATCCCATTTACTTTCAGGGTCGACAGTGTAGTTTTTCATTATTGATTTTTATAAAAGGAATATCACATGATTTTTTCTGCAAAAGAGAATTTTCATTTAACTAAGCCGAAAGTGATCTTTTAAATCGGTTCAGAAAAAACGAATATATTCGATTGTTCGATTTTTTCTTCAAAAAGATATCAGAAATGCTTAAAAAAGTTTATTTCCTGCTTACCCGTTTTAAATTTACGGGGCATTGCTGTTCAGTTACCTTGTATATCAAAGGGTTAAGAAATATGTGAAAATATATTATCAATCTGTTTTTTCAAGCCTGGAATTTATTTTTCAAATAAAATATTAGACTTATTTATCATGAAATAAAGCAATTGAAAGCTTTTTGGTTTCAGACTTAAAGCAATATGTGAGCATTCTGAGATTTAGAATAAGCGAAAATACAGGAGATCGACTCCAAATTTCATAACCTTTTCATTCTAATTTGGTGCTTTATAATCTCACAAATAAGACATATAAATACTCATATATGTTAAATGAAGGGTCTTATTGTTATTCTTATGTCTGTTGGTAAGGTATATTATTCGGTGGTATATTTTCACTAAGTAAGCAATCAATCAGAAAGACTTGGGTCCATGTAAATTGCAAGCGGATTTATTATTTGCTTTCATAATATTCAAAAATTAGATGAATGGTAGTTTGATACTCAGAAATAAGTTTCATTTTTGGGTAATCAAGTAATATCATGTCCTCCAGATTTTTATTGAGTTTTATTTTGAATTTAGGTTGCATGATAATGGTTATCGTTGGTTTAGGTCAGTCTTTATCGCCTGCTCCCGCTCTTTTACTGGATTTTGGAACTTCGAAACAGTCAACGATACTTAATGCCGGTGAATTACCCAATTACCGCAAAACGGGGAGTTTCTGTCCGGATGATGGATATTATGCGATTACAAACTATACCCGTAATTGCTTTGAAGGACGCTGGCATACGCTGCTTCAGGATCATACTGAAGGAGATATGGACGGAAATATGATGGTCGTGAATGCCAGTGAAAGCCCGGGCTCTTTTTTTCTTTATGATCTTGAAAAACTGGAAGAAAATTCGACCTATGAAATTTCACTGTGGCTTGTAAATATATGCCTCAGCGCAACAGGTTGTACTCCTACACCACCTAACATTTTGATTCGGGTGGAACGCGAAAACGGAACTTTGATACAAAATATGCAGACCGGAAATATTGTGGCTACCCCTGCGCCGCGATGGCGTTATTTCAAGGGACGCTTTACTTTGCCTTCCGGGGTAAATAGGGTAAGGATTCGTATAGATAATGTTTCTTCCGGGGGATGTGGAAACGATTTTGCATTAGATGATGTAATGGTGCTTGCTGTAAATATTCCTGAAAATAAACCCGGACCTGCTGAAGTGAAAAAAGAATTGCCTTCCGAAAAATCCAAGCCGGTGCTGCAAAAGAGGCCTGTACCTGTATCAACCGAAGTTCCTCCAAGTACCGCTGCTGAAAAGACCCGTATTCAGCCACCGGCTCCTGTCCCATTTGAAAGAGAAAGAGATCCGGATATCGGGATAAAAAAAGAATTACCAGTTCCTGTTCCCGAACCGCTTTTACTGAGGGCGAATCCTTTGGTGAAACGCATTGAAGTGCCTGTATCTGAAATTATTGTGGAATTGTATGATAATGGGGAAGTAGACGGGGATACCATCAGTGTTTTTCACAACAACCGTACTGTAATAGCACAGGCCCTTTTATCTGCCAAACCGCTTCGGTTTACCATAAAAATCAATCAGCAGGAGCCACATCATGAAATTGTGATGGTAGCGCATAATCTCGGAAGTATTCCTCCAAACACTTCTCTGATGATCATAACGGCTGGCAGCAAACGATATACCGTTAGTATTTCTTCCAATGAACAGAAAAATGCCAAAGTGGTATTCGATTTGAAGGAGTAATTATTTTTTAAGGGTTTCGCACTTTATTTTTTGGTGAGTTTTTGGCCTTTTTGAAGGTCTTTTCCTGCATATCCTTCTTTAAAAACTACAGGAACGGAAATCAATCCATTTTCATTTTCGGCAGGAGAGAGTACGTTAAAATGAAGGTGTTCGATATTGGTTTGGCCGGTAAGGCCGGCAAAACCAATGGGTTGACCCGCATTTACCTTATCTCCAACAGCCACAAGACTTCCCTGATATCGCAGGTGAACATACTGGCTAAACAAGCCGGATACCGGATGAAACAGCGTAATATAATTCCCAAAGGGTTTCCATTGAGATCCCGCGCCTCCTCGCTTGTATTGAGCTACCACACTAACTACAAAACCGCCTTCTGCAGCACATATGGTATCACCTTTTTGTAGATTAATATCAATAGCAAACCGGGAAGACGGTGAGTTGTGTGTTGGAAGCATATCATTACCCTGAATTACCCGATACGTTTTTCCTGTAGGAAAAGGCAATTCAAAACTGTTTTGCAGGATCGCTTCACCGGGATCCCCTAATTTGGTTTGGATATTTACAAGTGGTTTTTCTCTTCCGGGATAA
This sequence comes from Chitinophagaceae bacterium, assembly GCA_041739485.1. Lineage (GTDB taxonomy): Bacteria > Bacteroidota > Bacteroidia > Chitinophagales > Chitinophagaceae > Phnomibacter. The sequence goes on from JBGSNV010000045.1 coordinate 11,241, forward strand.
TGGAGAAGAAGGGTAGTGTCTTTGAGTGGGGCTACCAAAACAGGACCGATTGTCCTGAGAATATTCTGCAAGCCCTTATCTGTACTTTTTAAATAAGCGCGGATGGGGGCTTGCAAGGGATTGCCAATTCGGATAAACAAACTGTCTCCGGATTGATCCAGAGAAGCTCTTATGGTATATTGAGGATATTGTTGATTTGGCATATTTGATGGACTACAGCCAGCGAATAGAAACGTACAGAAAAAATAAACAGGCCAATTCATGTTTTGGAAAAGTATAAAAAAAGGTTTAAAAAACACACCATATGTTACTCTTTGTTTTTCCAATCTTAAAAAATGCTGTCAGATGGAGTGTTTTTTTCAAACACCCGGGCTTTCTGGTCGTAGTGGATTACTTTAAGCACTTTCCTTGTATTTGATGTTTGCAAAGGATCCTCCAAATTTATATAGACTCGTAATTTCAGGAAACGGCCTCCGGTTTCATGCTGAACTATAGGGCTGTTTTGAGTGTCATTAACATTCAGTCCTTTTTTTTAGGCCTTTTTGTTTAAGGCTATCTTTGTTTTGTTCATGTCTTATTTTACGCTACCTGCTTCATTAAGTGCGCTACGCAATCGCAATTTTCGTTTATTTTTCTCCGGGCAGGCTATTTCCCTGATTGGTACCTGGATGCAACGGATTGCAATTAGTTGGCTGGTATATTCTATGACACAATCAGCTTTTATGCTGGGTTTGGTGGCTTTTGCAGGGCAAATTCCAATTTTATTTTTGTCGCCTTATGCCGGAGCATTTACCGATCGGCACAGTCGCTACAAGACATTGCTTGTTACTCAGATTGCTTCCATGTTGCAGGCCGGTATGCTTGCATGGGTAGTATGGACCGATGTATATAATATAGAACTGATCATTGTTCTGAGTGTGCTGCTTGGGGTAATCAATGCTTTTGATACGCCTTCAAGACAATCGTTGATGATAGTGCTGGTGGAAGATAAAAAAGATCTGCCGAATGCCATTGCGCTGAATTCTACCATGGTCACAATGGCACGTTTACTGGGTCCTGTGGTGGCTGGTATTTTATTGAGTCGCTATGGAGAAGATGTTTGTTTTATGCTGAATTTTCTGAGTTTCCTGACGGTGATCGTCTCTTTGCTATTTATGAAAATCAAAGAACCGGAACGCCCTCCAAATACCGAACCTATCTGGGTGGGGCTGAAAGAGGGCTATCAATACTTAAAGGGAAACCGCGGGATCCGGTCAGTGATTTTGCTGACTGCTATGATCAGTTTTTTTGTAATGCCTTATACAACATTGCTTCCTGTTTATGCATCTACCGTCTTCAAGGGGGATGTTACCACTTTTAGCTGGCTGAATAGTTTTGCCGGACTTGGAGCCTTGATTGGAGCCGTATATATGGCCATGCGAAAGTCAAGAGCAAGTTTATTGCGGTTGATTACCTATTCTGCAGCGGTCTTCTGCGTTGGGCTGATGGCTTTTTCTTACACCACCAATTTCTATTTGGCTCTGTTTTTTATAGTAATTGCCGAAGTGGGCATGCTTATTGAAATCGCCTCAAGCAATACCTATATTCAAACCCATGTAGAAGAGCGTATGCGGGGCAGGGTGCTCAGTTATTATGTCATGGCATTTTTAGGGATGATGCCTATTGGGGGATTGGTGATCGGGGCGCTCGCTCAAGCAATGGGGGCGCCATTTACCTTAATGGCAGAGGGGTTTTGCGGAGTTGGAGCTGTACTTGTTTTCCGGTATGTGCTGCTTCCAAAGCCAGCTCAACACCAGCGGGTGATGGAGAAGGCACTTGGGTAAGGTTTGGTGAGTTTTTTGGTTATCAGGCTCTTATCCTTGTTCTTCCATTTGTTTGCTTTTTTTATAATTCCAATAAAAGGTTGTTTCAATGAATTATCCGATGCTTATGAAGGAAATATTTTTGGAATAAGTGAAAGCAACCAAATTTTTTTTTATTTAAATCTGGCATTTGGCCAGTTGACAGCCTCTATCGAATTTCTCAAGCCATTATGACTAATAAACCTTTTTTGGTTTACTATAAGTTGCTATTTCTAACATTTATGTTTCACAAAAACATTCAACTATAAGCCATGATTAAAAAATTTGATTGTATAGTAATGTGTATTTCATGAAAAGCCTTCCTTTGATTATTTTATCCGGGATAAACAGCTTTTTTAATCCGGTATAAATATTTACTGATTCAATATATAGTTTTTACTTTATTGAACTTTTAGGTAAATACACCTGTCATTCAAATTGATAGAATGATTGTTTTTGATACTTACAGACTTTCGTTAAAACTTTTCGGTAAACGTACTTAAAGAAAACTGCTTGCAACCGGGTGGGCAGTCCGCGATACAAGAGGGCTGGAAGTACCAAGTCTGCCAAAAGGCATATCTGTGCATTAAAACCAATCACTACGGTGTAGAGATGCACTAAAAATGAATATTTGAATCCGAACCTTCGGATCCCCACGAGCAACGGAACACTCAGCACGAGTCGTCATCAGGATCCGAACATTCGGATCCGATAGCTATAGGAACCATCCCGGATAAGCCGGGATTAAAACATGACAAATAAAAACCAGTCTCTACAGCGTAGAGACGCACTAAAAAATGAACAAATGAAATGGATAAAAAGAATTGTAGGTACTGTAATAATCATTGTTTTCATTTTGTTTACGATCTCTCTTTTTATTTATTTTATTGATCATAAACGGACAGGATATCTCAGAATCAAACAGCATCCGGGTTTACAACAGAATTCTTATTTGATTGCTAACGCACATGTGGTGCCTATGAACACCGATACTGTGTTATACTCAAAATTCGTATTGATTAAAAACGGTGTTTTGATTTCCATTACAGATGAAATGCCTGCAGGAAATACCGATCCGGTGGTAGAAGCCAAAGGAGGTTATTTATGTCCGGGACTTACCGATATGCACGTACATATATGGGATGCGCATGCGCTCGGATTGTATCTTGCAAATGGGGTAACTGCCGTTCGAAACATGTGGGGAATCCCGTACCATCTGCGTTTGAAAAAAGAATTAGAAACCGGATACCTTATTGGTCCGACCTTTATTACTACCACACCCAAGCTAACCGGACCCGATGATTATGGCGTTGATAAAAAGCAGTTAGAAGGTCCTCAGGAAGCATCGGCGATGATTGCAAAATATAAAAGACAAGGCTATGATGTAATAAAAACTTATTCCGGCATGCCGAAGCCTATTTATGATGCTATTCTCAAGCAGTCGCTTGCCCTGCAAATGCCTATTGCAGCTCATCCAAGTTTCGAAGTGCCTTATTCCTATCATTTTCAGCCCGGATTTGAGTCGATAGAGCATACCGAAGATATTGTTCAGCAAGGATTGAAATTCAAGCTTGATAGTGTTAAACTGGACAGTATCATAGCCCTGTACCTGAAAAGTAATATGGCGCATACTCCAACGCTTACAATTTATCAGAATATCATCGATATCCTGGAAAAGGGAGCAGCTATTAAAAAAAGTCAGGCAGCTGGCTATATGAATCCAACTTTTGTGCGTTTGGGTTCTGCCGATGATTATAACCGCTGGATCACTGAACAGGATTATGATCCTCAAACATTGTCAAGAATCAAAAAGCAGCATGATTTTCATTTGTATATCATTAAGAAAATGCACGAAGCAGGTGTGCGCATTATCTGCGGAACAGATGCAGGCATTATGTACGCCCCACCGGGATTTTCCACGCATGAAGAACTTGCCTATTATGTTCAGGCTGGGTTAACGCCTTATGAGGCACTTCAAACAGCCACGGTCAATCCTGCTCAAGTATCTGCTTTGCTCACCAATACCGGAACAATCGAGCCGGGTAAAAAAGCGAATCTTATCTTATCCAAAAATAATCCTTTGCAGGACCTTCGTACCCTGCAACATCCAACGGCCGTATGGGTGGGAGGAATTATAATTGATTCCGGAAGGATCGATCAGTTTAAACAGGAGGCATACCACCGTAAAACTGCTGCCGTTACTTTTTTACGACTGCTTGAGAGTTTGTGGTAAACATATTTTTTAACCTAAGTTCTGGTATTTATTTGGATATATCCTTACTAAATTAACCCATTACAAATATTGATAATTTTCTTCTTTAAATTCCTACTCCCGAATAAGTAATGCCTGTCATCCGGTGCATTTCATAATTCATAGTTGTAAGATCGTCGTGGTTAAACTGACGTATATCGGCATAACCGCAGGCCCTTGCAATTACTTTAACCAAATCGGTAGCAGCCCCGAAAAAGGTACTCAGTTGCTTCGCCGATTCATCTACAATCAACCGGCTGCGCAAATTTTCCTTCATGGTAGCAATACCTACCGGGCAATTGTTACTTCCACAGGCCCTCATACCAAGGCAACCTATAGCCTGGATAGCAGCATTAGCTAAAGCAATCGCATCGGCTCCCAACATCATTGCTTTGGCAAAGTCTTCAGGTACCCGAAGACCGCCTGTAATAATCAGGGTTACGTCTTTGGCACCCGTTTTATCCAAATGTTTTCTTGCTCTTGCAAGTGCGGGAATCGTAGGTACATTGATATTGTTACGCAAAATGGAAGGCGCAGACCCTGTTCCTCCACCCCGACCATCGAGGATAATATAGTCGACCCCCACTTTCAGGGCAAAATCAATATCCGCTTCAATATGGCTCGCAGCTATTTTAAAACCAACCGGTATGCCACCTGTTTTTTCCCGAACCTCATTGGCGAAATGCTTAAAGTCTTCCGGAGTAATCAGATCCGGGAAGGCAGCCGGGGAAATTGCCGTTTCTCCAACTTTAAGACCTCTGACTTCCGCAATCTCTTCATTCACTTTTTTGCCCGGTAAATGACCACCTGTGCCGGTTTTTGCTCCTTGTCCGCCTTTGAAATGAAAGGCCTGTGCTTTCTTTACTTTGTCCCAGGAGAAACCAAATTTGGCAGAAGCGAGTTCGTAGAAATATCTCGAATTGTTGGCCTGTTCTTCTGCAAGCATACCACCTTCTCCGCTACAAATACCCGTCCCTGCCAATTCGGCTCCTTTGGATAAGGCAATTTTTGCTTCGCGGGATAATGCGCCAAAACTCATGTCGGATACAAACAAAGGGATATCAAGTACCAAAGGCTTTTTAGCCTTGGGGCCAATAATCGTTTGGGTGGTCACATCTACTTCGTCAAGCAGGGGCCGTGTGGCAAGCTGTGCGGGTAAAAACTGAATGTCTTCCCACTTTGGTAAGGTGTTCCTGTCCACCCCCATTGATTCGGAAGGCCCGTGTTTGCCGTAGCTTTTTAAACCGTTTTTCGCCAGTGATTTTATAAATCCATTGTAAGGTTCTGTGGATTCAGGATTTGTGTCGGCGTATTGACCAAGGTATTCGTCCCGGTTAAAAGGTTGTGGATGTTTTTCGAGGTATGCGTTTATTTCATCTTCATCTATCCAAACCGTATCCTCTCTTACTTCTGCAAAAAACTTAGGAAGAGCCTCATCATTATCGTATTCGCTTACTCCGGTATCGTAACGGAAATCCCAACCATGCACACCGCAAATCAGATTTTCTCCATCAATATGACCATCTGCTAAAAGTGCGCCTCTGTGTAAACATCGACCATATAAAACAGATACTTTATCGTCGTACCTGATGGTTACAAGATCAAGCCCGTTGACTTGATGGGCCGTGGGAGTTTTGTCTTTAAGCTCGTTATAGTTTGCAAGTTTAATTTTATTCATGGGCTTAATTTAAGAAAATTTAGCGGGAACCCTTTGCCGGTAGTTGTGTAGCTTCTGTGAAAGTTTTTTCACCCCCTACAACAGGCAGGGTTAGTTTGGTGCCTTCTAAATCGACAGTTAATTGAGTGCCGGGCTCTGGCCAAAGCGTAAAGTCGCGGTCGCTTGAAAAGATCATCAATCCGATTTGCTGACCCTTTTTCAGGATCTGATCATCGGGTTGGAGGTCAAATTGTATCGTATAAAATTTACCGGGAACAAGTGGTTCACTTTGAGTAAGCGATTTGTAATTCTGTGGATCAGCCCATCCTCTTGTAATGATGTTGTCAGTGATTTTTGCATTCCGTGCATCATTCCAGGGGAGCGATACCAACCAAACTGAAAGATTGGCAGCAGGTTTATTGGATGCCAATTTTATAGTGATATTAGCCAGCCCGGATAAATGAAGGTCTTGTTGCAAACTGGGGGAGAGGTACAGCAGCCGGTATTCTGTGTTTTCGGCTTTGGCGAGTGTAGTCCCATCAAAAGAGTAATTATCTGTAAGCTTTTCGGTTCCCTGATTTTTTCCTTTTTGTAACGACAACCCACCTGCGTTGGGGGCACCCTTGGTCAGGTACAAGGCAACCGGAGAAGCGTCGGGATTGGGGTAATCTTTGTAGGCAGTGGGTTGATCTATTTTATCATCCTCCCGAACGATCCATGCTTTCGGCTCCTTTTCAACCCCATTTTCAACCCCAAAAAGATAGCGGGTAAACCAGCGGTTCATCATGCTCAGTGGTGGCGGACCGCCATGTCCGTTTTGATGGTAAAATATTTTGGTAGGTAAACCCATTTCGGAGGCTTTCTTATAAATACGGTAACTATGTTCAGGCATTACGTTCCAGTCGTTAAAGCCATGTGACATAAGCAGCGCAGCCTTCATGGGTTTCATATCATTCAGATAATCGCGCCCGGCCCAGAAATCATTGTAATCGCCGGTTAGGCGGTCCATGCCATTCTTCATTTCAGTATCCCGAACGGTAGTATTGCTATAGGATCTTTTGCTTTCGTCGCCGCTGTGAATGAAATCGTACAATACATCCACGTCCTCGCCGGGATAACCACCCGGTGAGCGAACGAGTCCATTGGAACGGTAGTAATGGTAGTACGAAGTGTTTGGAGCAATCGGTATAATGGCTTCAAGCCCTTTAACACCGGTGGTAGCCGCAGCCAAAGGAATCGTACCGTTGTATGATGTACCCGTCATGCCTACCTTTCCGGTACTCCAGTAAGCGGTTACCGGTTCTCCACCGTAAGGATCTGTGTATCCTTTTGCCCGACCACAAAGCCAGTCAATAACGGCTTTCGGTGCCAGCGATTCATTGTCGCCACCAACGGTAGGCGAGCCCTGCGACAAGCCGGTACCAGGGGAAGAAGAATGAACTACAATATATCCTCTTGGTACCCAGATATTGATACCTTCATTGGATATAACGGGTCTTTTGCCCGAACGAACCACTTCCGGATGAACTCTTGGCCCGGTAGCGGCACCAAGTTCGTGTTTGATATTCCAGAATAGACCGGGTACATCCTGAGCAACCCCTGCAAAATAGGGACTTGAAATATAGATAACCGGCAGTTTTAAACTATCCATATCGGTTTGTACCGGCCGGGTTACATCCACATGCATGCGATCGGGTTTGCCATCCCCATCTGTATCAAAGCCGGTTTCCACCCAAAGGTCTTGGCGGATCCATTTTGAAGCATCTTTAAAGGCATCCACAATCTGTGCTTCGCCGTTTTCAATTTTTGGTACAGCTTTCGAAGAGACCTGTGCCTGTAAAGAAATGAAGGTAAAAAGAACATAAAGCGTTGAGAACGAAATACGAAGGAGTTGTTTGATCATGCTGAAAATTAAATATTATTCATCGATCAGGCAATAATAATTTTTTCTTCGGAGATTGTAGAAGTGCTTTTTTTGTTGTATCGGGTAAAACAAGAAAGACCTTTTCTTAGTTTTATACAAGGCTTTGACTCTAAAAGCCAATCTCAAACTATTTTTTTTAGAAGAAAAATGTCGGAACAGGCTGCATATTCCAGATTAATTATTCATTTCAATATGCTCATGGTTAAATTCTAATATTAATTAGGGGTTACTGTGCAGAAATTCAAAAAAGGATAAAAGCCCTGATGTTATTTTTCAAAATTAATCCGATTTCCCGATGGGGCATGAACAAAAAGGAATTTAAAAAATACAGGAGTAAAGTGACTTCACGGTACACTTTTTTTATATATGAATTGTTTCTAATGGGTTATAAGTACATAAATAACTGCAATGATTCCCAATAACAAAGATTGAATAATATAGCTGATTGTGGATATGAGAAATGCAAACCCGATGGCTTTTGGCCAGCTGATTTTATAAAACTGGCGATAGCTGAGAGAAAATGAGAATAAGAGCACCCCAAATGAAATAAGCATCATTATATTAAAATAAGTTGGATTTTGAGAGAGCATAAATAGGGTCGTGGTTACAAGTGCCATAGTATTACTTTGAGCACCTGCTGCAGTATGCAGCACAATGTTTTCTGCATAATTATACTTTTTTCGTTTTCCCATAAAACGCCAGGAGAAATACGCAAAAAGTGGAATGAGTGCCATCTGAAACAGGTTATTATACTTTTGAATCGTGTAGGTAATTTTTTGTTGAAATTCCTGTTGCCGGGTACTTGCTTTAATATCCATCATTTGGTTCATATTTTCAGCAACTAAAACCATTATATTGCTTTTAACCATAATGAAAGTAACGATGCCTATTATTATAATCAGGTATTGAAACATATTAAAATGTCTTTTTCGCTTGCCTTCTACAAGGTCGAGGGCAATGAGCCCCGGCTTTCTAAGGATGTTCCAGGCGAAAGAAAAAATACCTTTATCAGCATGCGTAAATACATGAACTAATTCGTGAAAAACATGATTAACAGTATAGCGGTGGGTTATTTTTTGGCCGCATTGATAACAAAATTGACCGTTTAGTTCTGTTTGGCAGTTGAGGCAGGTGGTTTGTTCCATGCAAATGATTTGAATTTAAAAATAGGGGAAAACCTTATTCAATTAATATTCCAAACATTATTTTTCTACTTTTAATCAAGGGTGCAGATTTTTTGGGTGATGCAGATGCCATGTATTTGATTATTTTTAAAAATAAAGTGGATATTTCAGTGTAAATTACCTCCATGAAAATCGCATTTTTTTCCACACAATCTTATGACAGGGCTTATTTTGAAAAATACAGCCTGCATCATACTGTTTCCTATTTTACAGAGCGGCTTCGTACTTCCACCGTAAATCTTGCACAGGGTCATGATGTAGTATGTGCTTTTGTAAACGATCACCTTCATGAGCGGATTCTCGGTATGCTATCAGAAATGGGTATCCGGCTGATTGCCATGCGATGTGCGGGTTATAACAATGTAGATCTTGTGGCGGCAAAGAGTTTGGGGCTGCAGGTGGCGCGGGTTCCGGCTTATTCTCCCTATGCGGTAGCCGAACATGCAGTGGCGCTCATGATGACCCTGAACCGCAAAACCCACAAGGCTTATAACCGGGTAAGAGAGGGGAATTTTTCTTTGGACAAACTCACCGGTTTTGACGTGTATGGAAAAACTGCCGGCATTGTAAGTACAGGCAAAATCGGACAATGCCTCGCCAGAATAATGCTCGGTTTTGGCTGCAAAGTGCTTGCTTATGACCTGTATAAAAGCCCGGAGATGGAAGCTGCCGGTGTGGTGTATGTTACCTTAGAGGAGCTGCTTGCTCAAAGTGATATCGTTTCGCTGCACTGCCCGCTTACAGAAGATACAAAGCACCTGATTAATGAAAAAACGCTTGCGGGCATGAAGCGGGGCGCGATGCTGATCAATACAAGCCGCGGCGGATTGATTGATACCCATGCGGCGATCGTAGCGCTTAAAACCGGACAGCTTGGCTATCTTGGTATTGATGTGTATGAACAGGAAGGGAAATTGTTTTTTAAAGACCTGAGTGAGGATATTATTCAGGATGATGTGATTCTACGATTGATGAGTTTTCCCAATGTATTGATTACAGCCCACCAGGGATTTTTAACGGAAGAGGCCTTAACGCAGATTGCCTTGGTTACCATTCAGAATATTTCTGATTTTGAGAAAGGAAAGCCTTTGACCAATGAAGTGGTTTAGTTTGTTGTTTTTGGTTTATTGTTCCTGGTTTGTTATTTATTGTTTATGATTGCGCGAAGCGAATCTGAAAAATGAGATTCACTGCTGATAGTCACGGGCTTTTGGGATCGGAATCCCGTTTTTTTTGAACCACAAAGACCCAATGGGCACGAAGTTGCACTAGGATCGGATTCATTAGGATTCGAAGCGGAGGTGCTTTCATTTTTCACTTCCGATAGCTATCGATTGTTCACGTTTGACCTTTCACTTTTCACAATCTCCAAATTTCTTAAGCCACATAATAAATGAGCCTTTTACCGGGAGGCACCCCTCTCCTTCGGGGAGGGGAAGGGGGTGGGGCTGTCTTTCCCCTTATTTCCGTTCCCTGTTTTCCAGCCGGTACGCATCCTGCTCCTTGCTGTCTTTCAGCATGTCTTCCACTTTGTCTATTTCCGGCGATTCACTTAAAGCTTTCCAGTTAAAAGTTTCATCGAAAGGGTCGAGTGCTTTTTGCGGATCAAAAATGCGGCGATCTGCATTTAAGGCATTGTACGGCGTATAGTCGGGTTCGTTGGTGAAAAAATCGCTGAGATCCGAAGCACCGAGATCATACTGATTCAGATAGGGCAATCCCAAAATATTCCAGAAGGTTTTAAAGATGCTGCCAAAACTTGTATGTTTATGGCTCACATAATCTTTTTTCACCCAGGGAGAAATCATCATCAGGATGCTGCGGTGGGCATCTACATGGTCCACTCCGTTTTGTGCATCATCTTCAGTGATTACAATCAGCATATTTTTCCAGTAAGGAGTATGAGAAAGATACTCTACAATCCGTCCAACGGCAAGGTCATTGTCGGCCATATAGCTTTCCCGGAAAGGATAGCCGGCTTCCGGTCGTTCGCCTGCTCCGTGGTCGTTTGGCAGAATTACTGTGGTAAAAGCCGGCATCGTATCCTTCCCGCGGATCCATTTTTCATCCATTTCCTTCATAAACTGATCAACCCGAAACTGATCGGGGATAGCCATATTGTAGGTAGGAAACATTTTGGATGTACGATCAAACAGCGGTGCCGGCATGGGAAAGTTTACAAATTGCCTGATACCGGTGTATTTGTATTCTTGCTTGTATAGCGCAGGTTCAAACATGATGCTGAATCCGAAATTGTAAAATCCGACCTGATGCCGGGCTAAATGATCCCACATAGAACCTGCTTCGTTGTAGTCTTCCGGGTAAATAGCCCCTGCAGCCCCGTTCATAGCAAATACCCCCGGCGCTTTGGAATCTTCGCGGAAGTTACGGTTGCCTCCATAACTCGCTGCTGTAGCGGTTTCACACCATTCGTTGGGGTAGGTATTTGTTAGCCAGCGATGTCCGTCGGCGGAAACATCAGAGTCTACATAAAAATTATCTGAGATACCAAAAGCTTCAGCAAGCGCCAGGTGATTGGGCATGACGGTTGCTTCTTTTATGGAGTCCCCGCCTTTGCTGTTGGAGAAACTTGCACCCCTGCCAAACCTGGCAAGGGTTGGGTCGCCGTTCCCTTTTTTTACCTGCCCGAATACCTCATCGTACGTTCTGTTTTCCTTTGAAATAAATACGATGTGTTTGATCGGACTTTCTTTTTCACCGGGATACAATGGGATCGGGTTGTTTTTTCGGGTGGCAAAAACCGGATCTGTTGCTTTGGTAAATTTGAAGTTGTTGTTGATTACCTGTTCGGTCATTCTGCCTAAAGTCTTTTCATCCGGGATATCGACGATTTGTACAGTACCTTTCATTAAAGAACCAATATAACTGCCTTCGGGTCCGGGAGTGAAAGTACTGCCCCCATTCGGACCGCTGCCAAATCCCTTGGCATTGGCGATGATCAGTTTTTTGCCATCAGGGGTTACCTCAATTTTGGAGGGAAACCATCCGGTAGGGATATGGCCCAATATTTTAAAATCAGACATCCGGATAACAGCCACCGCATTGATGCCCGATTCGGCAACAAACAATTGTTGTTGGTCGGGACTCAATGCCAACCCGAAGGGCAATACACCACGGAATTTCCGTAAGCGATTGTCCGGCTTAAAGGGAATGGTTTGGGCAACGGTATCTTTTTCGATAGAAATCACCGAAACATTATCATTACTGCCATTGCTGACGAATACATACTTGTCTGTAGCGACCATCGAGTTCGGACTCGAGCCGCCTACGGCAGGAATATCTTCTACCAAAGCGCCCACCAAATGACCGGTTTTTATTTTGGCCACTACCTTGGGATTGGACGGATTTTTTACATCTATGGCAAATACCGAAGAAGCTTCTGCGGCATTCATGCCACCCAACCCGGGAATGGATAAACTGTCTTTTTCGATGCCTTCCTGCATGTCTTTGGAGCCATACCCGAAAGCCGGATAATCAATAGGCTGAACGCCTGCATCCTTTCCCTTTCCGTTTTTAATATAGCCATATTGAAACATCCCAACATTGGCTACAAATACTTTATTGCCATCGGGCGAAAGGCAGATGCCAAAAGGATACCGGCCAACGGGAACGGATTGCTGCAAAGTCTTCGTTTCAGTATTCAGCATCACCATCCGAAATCCTATCTGATCTACCGCATACAAGGTCTTACCGTCTTTGGAAAGTTTAAGATCGCCGATATAGCCATGCGTGTAATCGATAGCTTCATCCTGATAAGCACAATCCATAAAGCCTTTGGCCGCTCCGGTAGACACATCAAACAGATAAATTTTGTTTTCCTGTCCGCCGGCTACATAGATGGTTTGGTTATCGGGCGAAATGGCCAATCCCATAAAAACAGAGGCTAGTACGCCTTTGTCAGTCGAAGGCCCGGGAGGAATTTGCTGTACTTCGGGATTGCTGCTGAGCAGGTTGCGGATGATGGTAATAGAAAGCGGATTGGTACCTGAATTGGCGGTAACGGCTACATTTCCATCGGCACTCAGGGTAAGTCCGTATGGATGCGGGGCTGTAGAAATACAGGTGCCTGCCGGGGTAATGAAGCGCCCGTTTGGTAATATGGTTTGTCCGGTGCGGTCTATCCTAACCGGGTCGTCACCTGCGGGTGCAGAAACAATCCAAAGGGGTTCTGATTGCTTACAGCTTGCAAAGATGCATACTGCAATCAGGAGGCATAATCCTGTCTTCATAAGAATGAATTTATAGCCTTTGTAGAACCTTAATAGGTATCTCCTCGGATATTTTTATATAACTAAAATACTTATGGAGTTAAAAGTAGGGGATAAAACCTATCTGATTTGTAGATTAAGGAAAGGATATAAAAAGATAATCTATGCTTTAAGTTCCTAATGTGAATGGTTGATTTTGGTTAACCTGCAAACCCCGTTTGCAAAGAGGCCATGTACCCTGAAATCAGGTCTAAAAAGAATCAATCACCCAAATCCCTTTTTGTTCAAAACGATGCATATTGGGTAATGCCATTGTTGCCTCTTGTAGTGAAATGGTTTTCTCAATCAGTTTTTCGGGCTTTAGCTTTCCGGAAAGTATCATGTCGAGCATGGCCGGATATTGATGTGCCTGCATTCCATGACTTCCTATGATTTCCAATTCATGAGCGAGGACCTTATCCATGGGAACAGCGGCATTTTGGTGATCTTCCGTCATCAAACCAACCTGAATATGCCGGCCTCTTTTGCGCAGATTGCTTACTGAATTGAAACAAGTTGATGCGCTGCCAAGGGCATCTAACGACACATTAACTCCTCCGTTGGATAAGGCTTTTACCAGTGCCACCACATCCACGCCGGGAGCCACTTTCACAGTTGCAAAAGCACCGAGGTTTTTGGCCATAGAAAGGGTATCATCGTTGATATCAATAGCAATTACCTGTGCTCCAAGCGAAGCGGCAATCATAATGGCTGAAAGTCCAACGCCGCCACAACCATGTATTGCTACATATTGGCCGCCGGTTACGCGTCCCTGTGCAATTACTGCCCGAAAAGCGGTAATAAAGCGGCAACCAAGAATGGCGGCAGTTGTATCGGAAATGCCTTCGGGTATTTTCACCAGATTGATATCTGCATGATCAAGCGCTACAAACTCGGCAAAGGAACCCCAATGAGTAAAACCCGGCTGTGATTGGTGGTCGCAAACCTGTTGTTGTCCAGCATGGCATTGCGGACAGTAGCCACATCCGCATACAAAAGGTACGGTTACCCGATCCCCGGTTTTGAAGCCTTTTACCTTTTTTCCAACGGCTACTACCTTTCCGGCGAGTTCATGTCCCGGTACATGCGGCAGCCGGATGTCAGCATCGTGTCCCATCCATCCATGCCAATCGCTGCGGCATAGTCCGGTGGCACTTACCTTTACCACAACGCCTTCATCGGGCGCAGTAGGGTCAGGCACCTGACTGATTTCGATAGGGCCCTGAAAGGAATGATAGATAGCAGCACGCATAAAAGGATGGAAATAAGATTGAAAATATAAAAGGAGAACAAAATACGCAGGTAATTTTCATAAATGGCTGCTTGTTTACAAGCCGTATTGATTTAAAATCATAAAGTTTTCGCTGTTTTAAGGAGTATTCGGGATGGATGCATTAGTGTCCTTTATCTTTTTTTACAGGTATGAGAAAATAGAATTTTGGGGTGCTTATTTATTGAGTATAAATAAGCAATCTATATAATCTGTCAGCATATGTAAAACAAGACCTAAACCAATGATGTTCCAGGGTTTTTTAAAGAACAGCATCAAAAAGTAAAAAGGCATCACATACCAACGATGCAGATAATGGAAATTGATGCTGCAACGATCAGGGTCAAATATCGGATTGGCTAACAGGTGATCGAGATCAACCAACATCGTCGCTAATAGGATCAAATAGGCTTTTTTCCATTCTTTTCTGAAAAAAATAAGCGCAGGAAAAAGGGGGAAAACAAGATGTAAAAAGTAGTGAACGAAGGTTTGCATATTTCAATAAAGATATGTGTTCAGGGGTTTTAATGTAATTCCGTCCTTATGACTTCACTGAATCTTTTTTCTATGGTATAATCAGAGACTGTGGTAATAGCTCATCCCATCCCTATGCTGCAAATCTAAGGGTAAGGAGCTATTGTGCCCGGGTTAGGATACTTTACCTGTTAAAGGCAGGATTTAGAAGGATCTGTTTTTAAACGCAAGGAATGGGTCAGATTGAACGTCCTATTCTTCCCATGACGGTCATTTTACAAAGCATGATATGAGCAAAATGAATGACGATTTAATTTTTTTCGGGAATCCGTTACTTGGGAAATACTGATTTTTCGATATTTCCTGAAAAATCATTGAAAGGACTATGGTTTCGAATTGTAAAAGATTCTCATTTAAATTATCTGATATAACTAAACAGCCGGATCATATTTCGGGCTTTTAAATACGGAAAAGAATCACAAAAGCGAAGGAGTAGTAATTGGGATAACTGTTTGTTAATGAGCTTTCAAAAGCTTATATTGCCAATACAAATTTGTATAAAAACTAAACAATTTGGTACTTTCGCTTTTATAATTCAATAGAAAATAAAATACAGTATATATGGACAATAGTAGCACCATGACTGCACACGGAAGTAGTGCAAGTTATAATGTAAATGGAGAAAGCAAATGCCCGTTTTCGGGTGGTATGCTTAAAAGAGCCGCCGGGAGTGGTATGAAAAATCAGGATTGGTGGCCTAATGCGCTGAAATTAAATATTCTGCGGCAACATTCTTCCAAGTCTGATCCCATGGATAAAGGCTTTAATTATGCGGAAGAATTCAAATCTTTGGATCTGAATGCCGTAAAGCAGGATCTTTTTGAACTAATGACTACGTCACAGGATTGGTGGCCTGCTGATTACGGGCATTACGGTCCTTTCCTTATCCGTATGGCCTGGCACAGCGCCGGTACCTACCGGATAGCTGATGGTCGCGGTGGAAGCGGTATGGGATTACAGCGTTTTGCGCCGCTGAATAGCTGGCCCGACAATGCCAATCTTGACAAAGCCCGCTTATTACTTTGGCCAGTAAAAAAGAAATATGGTAAAAAGATTTCCTGGGCTGACCTGATGATTCTTGCTGGTAACTGTGCGCTCGAATCTATGGGGCTGAAGCCTTTTGGTTTTGGCGGTGGTCGTGAAGATGTATGGGAGCCTGCCGAAGATATTTACTGGGGACCCGAAACTGAATGGCTGGGCGACAAGCGTTATACCGGAAACCGGGTGCTTGAAAATCCTCTGGGTGCGGTGCAAATGGGTTTGATTTATGTAAACCCTGAAGGACCAAACGGTAAGCCTGATCCATTGGCATCTGCCCATGATATCCGTGAAACATTTGGACGCATGGCTATGAATGATTATGAAACCGTAGCGCTGATTGCCGGTGGTCACACGTTTGGTAAAACCCATGGTGCTGCTGATCCTGAAAAATACGTAGGCCGCGAACCAGCCGGAGCTTCTATGGAAGAGCAAAGCATGGGTTGGAAGAATACGTATAACACCGGAAAAGGGGCAGATACCATCACGAGTGGATTGGAAGGTGCCTGGACCAAAACTCCGGCTAAGTGGAGTAACGACTACTTTGATCATCTTTTTGGATTCGAGTGGGAATTAACGAAAAGTCCGGCGGGAGCAAATCAGTGGCGTCCGGTAAACAATGGAGGAGCTGGAACAATTCCTGACGCTCATAATCCTGAAGTGAAGCATGCGCCGTTTATGCTTACTACAGATATTGCCTTGCGTGCCGATCCGGCTTACGAAAAAGTATCCCGTCATTTTCATCAGAATCCCGAAGAACTTGCTGATGCGTTTGCCCGTGCCTGGTTTAAACTAACGCACCGCGATATGGGACCAATCAACCGTTATCTTGGGCCTGATGTTCCTTCCGAGGAATTGATTTGGCAGGACCCTGTTCCCGCTGTTGACCATAAACTGATAGACTCAGCTGATATAGATGCCTTAAAAGCAACAATTCTTTCCTCAGGCTTAAGCATTTCTCAGTTGGTTTCTACAGCATGGGCTTCCGCTTCCACCTATCGTAATTCCGATAAGCGGGGTGGTGCCAATGGTGCCCGGATTCGTTTGGCCCCTCAAAAGGATTGGGAAGTGAACCATCCTTCTTTGCTGAGCAGTGTATTAGATAAGCTGGAAGCAATTCAAACTGAATTCAACAGCAATGCTACCGATAGTAAAAAAGTTTCTTTGGCCGATCTGATCGTATTGGGTGGATGTGCCGGTGTGGAAGCTGCCGCTAAAAAGGCTGGTTTTGAGGTGAAAGTTCCTTTTGCACCCGGCCGTACCGATGCCACGCAGGAACAAACCGATGCCGAAGCTTTTGCTCCGCTCGAACCCGCAGCAGATGGATTCCGTAACTATTATAAGGCACAACACAATGCATCTGCAGAAGAATTATTGGTAGATAAGGCGCAATTGATGCAACTAACCGCTCCTGAATTGACAGTTCTTGTCGGTGGTATGCGGGTATTGAATACCAACTTTGGCTTTACAAAGCACGGAGTATTTACAAAACGTACAGAAACATTGACCAATGACTTCTTCGTAAATCTGCTGGACTTTGACACCACCTGGAAAGCTACCTCCGATAAACAGTATGTTTTTGAAGGGCGCGATCGCAAGACTGGCGATGTGAAGTGGACCGGTACCCGTGCCGACCTGATTTTCGGATCTAATTCTGAACTGCGGGCTATTGCCGAGGTGTATGCTTGTGACGATGCTCAGGAGAAGTTTGTACACGACTTTGTCGCTGCCTGGGATAAGGTGATGAATCTGGATCGGTTTGATTTAGTATAAACTCACTTAGAATTATTAAAATAATAAAAGAGCGGTCTGGAAACAGGCCGCTTTTTTTGGTTATAAGCATTGGGCATTGCGTAATAGTAATTCTTTCCAAAATTTTAAAACCTCTCTGCTATTTTTAAAAAATCGGTTCCGGGGAATCTTCATTGTAAAATAAATTTCGGGTTTTTACAGAAACATCTTAAATGTAAAAGATATTCGAATCTTTACGAAATAGTAAGTGTTTCCTTGAGCAGTTTCTCTGATTTTTTAACCAGCAGAAGTTTGTTAATTAGACTGGTTGTAAAGCGGTTGTTTATGTGTATTTAATTCCTTTCGGGTGACAAATTTGTATCATATACAAAGGAACCGGGCAATTTTTTTAAAAGCTATCAAACATCAGGCCCATGGAGGATAGCATTCCGGAATAAAGGAAGAAATAGCAACATCTGCTCTTGAAGCCGAGGGCATTTGAGAAATTATATCTAGCATTTGTTGTAGTTGCCAGTCCCTTTTAATGCCAACGATGGCAGATTTAACCACGTTTTTTTCTATCAAATAGTTGAGCGCATAGCTTACAAGCTGCTCTGATAAAATCCCACTTTGGTGAATTTTTTGCAATCCTTCGACTATAAAACGGATCCAATCTTCTGGTAGGGTAGAGCGAAAGTCGGTATCGGAGAAAACAGGAACCTTATGTAAATAGGAAGGATTAATAAATCCTCTTGAAAGCGGGCTTCGCGCTATAAAGTTCATTTTATTTCTTTCCATAAGAGGAAATAACTCTTTTTCGGGTCTTCTTTCAAAAATGTTATAAACCCACTCAATATTTTGGCCGAATCCCTCTTTAGCCACCAGCAGAGCTCCCTTTAAAGAACGGCTGCTTACCCCGAAGCTTCTAATTTTTCCTTGCTGTTGCAAAGCAAACAGAGAAGTAAAGTCGAAGTTACTCCAGGGCAGGTCATCCGGAGGATTATGAATTAATAAGATATCGATACAATCAGAACCAAGCCGTTTGAGGCTTTTATGAATACGTTCCTGAAAATCCTCATCGAGTATTCTGCGATTAATTTCTTCATGCTTCAAAATCACCTTTGTACATATAACCGCGCTGCTTTTGGAGATTTTTTTTGCCTTACCAATCAATTCCTCACTTTTACCGTTGTTGTATGATGGCGCTGTGTCAAAAAAATCAATGCCATGATTCATAGCATGACATAATAAACGGATCGCCTCTTGTTCAGGAACATTTCCCCAACCATGAGGCTTATCATTTAATAAGTGGTTGCCGGCAATTTGCCAGCAACCAAATCCTATAGCGGAGGTTTCAATATTTAATCCATGCCAGAATTTCTTCATTATGATTCTGCCTTAAAAAGCCGGAATTCAAGAGCTACCCTCGTTTTATCTTTTTCATCGTTTACTGCAAGTCCGTGAATCAGGTGCCCGGAAAAAATCAGAACCTGACCATATTTTACGGTTGATCTTATTAATGCATTATCTCCATTCCATGATTCAATCATCCGAACCCGATATTTATTGCCTTCAACCACTCCTCCGTCAAAAGTTCTTTTCACAGTATTTTCATTCAAAAGATGGCTTTTTGGAGCAATGGGAAGAGAAGAGTTTTCTGTGACTCCTGCAATTGGAATCCAGAAGTTTACAAATTGAGGGATATAATTATCCTTATCTACGCCTTCGTATATGTCCTTGTGGGGTGGATTGAAATCCTTTGAATTTGGTCTGTTGATCCGAACGATAATGTGTAATTTCTTTTTTGTGATATTATTGATATCTGTCAAGGGAAATCCTAAAATATTTCCTAGACGGGGAATCAATGTCATGATTGGGAAATTGAAATCATCTGCAAATAAATCCCGGGTTTTATCCACTATTTTAAAATGATCTGTATCTGATTTTACAAATTCATGGTAATTTTCCAGATTGAATCCTTCCGTTTCAATATTTAACTCCTGCTTCATCATATTTGAAATACTGAGCGTCAGACCTTGTTTAAGGGAGGCAAATTCTTCTTCATTCAAAAAGTCTTGTTCGGTATAACCTACAGGATACCATGGTTGGTGAAAAGTGATATCGGTGTTTTCCTTTGAAAGGAATTCATTTTTCCCTACTTTAAATTCGGGTGAACCATCTATGGAAACGGCATATTTCGTTCCCTCAATAAGAAATTCTAATTTTTGCATTAAATTATTGATTTATAGGATGTAAAAAGGTTAATTTTATGTTTGAGCAAATGGTTCCGGTATTTTTTATTTTTAAAGAAAGCTTATATAGTAATGACTACTTAAACGGTTGGTCGGTTTCAATACGATTCAATATCAATTAAAGCTTTGGATAATATTAATGGCAAATAAAGCGCATTCGAAGGAATTTTGCTAATTTTTACGGATTTTTTTTATCTGATGAAAATATTAAGGGATGGCTAAGATACCCCTTAATTATAGGTTGAAGGCAACCGCAATAAAAACTCTATGTGTAAAGTATTCACAGCAAGAAGATCTGAAATAATATAGCCGCCCAAACTTATTTAGCACAGTTTGACAACGTGCTAACTGCCAATATTTTTAATTGCAAGGTTTCACATACTTATAAGAAGCCATTGGCTTCATTATTTCTATTATTGAACAATCATGAATTAATAATAAATGATGATTTGCTTTATGGCCTGACTTTATTGGGATAATACTTTTTTCGTAACCAAAATGCCACTTTTACAAGTAGTATAAGGGCAGGAACTTCTACCAACGGGCCAATAACACCCGCAAATGCCTGTCCGGAGTTCAACCCGAATACGCCAATAGCAACTGCAATGGCAAGTTCAAAATTATTGCCTGCGGCCGTAAAGGCTACAGATGCCGCTTTGTCGTAATTGCCTCCCACTGCTTTAGTAATAAAAAACCCAATCAAAAACATCAGTCCAAAGTAGATAAGCAGAGGTACTGCAATAAGTACCACATCCATCGGAATCTGCACGATAAGCTCTCCTTTTAGAGAAAACATAACCACAATCGTAAAAAGCAAGGCTATCAGGGTCATGGGTGCAATCGTAGGAATGAATTTATTCCTGTACCAATCTTCTCCTTTGGTTTTTACAAGAATTAATCTTGTAGTAAGCCCTGCAATAAAAGGTATGCCGAGATAAATAGCTACTGTTTCTGCAATGTCAGCAATAGAAATGTCTACGATGGCACCTTCGAATCCGAAATAAGGCGGCAGCAGGGTTATAAAAACCCATGCATAAAAGGAGAAAGCAAAAACCTGAAAAATACTATTTAAAGCCACCAATCCAGCTCCGTATTCACTACTGCCTTCTGCAAGATCATTCCAAACCAATACCATAGCAATGCATCGGGCAAGACCAATCAGGATC
>JBGSNV010000053.1:0-4939 GCA_041739485.1 Chitinophagaceae bacterium
GCGGATACGGTCGCCAAGCAGAGCGCCGCCGGTTTTCTTTTTCGAAGGGTCTACAGATAACACGGCAATGGTGAGTTCGGGAAACTGTTGGAGAAAACGCCGGACAATTTCATCGGTTACAGACGATTTTCCTGCGCCCCCCGTACCGGTTATTCCTAAAACAGCCCCTTTCCAGTCTTCAGGATTATTACTGGCTTTAGTATGAAGTTCAAGCGTATCATCTACAGGCATTCCCAATTCAGCAAGGGTAATCGCTCTTGCCACTTTGCGTACATCATGTACTTCATTCAGCGGAGGTTCGTTTTCCCATTGCCCTGAAGCCTGCCAAAAGCCTTTCTTCGAGGAAGCCTGTGCAGGTTTACATTTTTGTAAAAGGTCTTCTATCATTCCTTCGAGCCCCATGGTCCGACCATCATCAGGACTGTAAATGCGGTCAATGCCGTATTGGTGCAATTCCCGGACCTCTTCCGGCAAAATAGTTCCGCCGCCACCTCCGAATAGTTTAATATGACCACAGCCACTTTCTTCCAAAAGGTCCTTCATGTATTTAAAGAACTCCACATGACCGCCCTGATAACTCGTAATGGCAATGCCATGTGCATCTTCTTCAATAGCGGATTCAACAATTTCTTTGACACTGCGATTATGGCCTAAGTGTATGATTTCAGCACCCTTGCTTTGAAGGATGCGCCTCATGATATTAATAGCAGCATCGTGACCATCGAATAATGAGGCTGCGGTGACAATACGAATTTTTTCGGCTTCAATCGTCTTCATAGCTATTTCCCGAGTTTTATGTGTGTGGTGTTGCAAAAATAGCGATTGAACGGCTAGGAAACTAACAAGCGTTCGTATCGCGAGCCAAAAGGGCGGTTTTAACAAAAAAAGCAGGTCAGGCACCCTTTCTGAAGTGCCCGGCCGGCTTTTACCAAGTCAGCGTTCAGCCTTGAATTATTCAATCAATCATGCACTTTTTGATTGTTTTTATCAATCCAGATCATTTGTCCCCTGCGAATAACCCGGGCTTCTCCATCTTCATTGAAGCTATCCGCGAAATCGTAAGTAAATGGAATGATCTCGTCCCCATGCCTGTTGATGAACCCCCATAACTCTTTGCCTTTATTGGCAACAGCAGCCAATCCTTCTGAGAATCGGCGTGCATTGCTGTACTGAAAGGGGATAGCAACATTGCCCAAAGTGTCCACAAAACCCCAGGAACCCTTTTTCTTGGCCGGTGCCAATCCAGTTGTAAACCCCATAACATCACTGAATTCAAACGGTGTGATAAATTTCCCGGTACTGTCCAGAAAAGCCCATTTGTCGTCTTTCCGCAACGCAGCATAGCCTTCATGGAAGGTAAATCCTTCATGATATTCAAGTGGAACGATGATATTACCGGATTTGTCCGCGTAACCATACATTTTGTCTTTGCCAACAAGCGACATGCCACAGATACACTCATTGACAAAGTCGAAGTTTTTCGCCCACTTTTGAGCCAGAAGAGGAAGCATAAAAGCCGTGGCAATCAGTGTCATTAAAACCTTTTTCATATCTCAGGCATTTAAAAATGAACCCAATATTGAGCCTTATACAAAGTACAAATTGCCCTTATGAAAAATTATGACATTAGTCAGGAATGCATTTATAGCGATATAATCTTCTGGATTATGTTTAAAAAGAAAGCAGCTATTATGCTCTGAATAAACCAATTTGAAACCGTGGCTCCTTACATTTGCCATCAATATGAAAAATACCCCATTTACTTCGAAGCATTTAGCACTTGGTGCCAAAATGGCCCCTTTTGCCGGCTACAACATGCCAATCAGTTATACCGGAATCAACGATGAACATGCTGCTGTTCGCAACAACGCCGGTATTTTCGATGTAAGTCACATGGGGGAGTTTATATTAAAAGGACCCGATGCACTGGATCTTATTCAGCGGGTGACAAGTAACGACGCCTCCAAATTGACCAACGGAAAGGCACAATATAGTTGCCTGCCCAATGATGATGGAGGTATCGTAGACGATCTGATCGTTTATTGCCTTGAAGAAAATAAATCTTATATGCTTGTGGTGAATGCCAGTAATATACAAAAGGATTGGGACTGGATCATGAGCATGAACCACGATGCCGTTGAAATGCATGATATCAGCGAAAAAACCTGCCTGTTAGCCATTCAGGGCCCCAATGCCTGTAAGTTGTTGCAACCCCTTACTGATGTAGATATACCCAATTTAAAATACTATACGTTTCAGCGTGGGGTTTTTGCCGGGGTGGAGAATGTTTTAATCAGTGCCACGGGTTATACCGGCAGCGGAGGCGTGGAGATCTATTTCGAAGACAAGGGAGATGATGCAGAAAAAATCTGGAATGCTATTTTTGAAGTGGGCGGACCTCAGGGGCTAAAGCCTATTGGTCTTGGTGCCCGCGACACACTCCGGCTTGAAATGGGCTACTGCCTTTATGGAAATGATATTGATGAAACCACCAACCCCATAGAAGCTGGATTGGGATGGATCACCAAGTTTACAAAAGCTTTTACCGGAAGTATGCATATCAAAAACCAAAAGGAACTTGGCATAACCCGGAAGCTTGTAGGCTTTGAAATGATCGATCGGGGAATTTCCAGGCATGGTTACGCCATTAAGACGGCTAAGGGACTTCCGCTTGGAGTGGTAACAAGTGGTACACAGGCTCCCTCATTGGGGAAAGCTATAGGGATGGGTTATATTGCTGCCGGTCATAATAGTATTGATAGTGAAGTTTATATTGATGTACGGGGGAAACTGCTGAAGGCAAAAATTGTGAAAATGCCTTTTTCCTGATTCAGAGTTCTAACAATGATTTGTCGGGCATCGTTTATTATGAGGTTAGACCATATTGTACTTAGCGGCCATTTTAATAAGTCCTGCAGTATTATTCACCTCAAATTTAGCCAGCAGGTTTTTTCGATGGGTGTCCACTGTATGCAGGCTGATAAATAGCCGGGCGGCAATCTGAGGGCTTGTCAATCCGTCTGCAATCAATTTAAGTACTTCCATTTCCCGGCTGCTGATGACGGGTATGGTGGGAATAATTTGTTTGGTAAGCCTGCTAACTTCCAACTCGGCACTCAAATACTTTTTACCTTCCCATGCATTCAGCAAGGCTGCTTCCATTTCTTCGGGCGAGGCTGACTTAATCAAATATCCGATTGCTCCATTTTGCAACATCTGTGCTACCACGCTCGGTTCTTTAAAGGTGCTTAGGGCCAGTATCTGTACGGCAGGGAATTCCCTTTTTATTTTTAAGGTGAGTTCAATACCACTGATTTCAGGAAGGTTGATATCGATAAAGGCAACATCTACCGGTGTCCGTTTCAGGGCAGCAATAGCTTCAATAGCATTTGAGGCAGTAGCCGCAAGGCTTACATAATTGATTTGTTGCAAAATAGCCTTCATGCCCTCTACCACCATCGGATGGTCGTCTACAATCATAACACGGATTATCTCATTCATAGTAATATGTATTAATCATCATCGGGTTTTTAATTATTCGTTCTATCGCTTCTTTTGTCAAAAAGGAATGGCTCTCCCTTAATGAATCTGTATATCCCTTACTTCATTGCTTATTGCCTGTTTCCTTCTTCACGGTTCATCTATTAAAGGAATTTCAATAAAAACAGAAGTCCCTTTTCCCGGACTTGATTGTATATCGATTCTCCCTTTCAGGTAATCAACCCGGGAACGCACATTGGATAAACCGGCTCCGTCATTTTCATTATGCTGCTCTACGTCAAATCCTATTCCGTTATCCTCAATAGTAAGGGTAAGTAAAGGTGCCTGTGTGCTGATTTGTACAAGTACCTCAGTAGCCTTGGCATGCTTGATAATATTGTTGAGTAGTTCCTGTACAATCCGGTAAATAACAATTTCTGTATCTGCAGGTTGCCTTTTTTTGAGTCCCAGCTGCTGAAAGGAAATATTTAGTTTTCCGGTAGCTTGTATCCCACTGCAAAAATCCTGAATGGCTTGACCGAGCCCAAGCCGGATCAGGGCTTCCGGCATCATACTATGTGCCACCCGGCGCATTTCTCCAATGGTTTCATCCAGTTTTTGCAGCGTGGCAGTAAAAAGAATGGCATTGGTTTCTGTTAGAATCATGTTTCCTTTCATAGCGCTTAATGAGAGTTTAATGCCGCTCAGCATACCTCCAAGTCCGTCGTGAAGATCCCGGGCAAGCCGGCTTCTTTCAGCTTCCTGTCCACGCACCAAAGCCTGCGAGGCCAGCAATAACTTTTCTTTTTTCAGGTCTTCTATTTCCTGCTGTTGCAACATCCGTTTTTGTAAAAAATTTCTATAAACCAACCAGCCTATTAACAGAACACCCAGCAAAGTGACGATCAGAAATATAAGCTGTGCCCTTCGCTTTTTTAATTGGGCTTCCTGCCTGAATAATTGCTGTTCGCGTTCCCGGGCCTGATAGCGGGCTTCTCCAAGCAGGATATCCCTTTGCTGGTTTTGACTGAGCAAACTGTCTGAAGTAGTTTCATAAGCTTTTCGGTAATTCAACGCCAGACCGATTTCTCCAAGTGATTCTTCCATTTCGGCTACGGCAAGCAAAAAATTCTTTTTTTCAAGCATAGCTCCCATGCTATCAGCAAGAGTTATAGCTTGTAACATTTGTTGCAAACCTTCCCGTTTGCGTCCAAGCAACCAGTAAGCTTTACCTAGCCCGCTGTAACCAAACATGGCATAAGGGGTCGCTTCTGCTTTTAAAGATTCGGAAAGCAATGCTTTATAATAGTAGGCGGCACTATCTCCCTTGTTTTTATTGATATATACTTCTCCTTTTCCGTTCAGTCCATCCAATATCAGAATGGGGTCGTTGGTTCTTATGCCAATACTTTGTACCGAATCGTATAAAACAAGCGCTTCTGATAACCGACCTTCTTCC
>JBGSNV010000058.1:0-6079 GCA_041739485.1 Chitinophagaceae bacterium
CTGAAGAAATACGCCGACCGGCTAGGTCGGTTACCTTGATCCCCACAGCCCGTTTTCCCGGTGTAGCCTGCCAGTTTGAACTTTCGAAATAACTAAAATAGGCAATGCTTACAGCAACCTCAAACAGGGCTGCAAAAGTAAATAACCCATAAAAGGGGACTTCATTTTCTTCCGAAAACGCTGCATTTCCGCCAATTCCGGTGATGCTTGTAAACAGGAATAATCCGAGTCGAAGGATGATTGCGTCTATCAGATACGCACCTACCCGAAGCCAGAATCCGGCATATTGGGAAGGGAAGAGGATTTGTTCTTCATGAGAGAGCAAATCTTTTTGTCCGTATGTATTGGTGTCGTTATCGTTCATATACCTTATAAGGTTTTGTGCCAATAATGCTAATATCGTAAAAACTAAGCAGGGAACGGAATAGCCGCAACAATTTTTTCCAGAAAAACCTGATCTGTTTCGTCAAAATGATTCAGATGTTCGCTGTCTGCATCGAGCACAGCTACTACCTGTCCATTTCTGATTACCGGAACCACGATCTCTGACCTTGACGCACTGCTGCAGGCAATATGTCCGGGAAAGGCTTCTACATCCGGTACAATCAGTGTTTTTGCCTGCTGCCAGGATCCACCACAAACCCCTTTGCCTTTTTTAATCCTTGTACAGGCAAGCGGCCCCTGAAAAGGACCTAAGACAAGCTCCTCAGAGCTATCTACGAGATAGAAGCCTACCCACCACCAGTTGAATTGCTCCCGGAGAATGGCTGCCGTGTTCGCAAGGTTGGCTATCAGGTTGGGTTCTCCCTCTATTACTCCCCGAATCTGCGGGATAATGCTTTCGTATTGTTCTTCTTTGGTACCTTCTTTTACCAGTAAATCTTCCGCCATAGTGTTTGCAAATATATATAAGGAATGCGCTTCTTTTAAAAGGCACCTTTTCGTATTGGGATTATCTCACATACAGACGATTTGTTTTGCCGGTTTGTTTGGTTTTGTTAAAGGATTCTGAACTATTTACCGTTTTTCGGCTACCATTCAGAGACTGAACTTGCATCCCTTTTACTGAATCAGGAAATATTCATCTCAAATTTTTCTCAAAATGAATATTGTAAGTAACTGATAATGAATAGTATATGGTTTTATATAAGAAAAGCGCCTCTCCCATTTTGTTCGTAAACGATAATAATCTGAATTGTGAATAAACGACTGAATAAAGCGGGCATAAAATTAAAGGAAGGGACAAGTTTTGTTATGCTATTTTTGGCACCGTTTTAAAATACAAGATCTGTGCGTCTAAAGAGTTTAGAAATAAAGGGATTTAAGAGTTTTGCAGACAAAACCATCATCAATTTTGATGAAGGTATTACGGGCATAATAGGTCCGAATGGTTGTGGCAAAAGCAATATTGTTGACAGCATTCGTTGGGTAATCGGAGAGCAGAAGATCAGTAATCTGCGAAGCGAAAACCTCGAAAGTCTTGTTTTCAATGGTTCAAAAACCCGATCTGCAAGCGGGCTTGCACAGGTGAGCCTGACTTTTGAGAATACCCGTAATCTGTTGCCTACTGAATTCAGTACGGTTACGGTAACCCGGAGGTTTTATAAAAACGGGGATAGCGAATATCGCTTGAATGATGTGCAATGCCGGATGAAGGATATTCATAACCTTTTTATGGATACGGGCATCAGCACCGACAGTTACGCAATTATTGAACTTGGAATGGTGGATGATATTATCCGCGACAAGGAAAACAGCCGCCGGAAAATGCTGGAGCAAGCCGCCGGTATCAGTATTTACAAAACCCGTAAAAAGGAAGCCAAGAATAAGCTCGATGCCACAGAGCAGGATCTTGCCCGGATTGAAGACTTGCTTTTTGAGATCAATAATCAGTTGAAAAGCCTTGAAAATCAGGCGAAAAAGGCTGAGAAATATTATGAAATAAAGAAGGATTTTAGACTCGTTAGCATTGAATTGGCCAAGGCTTCTCTCGCAGGTTTCAACCTCCAATACAAAGAGCTGAACGAGCAGCAAACCCATGAGATAGATCGCAGGCTGGAAATGGAAACGGAAATCACCACCGAGGATGCAGCGCTTGAGAAAAAGAGAGTGGGCTTTGTAGAAGAAGAGAAAAAGCTGCAGCAGATGCAGGCACGATTCAATGAATTGGTTCAAACTTTAAGAACCAAGGAAAATGAAAAGAACCTTGCACAACAGCAATTGAAGTTTCTTGCGGAGAAAAAGCAAGGACTGACTGATTTTCTGGAGAAAAGCGAAGGACAGTTCAGCAGCCTGCAGGATAGTGTGGTTTATACGAGTGATCAGGTAAAAGCGGAGCAGGATAAGTTAGCAGTTTTAAAAACCGAACTGGAAAACAGTACCCGGGTTTTACAGGAAAAGCGGGATGCGTATGATGTTCAGCGGAAGAACCTCGATACTGAACGCCAAAAATTGCAGGCTGTACAACGCAATCATTTCGAAGCAGAAAAGAAGGTGGCTGTAGCAGATACAGGGATCGCCAACCTACAGAGAAGCATTACCCAATTAAAAGAAGAACAGGCAGCCCGTGCCACCCAAATGGAGCAGGCACAGGAAGATAAAGCAGATCGGGAAGACGAACTCGCAGATAAAAAGGAAGCGCTTGAATCCTTGCAAAAACAGCATGAAGAAGCCAAGGCTCAGATTCTATTGGGGCAAGGGGAGCTCGAAAAACTCCGGGTTCAATTGATGGATCAGAACCGGATACTCGATCAACGCCGAAACGAATACGACTTACTGAAAAGCCTGATTGACAGCATGGAAGGCTATCCGGACAGTGTGAAGTTTTTACACAAAAATCCGAATTGGAATCACCATGCTCCCATACTTTCCGATATAATTTATGTAAAAGAGCCATACCGTGCTGCGGTGGAAAATGTGTTGGAGCCTTACCTGAACTATTATGTAGTCAGTGATCTTTCCGAAGGCCTGCAAGCGGTAAATCTGCTCGAAGCCAATCAGAAAGGCAAGGCCAACTTTTTCCTGCTCGACAAAATCAATGCTTTCGAAGCACCCCCCAACGGATCAAAACTTGATCAAACCATTCCGGTTTTAGATGTCATTGAAGTGGAAGGCCGGTATAAAAAACTGGCAGAGCATTTACTGGGTAATGTGGTCATTGCCGAAAACGAAGAAGTGCTCAACAAAACGACTTCGCAAGTCGTCATTGAACAAACCGGCAAGTATGTAAAAGGACGCTATACACTTACCGGTGGTAGTGTGGGTTTGTTTGAAGGTAAAAAGATTGGTCGGGCTAAAAATCTGGAAAAGCTAAAATCGCAAATCAACGAACAGGAATCGGTTGTAGATCATCTGAAGGAGTTGATCAGCATTAAAAATGCTGAATTGATCGGATTCAGTGAGCAGTTGAAGGAACAGGCTATTCGCCAAACCGAACAGGAAGTACTTCAATTGACCAATGCTGTTTTTGCCGTACAAAATAAAATTGAGAATCTGCAATACATGCAGACTACAGCCTCTCAGAAGATCGGGCAGTTTGAAACGCAGCTTACCGATCAGAATGACGCATTGCTTGAAGTACAGGATTCGCTCGCTGATTTCAGCGAGGCATTAGCCGACCTGCAGGAGACGATCTCTGAAAAGGAATCCGCTTATCAGGAAGCTGAAAAAGAATATCAGCAGTTTTCTGCACAGTTCAATGAGGGCAACCTGAATTTTACCAGGCAGCAAAATAAAATCACAACCCTCGAACAGGAGGCTCAGTTTAAAAATCAGCAGGTAAATAATCTCAAACAGCAAATTGAAGAAAGTAAAGTACAGCTTGCTGCTATTGCAGAACAATTGGTGAATAACGGGCAAGGACTTAGTGAAGCAGAAGATCAATTGGTGGCGCTGATGAGAAACCGTGAAACGGAAGAAAAACTGCTGAATGAAACCGACCGTGCTTACTATGCACACCGGAACAGTATGCAGGACCGCGAATCTGCTTTGCGTTTAAAAATTAAAAACAAAGAAACAGTTGATCATCTTCTTGAGCAGATCAAAGATGCCCTGAATAATCTGAAGCTGCAACTTGCCGGTATCAAAGAAAGACTCAACGTAGAGTTCAGGATCAATATTGAAGATATTCTTGATGAGCCCCGGGAGAACGATACGCCGCAGGAAGAGCTGCAGGCAGCGGCAGACCGCATGAAGAAAAGACTCGAAAACCTTGGGGAAGTAAACCCAACGGCTATTGAAGCCTATACCGAAATGAAAAAGAGGTATGAGTTTATCCTCGAGCAGAAAACGGATCTCGTCAACGCAAGGGAAAGTCTGATGCAAACCATACAGGAAGTGGAAGCTACAGCGAATAAACAATTCCTCGATACTTTCAATGCCGTTCGGGAAAATTTTCAGCGGGTTTTTAAGGCCTTATTTACCGAAGACGATACAGCTGATATGGTGCTTGAGAATCCGGAAAATCTTGCAGAGACCGGTATTGATATTGTAGCCAAACCCAAGGGTAAAAGACCCTCGAGTATTACCCAGTTGAGCGGAGGCGAAAAAACCTTAACGGCCATCGCCTTGCTGTTCAGTATTTATCTCATCAAACCGGCACCATTCTGTATCCTTGATGAAGTAGATGCACCCCTTGATGATGCTAACGTGGGTAAGTTTACGCAGATGATCCGCAAGTTCAGTGAGAACTCTCAGTTTATCATCGTAACCCACAATAAGCAAACGATGGGCGAAGTGGATGTTATTTATGGAGTAACCATGCAGGAAGCTGGTGTAAGTAAACTGGTTCCGGTTGATTTCCGAAGCCTTGGCAATTAAAAAAATCAGGTTATCGTTTTGAATCCGGTTTTACCTTTTATAGGCAACTACGAGTTCTTTACTTCCCGGCGTGTAGGTGTAAAACCCTTCTCCGCTTTTTACACCCAATTTACCGGCAGTAACCATGTTTACCAATAAGGGGCAGGGGGCGTATTTTGGATTGCCAAATCCATCCTGAAGTACTTTTAATATGCTCAGGCATACGTCAAGTCCTATAAAATCGGCTAATTGAAGAGGCCCCATCGGATGCGCCATACCGAGTTTCATAACGGTATCAATTTCTGTAACCTCAGCAACGCCTTCATACAAACTGTAGATGGCTTCATTGATCATGGGCATCAGGATGCGGTTGGCAATAAATCCGGGGTAATCATTTACCACACAGGGAACCTTTCCAAATTGTTTGCTCAGTGCAACGATGCTTTGAGTGACCGCAATTTCGGTACCATACCCGTTGATGATTTCCACAAGTTTCATAACCGGAACGGGGTTCATAAAATGCATCCCGATTACTTTAGCGGGCCGCCCGGTAACTGCGGCAATCTTTGTAATGGAAATAGAAGAAGTATTACTTGCCAGAATGCAATCAGGAGAAGTATGCGCACCAAGCTCTTTAAAGATTTTTAATTTCAGATCGACGTTTTCTGTGGCTGCTTCTACAACGAGTTGTACGTCTTTTACCCCAACTGCAAGATCGGTAACCGGAGTGATGTTGGCAAGGGTGGCTGCTTTTCCGGCCTCATCAAGAATGCCTTTGGATACTTGCCTGTCGAGATTTTTGCGAATGGTTTCGATGGCTTTATTCAACTGAGCTTCATTGATATCAATAATGGAAACGGAAAAACCGTTTTGTGCAAATACATGTGCAATACCATTTCCCATGGTTCCGGCGCCAATTACGGCTACTCTTTCAATCTTCTGCATACAATCGTTATTTTTTCAATGACCGCAGCGGGCCATCATACTTTATGAATCAGGTGACAGATTAACGACCCTTATTTCTTTTTATAGTCGCCTCTTTTCCAGGATTTTATAAATTGTTGCCAGGCCGCGGGGTTCAGGATATTCATGGGAGGGAGCTGACCGGAGTAAACGGCTTTATTGGCATTTTGCCGCAGACTGTAGTTTACGGCTTCTCTTCCGTCGCTTGGCAAAGAGCGCATGAGCACCGCTCTTTTACCTTCTTCAAGGTTTTGACGGGCAAGTTCGTATTCATCTGCCGGAATCGTAGTGTTTACAAAATCGCGTTCAAACTGAGGGC
>JBGSNV010000061.1:0-2682 GCA_041739485.1 Chitinophagaceae bacterium
GCCAATTTTGTTATGTTTTCTTCTCCTGAGGCTATCATTTTATTTGGTGGACCTACCAAGGCGGGCGATATGTTGCTTGATCCTGTACGCGAAAATATGGAAGCAAATTTGCTGCCCATTTTCCGGAATAAGGTGAAATTAATCTATAGCCTTCTGAAGGAAAGCGACGCCGCTATCCTTGGTGCAAGTGCACTCGTATGGGAAAATAGTCCGGAACCTAAATAATGGGTTCTCTAAAAACCATTTCCGGAAAAGTAAGAGATTTTAATCATCAGCTCAAAGGGTATGCCTGATGAAATTAATCAGGCATGTTGCATCGTGTATCCCGGATAGGTTGGTTCTCCTCCAAAAATCCAGCCAATCATCTGACGGGCATTTTTTTGGTTGTTGAACAAACTTTGCAGCTTTTCTATTCTTTCTTCGTGGCTATAGTAGCTAAAAGGGATTTCGTAAAGACGTTGTACCTCTTCCCGCATCAGTTGCTCAGAGTTAGCGATCGTACAAAGATCCTCCAAACCGGAACCACTCGCTGCTGAAGCATTGATCAAACAATGACGACCAACATACAGCGAATTGATGAGCTTTAATTTAACCCCGGTGTCATTAAACGAGGGTAGTATATTAACCTGTGCTTTTTTGATCAACTCCTGCATTTCGGTCTCGCCGGGATTATCAACAAGACAGGTATGCATTTGCTTATGCGCCAGTTTAATCAGCTTTTTAGAAGGATTTTTGCCGGCAATTACAAAGGGGATTTCAATGGTATTGAAAATATTTTCAAGCAACCAGGTGGCTGCAAAATCATTTTCGTCCACAGACAGATTACCATGATACAAACAAAAAGAACCCTTTTCCCCATGCCAAGCAGGTTCATATTCCGGCAGATATAAAGGCAGATTGTCTACACTTTTATAACCAAGTTCATGCTGAAAAGTATCGAGATCTTTGTTGCTGATGGTCCAGAATGTTGCTTTATTGGCAAGCGATTGTTCATACTTTTTTAAGAGCTTGCTTTCGCGTTGATAGTACCATTTCTTTTGAATATTAGAGGCTGTTTCGGCAAGCTTGTTGTAGTAGAGGTGTTCTACATTTGGCAACCGTACAAAGCAGCGGCTAGCGGGCAAAGCCCCGGTATGCAAATGATAGGTACAATGCATGCCTTCCATTAAAATGGGTGCGTCATCTTTTTTTAGATTTTCAAGAAGCTCAGGGTTCGCCCTGCTTGAAACAATGTAGGGAAGGGAGGACGTAAAGCTTTGAAGGTCAGGTTGACGTTGATAATAGGTCACCTGCTGACAGTATTTCTCCAATTCGGGCTGCTTGCCGCGGCCGTACTCAAAGCAATGGAGATGAATAGCTATACCCGCATCACTCAGGCTTTTTATTTTATAAAACAAATCGTATACCCCACCATAATCTACCGGATAGGGCACATCGTAGCTTATAATATGTAATTTCTTTTCACTCATTGTCTTTTCTCACCTCTTTATTAGTTTGCAGATTGAACAATTCTTCCCAGGCCATCCATAAAACTTTCTTTTCATTTTCCCAGTTCAAAACCTGTGATGCTTTTTTTGCACTTTCTATAAAGTTCGAGTAAAGAACAGGATTTTGGATCATTTTGTTCAAAGCCGTTGCAATGCTGACTGGCTTTACATCCAAAAGAGGGAGCGCAACCGGATATTTCTGAAGAATCGCCTCATATTCGGGGTAATTAACACAAACCTGTGGCTTATGGGCCATGATATAGTCGAAAAATTTATTCCCAAGCGAATAATACTGATTCAGACTTGTCTTATCAAAAATGGTAATGCCACAATAGCAGACAGCTGTCAGGTATCTTAATTGCGCCGGGGGAATATTTCCTAAAAGGATAACCTTGTTTTCTAATTTCAGGATTTTAATGCCCTCTTTTACAGCCATCTCCATATTGCCGGTTCCAGCCATAAACAACCGGCCTTCTACCTGTTGCATGGCTTCGAGCAACGGCAACAGCGCCCGCCCTTCGTTGAGTGCACCCTGATAAAGAATAATAGGTGCCGCAGGATTGGTCGCCTTGTCTGCTTGCCGTAGTAGCTTTTGAAGGGTTTCCGGCATTTCTTCAGGTAAAACCGGTACCGACATCACCGCATTGTTTCGGACCAACTTATACTTGACTTTGTATTTTTTCTCCAGTTCCCTGGCTATAAAACCTCCAACCGTATACCCGTTTTGAAATTGAGGAACGGCCCATTGTTCTACTTTTGACCATAAATAATGAATCCATGGGCGACGCTTTACCTCAATCATTTCGGTAAAATACTCATGGGCATCATACATTCTCGGCAGTCCCTTTTTTTTGCTTGCCAACAAAACCGGAACAATGGTATCGAGATCGATTGCACAAAGCGCATCAGCGGGTTGACGCAGCAGGTATTTGTACAATTTGTAGTTGTATTCCGCATAAAAAAGCTTGCCGTGGGTAAACCGGCAGGGGACCCTTACCTGTTCAAAGGCATAATTGCTCAATGGTGGCGATCCCGGCAGAAGCCTGCCTACAAGGGTGACCCGATAACCTGCTTCGGTCATTGCTCCGCAAATGCGCTGCATGC
The DNA here is from genome assembly GCA_041739485.1 of Chitinophagaceae bacterium. Taxonomy (GTDB): domain Bacteria; phylum Bacteroidota; class Bacteroidia; order Chitinophagales; family Chitinophagaceae; genus Phnomibacter. The sequence goes on from JBGSNV010000061.1 coordinate 2,592, forward strand.
GCTGATCGAAAACCAGATCGTTGGTAACCGTAAAAATCACATGTTTTGGTTTTTTCATCTTCAGCGATCTGCCTTCTACAACTTTCTTCAT
>JBGSNV010000071.1:0-12284 GCA_041739485.1 Chitinophagaceae bacterium
TTGGATATGCAGGAAGCCTTCCTCTTTTTGCTTTAGCTATGCAAATGAAGCACCCCAATCCCATAGCCTTAAAACTTGCAATTTTTGCCCCTGAATATAATAATGAAAATGATGTAGATCCTGCTAATGACAGAACCGGAAAAGCTCCGCTTGCTTTTGCTACAGCCGAAGCGAATGCCATTGCGGGGGAATATCCTAGTACCCTTTTTGCAAAAAATGAAGCAACTAAAGCCAATTTTGTAAGTACTTCAACCAAGTACAGAATCATGCATTTTGCCATGCATGCCACCATGGATAGCATGTATTTCGATTCTTCAGCACTTATATTTTCTAACAGGGAAGAAGTGCCTTTTGCCGACCTCTATCAAATGCAATTACCACTTGACCTTGCCGTATTAAGTGCCTGTAACACAGGAATGGGCAGGTATAAGCCCGGTGAAGGTTTGTTTGGCTTATCAAGAGCATTTACGTACGCCGGTACAAAAAGTACCATTCATAGCCTTTGGCAGGTACCTGATAAAGAAACCGCAGCAATTATTACCCAATTATACGCTTCATTAATGAAAGGCATGGGTAAAGACGAAGCCCTGGCAAAGGCCAAATTAGCTTATCTTGAAAATGCATCGCCCCCCGAAAAACATCCCTACTACTGGGCAGGGTTTGCAGTAAGCGGTAGTATGGAGCCCATTGATAAAAACCCCCGAACCTGGTTATTGATTTCTTTGGCAGTAGCCATTTCAGGTATCAGCTATCTTGGCTGGAAAAACTATAAACGCCGCCGTAGCTTAGTAATCAAAGCTGCTGCCTGAGTTTCATAGGGTTTTCCTTGTTGGGCAGCAAGTTCAAGTTGTTGCATCGCATTTATCAAATCGTTGAGTTTCAAGTGTGCAAGGGCAAGATACCATTCACTGTAATCAGCTAAAGGATAGCGGTCATTGCTAAAATTGGTTGATTCAAGCAGCAGGATACACCCGGCGGCATCCTCCATTTCGAGCTTACACATAGCCTGGTAAAAAAGGGCAAATGGCTGTTTTGTCTTGTTGTAAATTGCTGCAAATAAGGGCCCGGCTTTTGGGTAGTTCTTTCGCTCATAGGCTGCAAATGCATGTGCAGTAGTATCTACTTGCTGATCGCCACGTACTACCGGCATCACAATATTTGGCATGGTTTTATAGTACGATGCATACAAATCATTAGTCTCGTTTAAGTCAGGGTAAAGCCAGTATGCCAAACTGAATACGAGTAAAAGGGATGCAGCAATAGCCCACCATTTTACAGGATGCTTCAACGTTTTAACCGGGGTCATTTTCTTTTGTTGTTCAAATTTTTGCAGCATCTGTCTGATATCATGATGCTCACTAAGGGCAATGGCTTGTCGCAAGGCCTGCAAGGTTTCCACCTCTTCGTTAAAGGCAGCATCTGAGGATCGCAAAGATTCTGCTTGCGCTAAATCCGCAGCAGGTAATGTTCCCAAAACATAACCTTCTATTAGTGCTGCTCTATCCATTATTGAATGGTTTTACAAATGATTTCAATTGCTTCATACATCTTGCTTTTAATGATTTTACTACGTCTGCGCTTTCGTAGTCCATTTCTTCAGCTATCGCTTTCATCGATAGATCGCGGTAATAATATCTGGTCAATAATTGCCGGCATTTTTCTCCAAGTTGTGCAAATGCCTGCTGCAATGCCATTACCTTTTCTCCAGGCTGTTCCTCATAAGGCCAGTTAAATTCGCCCAATTCATCTACATCCAATTGATTCAGTTGCATCATTTTGCCCGCTTTTTTTAGCCTCGCATAAATCATGTATTTACCAATAGCAAATAAGTAAGTGCGCATTGAGGTGCGCAACTCATCTAATTTTCCCTTTACCGCATGCTCATACAACGCTACGATCATTTCCTGATACACATCCTGTATTTCCTCGTGGGGTAAAGCATATTTTTTTGCAAAAAGATTAAATGGTTGCTGGTGTGTTTCATAAATCTTCCTGATTACTTCTTCATCTTTCTGTTTCAACAATGAAAGGTCTGCTGTGTGTATATCCATTAGTATCTTTTAGCTAAAAAAAGTAAACATGCAATACATAATGCACCAAATTATTGCTTGAAACCCAACCACGCAATTAAATTTTTAATAAAAATGTTTACCTCCCTTTAAATATTTACACTAATACTAAAAGACACTACTAGTAATTGAGTTGGATGATTGTATGCAACATAATTTTTAGGGCGTATTGCACCGTTGGTTTAATGCTTAAAACGAATTTTAATTAGCTCACATAAATATAATTTTTATTAAATGAAACGATTTTACTTTAAAATTTTTCAAAGCTTTAGTAATTTAACCTTACTTATTGGTTTATCCATTTTAGCAAATGCGCAACCCGGTTTGGTAAAAGATATTAATACAGAAGACAGACAAGGATCGAACCCGCAAAATTTTATTGAATACAAAGGCAAAGTGTATTTTCAGGCGGTAAGGGAAAGGCTTGAAGGGCAAACACTATATGTAACCGATGGGACTGAAGCGGGCACGCAGCAAGTTTTACAACCCAACACAAACCTACCCGTATATGCTGCATTACCCATGGCAGTATGCAACGATTTATTGTTTTTTTTAGGTACTCCTTTTAGTGAAGCTACCACATTAGAACCAGTAGGATCTGAACTCTGTGCCTTTGATGGTGCCAATATAAGGGTAGTAAAAGATATTAATCCGGGCATCACAGGCAGCTTTGCGGGCAATTTTGTGGCATACGGAAATGTATTACTATTTAGTGCATCCAATGTACTGGCACAATCGGGCATCACCCTCAACAATGAATTGTGGAGAAGCGATGGCACCGAAGCTGGCACTATTTTAGTGAAGGATATTAACCCGGGCAATAATAGTGGCGGGCCGGAATTTTTAAAGGTGGTAAATAACAAAGTGGTGCTTTTTGCTGAAGACGGTGTGCATGGTCGTGAACCATGGATAACGGATGGCACCGAAGCAGGGACATCCCTTTTAAAAGATATTACTGAGGGCAGTACCAGTAGCGTACAAAGCAATCCCGGCTTCGAAATAAGTACGGTGATGAATGATATGCTCTATTTCACGGCAGGGCTTGGCATTGCTAATCAGGGTGCTGAATTATACCGTACAGATGGCACACCTGAAGGCACAATATTGCTGAAAAACTTAAGAACCGGATTAGGGAGTAGCCCAAGAAATTACACGACGATAGGCAACCGCATTTTTTTTAGTGCGAATGTACCCGAAGCAGGTGGTATAAGGGTTTTTGTAACGGATGGTACTGCAGATGGTACTACTGTTGTACCAAATACACTTCCCTTTACAGGCCAAACAGGATATATTGATAAGTTTAGTGCCTTCAATAATCGGGTATATTTTCCACGAAGCACAGCGGCACAGGGGGAAGAGTACTGGTATACCAATATGCCGGGAACTGATAATGCACAATTACTAAAAGACATAAACCCTGGGAATGGAAGTGGGGTAGCCAACGGTGGGGGCTTGCTGTACACCCTACCTACCGAAGCGGTAATGTTTGCAAGGGATAATAATATAAATAGCGAACTATGGCGTACCGATGGCACTTCTGCCGAAACCCTTGCTACAGGGGAAGTACGTCCGGGTAACAACAATGGTGCCATACCTAGCCAGCCACAGGCTATTGTGTATAGTAATAAACTCATTTTTACGGCACAGCCTTCTGTCGAAATTGGAATGGAACTTTTCCTATACAGTACACCTGAAGTAGACTTACCATTGCATCGAATCGTTTTTAATGCTTTCCTGCAAAACAAGCAGGTGCATTGCCCGTGGGAAATTAATCAAACCGATAATAGCACACTGCATATTAAGCTGGAAAAGGCAAGTAATGGTAATGGCTTTGTGCAGGTAGCTGATACTACCCTATTTTATCCTGATGCAAGGGTAAAGGGCTTATTGATTGATAAAAATCCCTCAGTAGGAAATAATAGTTACAGGTTAAAAATTACAGAGTCGGACGGCAATGTACAATATACGGTGGTAAGAACGGTTCAAGTAAACCAACTGAATTTGGTAAAAATAGTTGCTGCTCCCAACCCGGCTAACAGTAGTATCACTTTTACACTACAAGGGATTGCAAACAACCGAAGCAATGCATTAGCTACTATTACAGATGCTACAGGTCGTGTGGTGAAATCCATTAGGGTACAATCCATTTTTAAAATAGACATCAGCACCTGGCCTGAAGGCATTTACTATGTCACCATACCTGAATCAGATATGGCTCCATTCAAGTTTATGAAGTTGAAATAACCTATCGGTTTTTATATATTAAATCTGTTTATCAATTCAAATTATATAATTCCCGATCAAAAAAAATTTAAATAATGAATAATTATATTTTAAGAATAAGTGTTTGTACCATGCTTGTATGCTTTTCTGCAATAAAAACGCAAGCACAAAATGTTGGGTTGGGTGTATTAAATCCGCAGGCAAGGCTCGATATACAATCGTCTAATACAAATATACTTACAGGTGCTGGTGACCTACGTATTGGTGGCAATAGCCGGTTTTTAAAATTTGGTGTAAATACTTCATCAGGTAACAGCTTTATGCTGGCACAAGGGGGAAACGGATTTTTGGAAATAGGCGCGGGAACCAATACCGGCGTGTTAAACATAAGACCAACGGGTGCAGTAGGATTTAGCCAACAATTTGGCAGTAGTGGTCAAATGCTTATTTCACGGGGAGGAACTCAATCTCCTGTATGGCGCCGGCCACCCTACATGTTTATCTTTAGAACCAACACTCTATTTCAAAGAATTTCACCAAATGTTCTTTTTGTAAGCATTTCTGGGATTGATGACCGAACCTTTACTATTAATGAGACTAGTGATGTACATTTTTCAATGGTTTCCCCATTGGAAACACCTTTAAGGCCTCCGTCATTATTGACGCTTAGAATCACAATCGAAATATGGAATGATATTACCAATACAAAATTGCTGAGTACTTCAAATACTACTGAAGCCAGAGAAAGTGATGGTGTAGGACTCGATAATAAACAAATAACAACTACGGGATTTATAAGACTTAATCCAGGAAATTACAGGGTATATGCATACGCAAGAGCCTTTGGAGGCCAAAGTACAGATGAATGGTTGCTAAGGCATGCCCAAAACTTCGAGGACAATAGTGCTTTTATGGCATTTCAGGTATTTCCGGTATATCCATAAAAACCAGTATTATTTAAACCCATATTTTACGAATCATAAATCTCAAAACCAAATTCATACTATAAAACATTAAATATTATTATTATGCAAATTATTAAAACCTTCATTGCCTTCAGCCTAATATTTTTAATAGCTGGTCAGTCTTTGCAAGCACAGCTTAATAAGCGTATTGAAAAGCGAGCGAAAGAAAATGTAAACAACAAAGCAGACCGAACAGTAGATAGAACAGTAGATAAAGCCGCTGATAAATTGGAGGAAGGCATTAATGGTCTTTTTAAAAGAAAGAAAGCCACTGATAAAGGCCAATACAATACTGGTGATACTACCAACGAAAAAGAGGTGACAATAAACAATGAAAAAACTGAATCCGGAAATGATGTGGATCAGGAACCCAATGCACTTGCCCGCTATACCAAGTTCTCCTTTGTACAGGGTGAAAAAGTATTGGCGTTCGACGATTTTTCGCAAGACAAATTGGGCAATCTGCCTGCTACCTGGATAAGTACCGGCACCTGCGAAATTGTAAACATTGATGGTATTGAAGGCAATTGGGTTTGGTTTAATAAAACCAAGGGCAATTTTGTACCAACTTACTTAAAAGATATGCCCGAGAACTTTACCATGGAGTTTGACCTGATGTATGATTTTAAGTTTGGCACCTATAGCTTTAAAAGAACCTTGATGATGGTGTTTACAGACATTGCAAATCCCGAGGCAAAACTAGATTGGAACGGGGATCCCGGCTATTTTTTATTACAAAAGTTATCGGATAATTATTTTGGGGTAGAAATTTCGGGGCTTGGCAGTGGTGGTGGGCCCTTTATAACAGGTAGAAAAGCTGTGGCCAAAAACAAACAGCTAAATTTTGTTGCGCCTTTCAATGCAAAACATATCATTAATGAAAAAGGAATTAACAAGCCATTGCATATATCCATTGCAAGAATGGGCAGGCGGCTTCAGGTATTTGCCAACGAAGAAAAAGTGCTGGATCTTACCAATGCATTTGAAAACAATGTAAAGCTAAGCAGTGCACGGCTTTTTGTAGATAATCGTACCGAAGACGATCACTATTATATATCCAACATTCGGTATGCCGTTGGCAACCCCGACACCCGAAGCAAGTTAATGGAAAGTGGAAAATTTTCAACTTCCGCCATACTCTTCAATTCGGGGTCGGCTACCATTAAGCCTACTTCATACGGCATTTTAAAAGAGATAGCTACTGCACTCAATGCAGCTTCCGCCAAAACCGTGACCATTGTAGGTCATACCGATTCGGATGGCTCGGCTGATTTAAATCAAAAACTTTCAGAACGCCGGGCAGAAGCTGTAAAACAAATTTTGCAAAAAGAGTTTGCCGTAAACAATAATATGGAAACAAAGGGCAAAGGCCAATCTGAACCAGTAGCCGATAACAAAACCACAGCGGGTAAAGCCAATAACAGAAGGGTCGAGTTTATTATTGAATAAAGAGGGGGCTAAAAAATATTATAACCCGGGAACATTTGGAATATGGAAGCTTTATGCTTCCATATTTTTTTACTAATTTAAACAATTAATCCTCCTTTTTATACATGGCAATCTGTTCAAAAAGTTCCGCAATTTCGTCCTCCATTTTTTCAAATAAACCCTTCTTTGTTTCATTTTTCTTTGCCTTAAACCGGTGCATTTTACCTTGCTTGTCTACAATGATGTAAAGCGGGATAGCGTTCATTTTCCTTTCAGAAACCAAATCATTCCACATGCTATCATTGGCAAGCAAGTGCATACCCGAAAGTGCATGGGTGGCTATATAGCGCCTCCATTTTTCTTCATAAGCCGGCTTGTCCATCGATAAATAACATATTTGAATGTCTTTGTGCTTTTGCAAATGGCGCTTCACCATTTTTTGTTGAACAATACAGGGAGAACACCAGGTTGCCCACATTTCTATCAACGTAACTTTTCCATTGAAAGCAGCCGGCAAGCTATCAATTGTGTTGATGGCCTGATTGTCCAGAATAACGACTTGCCTGCTTGAACTGTCATTGATATTATAGCCATCAATAGTAATTGTTTTCTGAAAATTGTGATAATCAGCAAACAAGGTAACTGTGTCGAAAGGTGCAGAGAAAAAGCTAACAGAATCATTGCCGATGAAAAGTTTTGCCTCATAAGCACTTACAAATGGAAGCAGGAATTCAAAAGCCCCATCAGGTGCCGTTGAAGTTGAAAAAATAGTATCGTGTTGAGCGCTTTTTAGAAATACCTGCTGATTACAATAATTGGCTATTTTACCTCTAGCCCCGCTTTGCGCTACTAATGTACAAGACCAGCATAAGCTTATTGCAAAAAACAATCTACAGATCAAAAAGGTTATTGATTTTTTAAAAGGACTGAGTATCATACTTGAAGATTTAGATTTCAAATTTCAAGGAAACCAAACCAATTTGCTGACCACCTTATTTTAAGTAGAGCAAAAAGTAAGAATTTTACATAAAAAGTTATGCATTTTTTATTATTCTTTTGAGTAACAAGGCTAACCCTATCACAACGCTTGTTGGCAGATCCGACTTAATAGGATTTCGAAGGCCGGAATTTTCGAAAAGCGCCTGAGGCGCTAAGTTTTACCAAAGCAAAGAAGATGCTAATTGAAAGCTCCGGCTTTCAATTTCTTATTCCGTCGCTTCCAGCAACACATACACAGGCTGCCCCTGTTCACCCTAAATATTTAACCATCCCTCCAAATAAAATTTTATGTTGCTTTAGGGTATTGCCTTGGTTGGTTGTTATACTGGTCAATAAGTAAACATTGGCCGCGGCTTCTTTAAATATTCATTATGCTCAACCGAACCGTATGGTCATGGACGAAAAGCTAAGCGTTTGGCTTCTGGCACAGCACAACAAACAGTGAGGCAGTTTTTAAAAACCATTTCAAAAACCTGCACGGCTATGCCATTACCATTACCCTCAATAAGGAAGCTGCAGAGGGCATCATGCAAAATGTATTTTTAAACCTTTTGGGAAAAGCTGGTCAGCTAAATATACATTCATCGTTAGCAGCCTACCTCTACCGGACTGTGTACAACCATAGCCTGCGCTATTTTAAACACCAAAAAGTACGATGGGCTTACGAGCAGTATGCAGAAAGGTCAGGCAGTAATGCTTAGGAACCTCTCATTAAGTTTAGGAAACACTTTTACAATCCCTTTCAAAGAAGACATTGCGGGTAAAAAAGAATCAGGCGCTTTTACAATATGTATAAGCGCCTGATCCTTTAAATTAAGTTTCTTAAAAACGGGATCCATACTCTGAAAATAAAGATTTACATGCCAGGAAGTAAAGATCTTCCAATTACTTCGCCCCTGAAAGGCCAGGGAATACCTGCCATCAATAAAAGGAAGGCTGCAATAAGCAATCCAACTACCGCTTTATATTGTAGCTTTTTTGCCTTACCGCGCACCACGGTAATCAAAACCGTAGCAAGTATCATCAAAGTGGGATGCTCTATCTGATAAAAACGATAGAAAGGATCCTTCATTCTCGAAATACCGGCGGGTAGAGGCTGAGTTAATCCATAGCGACCAAATATCCACTGATACAAACCAATCAGCAGCATGATATGTGCGGTAATCAATAATGGCAGACTCAACTTCTGAATCGCCGGATTCTTCCGGATTGCCTGCACAAGGGTGAGTACCAAAAGGAGCAAAATAACCCAACGCAGCAGGCTGTGTAAATGCAAAAGACCGGAATCCATAATTTTTTCGATTTAATAGTTTGAATAGAAGATACAACAAAACAGGGCGTATTGTTGACCGGGCAAAATAACCGTTTCTTGAGCAGACTTTTGTCTTATTCTACCCAATCGGCAATAAATATATTGGTGTCGCGGGTACCTCCGTTATTGCGGTTGCTGCAGAAAACGATCTTTTTGCCATCATAACTAAACATAGGAAATGCATCGAAGCCCTTGTCGCGGCTTACTTTGGTAAGATTGCTGCCATCTCCGTTCATCATATAAAGATTGAAGGGGAACCCTCTCTCATATTCATGATTGCTTGCAAACAGGATTCTTTTCCCATCAGGCATAAATACGGGTGCCCAGTTAGCCTGCCCAAAATCGCTCACCTTATTTACATTAGAGCCATCTACATCGGCCACAAAAACTTCCATACGGGTTGGAGCAACCAGGTTTTCTTTCAGCAGGTCTTTGTATTCCTTGATCTCTTCTGCTGTTTCGGGTCTTGAGGCCCGCCAGATCAACTTTTTGCCATCGGGGCTAAACCAGGCACCCCCATCATAGCCAAGCGTATTAGTAATCCGTTTTTCTTTCCCGGTTTTAAGATTCATAATGTAGAGTTCGATATCCCCATCTTTAGTAGAGGTATACACCATGTTCTTTCCATCAGGACTAATCGTGGCTTCTGCATCGTAATACGGGCTGTTGGTTAGTTGTTTTACAATATTGCCATCCAGATCAGCCATAAATATGTCGAAGCTTTTGTACAAAGGCCAAATGTATTTATTACCATATTTAGCCCGGTCAGGTACCGGAGGACAGGCGGTATCCCCTAAATGGGTGCTTGCATAAATCACATGCTTACCATCTTTCATGAAAAAACCACAGGTGGTACGCCCTTTACCGGTACTAACCAATTTGGGTACAAAAGGCTCATCGGGCAAAACCGGCACTTTAGCAATATACATCTGATCGCAGGGGATGCCTTCTTTCGCATAGGTTTTTTGAAAAATCAGGTATTTACCATCATAGCTAAAATAGGCTTCCGCATTATCTCCCCCAAAAGTGAGTTGCCGCAAATTTTTAAAATGACTTTCTCCGGGAAACAAAAGGGTGTCTGTATTGAGCAATTCAAGATCCCCTGTTTTCTCGCCTGTTTGGGCTTCAGGATTTTTATGAACGAAAGAACCAATGAATACAAAAAAGGAAATCCAAAAATAACGAAACATGCAGGATAAATTTTTGTGCAAAAATACGCTATCGGGAGTTATACATGCTTTAGTTTTGCAGGTAATGAAGCACTTAAGAGCGGGTATTTTCGTCATAATCGTGTCATTTTTTTGTAATTGCCAATCAGATAACGCGGATGGGGATGTAAATATGACCAATACTAATATTGAGGATAACCTGTCTTTTTTGATTGAGGATGTAAAAAAGCATCCGGATTCACTCAGGCTTTATCAAAATCTGATTGATACCCTTGCCAACCGAAAACGTTTTATAGATGCTGCTAATTGGGCAGATGCCGCATTGGAAAGAGATCAGCAAAACAGCGTTGCCTGGCTTTTGGTAAAAGGAGATCTGCTCAGAATGGCCAAAGATTACGACGGAGCCATTGAAGCTTACCGGCAATACCTTAAATTTTTCCCCAATGACCAACAAATCCTTTTGAATCTTGCCAATACACTCGCCGAAAAAGGAGATCCGAGAACCCTTGGTATTTGTAAACAAATTGTTGAAATGTACCCTACCCCTGAAATAAAGGTGAATATTGCATTTATAAAAGGGGTTTTTTACAATATCTCCGGGCTTTATTCTGCTGCCCGCGCCAACCTCGATACAGCTATTGCGGGCCGGTATACCTTTATTGAAGCATGGATGGAAAGAGGGTATAGTTTTTATGATCAAAAGCTCTATCAGGAGGCTGAAGCCAACTACAACCAATTGGTACAGATTGACGCAAGTGATGCAGAGGCATGGTACTGGCTTGCAAAGTCGCAGGAAGCATTGAATAAAAAAACGGAGGCGATCCGCAATTATCAAAGAGCTTATGCTCTTGACGGAACCCTTACTGAATCGAAAGATGCTATGCAGCGATTACAAGAGAACCCCTAGGCTTTACTCTCTTATGGTAAAATATTAATTTTTTAATTATATTCAGCATCATGGCAATTATAGCACCTTCATTACTGGCAGCCGATTTTTTAAGATTGGAAAAAGAAGTTCGAATGTTTGATCAATCTCAGGCGGATTGGTTGCACCTTGATGTGATGGATGGAAGATTTGTGCCAAATATCAGCTTTGGGATACCGGTTATTGAAAGTTTGCGGCCTGCTACCAAAAAAACCTTTGATGTACACCTGATGATTCTGGAACCCGAACGTTATGCAGAGGCTTTCAAACAAGCAGGTGCTGATATCCTTACCGTCCACCTCGAAGCCTGTACACATTTACACCGCAATGTTCAGCAGATCCGTTCATTAGGTATGAAAGCCGGTGTAGCCCTGAATCCGCATACGCCGATAGAATCACTGAAGGATATCATTCACGAGATAGATATGGTGTGCCTGATGAGTGTAAATCCCGGATTTGGAGGACAATCTTTTATTCAGCATACCTATAAAAAAATACAGGAACTCCGTAAAATGATCGATGATCAGAAACTCACCGTAGACATTGAAATAGATGGAGGGGTAAACCTGAAAAACGCACCCTTACTTATTGAAGCAGGGGCTACTGTTTTGGTTGCCGGAAACACCGTTTTCAAAAGTGAAAACCCCACTCAAACAATTGAAGACCTGAAAAAAATCTAAGTATTTAAGACCCCTGAAGCTTCAAAGTAATTGAATATATAGGAAAAAGATTCTTACCACTTATCTACTTCTTCCTCGCTGAAACTGTTTTTATAAACGGGTACCTCTTCCTGCGGTTCTTCTTTTTCTGCGACTTCAGCTATAGAGATAACCTTTGTTTCAGAAACAGTAGTTGTGCTTTCAACCGATTCGGTTTGAAAAAAAACCGCTGTATTCATTGGCTCCCCCTCTCCGTTTTCAGGATACTCATGATTGAAGGCATCAAAGTCAAATTCAGGCATCAGGTCGGTCTTCACGTAATCCACCGCATCAGTCAGCCCTTTCAAAAATTTATTAAAATCTTCTTTGTACAAAAAGATCTTATGCCGGTCGTAACCATCTTCATTAAACCGACGCCTGCTTTCCGTAATGGTTAAGAAGTAATCATTAGCTTTGGTAGACTTGATGTCAAAGAAATAAGTTCTACGTTTCCCCGCTTTGATTCTAATACTGAACACACTATCGGTTTTCTTTT
>JBGSNV010000077.1:0-4051 GCA_041739485.1 Chitinophagaceae bacterium
GGAGTTTGTCTGAATTTTCAAAGAGTTGAAATTGAATATATTAACACAAAATAGATTTGACATTAGTAAAGATTTTAAGAAACGAAATCGCTATTGGTTTATTTACCAAAAATTGGTAACTTTGAAAAAAAATTACAATGAAAAATACATCAATATCACTTGGAAATTATTTTGACCAGTTTGTGAGTAGCCAGGTTTCAGCAGGACGCTATAAAAATGTAAGCGAAGTAATTCGTGCAGGACTTCGACTTTTAGAAGACGAAGAAAGCAAAGTTATTGCCTTGAGAACGGCAATTAATAAAGGGTTAGACAGTCCACGTGTTGAAAATTTTGACTTCAGAGAAAATCTGAAAAAAATAAAAGAAGATAAAAGAAAAAATGGCTAAAGTAATTTTACGACAAGAAGCCATTGACGACTTGAATAATATTTGGGCTTATACTTATGAGGAATGGTCGGAAAAGCAGGCAGACAAATATTATGCGGCTTTGGAATTTGCTTGTATGCAAATTGGAAAGAACCCCGAACTATGAAATGAATATGATGGAATTAGTAAGAACTTACTTGGATTAAGAACAGGAAAGCATATAATATTCTATCAGGTTGTATCTGATGATGAAATTGAAGTTGTCAAAATTTTACACGAAAGAATGGATTTGAAAAACAGGCTAAAGTAATAAAAACAGTCGCCAAAAAGAGTATTTGCGATAGTAGGGCTGAACTTAGTAAGCTGCGTCTTCGGTTCGCTGTTTTGCCGCATATCCGGAAGAAACTAAGCAGGGGTTTACAAAAAACTCCCCACCAACCCATTACCACCCGCCATACAAACCTACTTTCAAGGCTTCAAAATACTTCTCCTCATCAAAAGCATACAAATAAGGTGCTTTGTGCGCTCCTCCTTTTTTTGTTTCCTCAAGCCGCTTTACAAAACGGAATCCGAGTATTTTTCGTTGAAAATTTCGCCGGTCGAGTTTTTTATTGAGAATCGTTTCATAGAGCCTTTGCAGCTCGGGCATGGTAAATTTATCCGGTAAAAGGTTGTACCCTACAGGCTGATAATCCAACTGGGTTCGCAAGGTTTCAAGCGCTTTATTCAATATCTTATGGTGGTCGAGCATCAAATCCGGTAAATCATAAATATCCCACCAACTGCATTTCTCGCTCAACCTGTCCGCAACAGGATTTACTTTAAAAAATTCAACCAACGCATAATACCCTATCGTAACAAAGCGTTGCAAAATCCAGTGTTCTTTTTCAAGGTCAATACCATCTCTGAGAAGGTCGCTCCTGTGAAACTCCGGATCATACCGGTCTGTATCTCCAAATGTGTGAAATTGCTTTAAAAAAATATCCGATAGTCCGGTACGCTCGGTAAGCACCCGCACTGCCGCCGTATCAGCCGCTTCCTCTTTGTATACAAATCCACCCGGTATCCCCCACAAATCGAGATGCCGGTGCTTAAGCAACAATACCTTGAGTTGATTTTCATGAAATCCAAGGATCACACAATCGACCGATAAGGATGGCATAAACCATTTGGAACCCGCCTGAATCAACCCTTCAATCGCTTCATTTTTTTTCATAAAGTCACAATTCTTCTCTTTTATTGCCTCAAAACTATTTAAACAAAATTTGGTGAATACAAAATAATCATTACTTTGTGTTACGATGACACAATGAACAACCATTTTTGTTGTTATATGATTGCCAAAGATATCAGGATTATTGCCGGTTTTTAAAAATACTTTCTTGCTGAAAACTACATCTGTTAAGGGTTTCAATGATTTCGCTGCCATACAGTTTGTAAGGGTGCTTGCCGGGAGAAATTTAGAATCGATGATAAAAAGAAATATCAGCCTGAGTACCATTTTTCTATATTTATTATAGAGAAGAATGGGAAAGGAGGTAATGGGGAAAAAATTACCAGAAACGAAAGCGAGGATCTGGATTATTTTTTTGACCAATAAGGAAGAAAGAACAACAAAGAATAACTATTTAAAAATTGCTTAATGAGAAGGATTGCTTTTGCCATTGCTTATATCCTGCTCTCCTATGCCATTTTCGGACAAGGAAATCAGGTTATCCTAAAAAATGATCCTGATGGCTCCCGACTGATGGTGGATGGCAAAGAGTTCATCATCAATGGGATGAATTGGGACTATTTTCCCATAGGCACCAATTATGAATATATTCTTTGGAATCAATCGGACGAATTCATCCAAAAAGCACTCGACTACGAAATGTCGATGTTGAAAAATATTGGAGTCAACACCATACGGCAATACACAGGGGTGCCGGCCAAATGGATCACCTATATTTATAAAAACTATGGCATATTTACTGTTTTAAACCACAGTTTTGGCCGCTATGGTTTAAGCCTGGATGGCGCCTGGGTCGCTAATACCAATTATGCGGATCCCCGGGTAAAATTACTTTTATTGAAGGAAGTTAAGGCCCTTGCGTCGGACTATAAAAATACGGAAGGGCTGTTGATGTTTTTATTAGGTAATGAAAACAACTACGGACTCTTTTGGGAAGGTTCCGAAACCGAAGATATTCCCAACCCAAAAAAACAATCCAAAGCTCCTGCCATAGCTATGTATAAATTATATAACGAGGCAGTTGTAGAAATGAAAAAGGCAGATCCCTCCCATCCTATATCTATTTGCAACGGAGATCTTGTTTTTATGGATATTATAAAAAAAGAATGTAAAGATGTCGATATTCTCGGTATAAATATTTACCGGGGACTTTCCTTTGGAAAAATGTTCGCTCAGGTAAAAAAGAAATATGGGAAACCGGTTATGCTGACTGAATTTGGAGCCGACGCATTTAACATGAAAACCCAACAAGAAGACGGTGAGGCACAAGCAAAATACCTGCTTCAGAACTGGAAAGAAATTTATGCCAATGTAGCAGGAAAAGGCAAGGCTGGCAACTCTTTGGGAGGGTTCACTTTTCAGTTTAGTGACGGTTGGTGGAAGGCAGGACAAACCATCAATCTTTCTTACCACGATTCAACTGCTTCATGGTCGAATGGTGGCTACCTGATGGATTATAAGAAAGGCCAAAACAATATGAATGAGGAGTGGTTTGGCATCTGTGCTAAAGGACCTACCAATGGGGATGGGCATTATGAATTGTTACCCCGGGCAGGCTATTATTTGTTGAAAAAAGTACACCAAATCAATCCATTTAGTAAGGATGCCAAAGCTAAGTTGGAAATTTTATCAAACACCGATGCTACCGGGACTTTACAAAACAGGGATACAGGAAAAAAACGTAAAAAGGCATTGTAAAATTGGTCTGTAAGGGTGGCCAAAGAGAAGATTGCATTCGACTCAAAACGATTCATATTTAAAGATTATTTAGAAATGATTTCAGGCTAACATTCAGGTAAAAGAAAAACTTCCTGAAAAATAAATAGAGTGTAATTAACTATTATCTATATCATATAAACATAAATAAAATACATGCTGACCAATCTTGCAACCAAAACAGCAGAAGAAATTCAACCATTACAAAAAGTAACCATTCAAGGAGAATCTTTTTACAGGATAAGCGATGTGCAAAAGATGCGGCCATTTTTGATGAGTATTGTAAGTAATTCCGACCACTGGATGTTTATATCCGGAAATGGCGGACTTACCGCAGGAAGAAAAAATGCTGACTATGCATTGTTTCCTTACTATACCGATGATAAAATTGCTGGTTCTGCAGAACATACCGGATGTAAAACCATTGTAAAAGTATGGAGCAATGATCCGTTTGCCTTATGGGAACCCTTTTCGGTAAGAAGCGAAAATAATTATGATTTCAGCCGGAATATTTATAAAAATATGTATGGCAATAAGGTCATTTTCGAAGAAGTGAATCATGACTTGCAACTGAGTTTTCAGTACGAATGGAATGCATCGGACCGATTTGGTTTTTTACGAAAGTCCACAATAACCAATACGGGCAGCAACAACCGCCGGTTAGAAGTACTCGACGGCCTGCAAAACATTTTACCTTATGGGGTAGGTAAAGACCTGCAAAGTGCGAGCAGCAACC
>JBGSNV010000098.1:0-4070 GCA_041739485.1 Chitinophagaceae bacterium
CCGAAATTGTCCATGTACTCATGAATGCTCGGGTCTACCCGTGAAATAGCTTCTTCCATGGGGAGTGGTAAATTAGCATTACGTACCTGAACCCTGCAGCCACCGTAAATTTTGTCGTCATCTTCTGAAGTCACAATTATCACATAAGTATGATCATCGTACACCCAATCATGCGTAGCAGAAGTTACTTTGGTAACTCCGTAGGATTCTAAAACCTTTCTAAAGCCATCAACATATCTCAGACTAGTGTCTGTGTCGGTAGATGAAAGATATGCCCTGATTTTTATTTTCATAAGCTATTTGCATTGGGCAAAGCTCCCCAAAAAAGAGTTTCAGTTAATGGAAGTCTCAACGCTTTGATCGGGATCGGGGTCGTTTTTCCTATTTTGTACATAAATATCTCTGTGCAATTATCTTTAATTTTTGTAATCTCATGAAAGTTTTTTCTAAGAGCGGTGAGTTTTTCTATTTCAGGAAGGTCTAATCCTTCACCCTCGCCCATGTAAACTCTTGGAAAAAGATAAAAAGGGGAGATCAATGGATGGATTGCGAGATTGAGTTCTGTGACCTTTAGCCATAATTTTTCCATGACTCTACCGCCTTCAAAAAACTTTTGCCGTCCTGGCTTTCCATCAAGGGTGATTATTCCAATTCCCGCCGATTCCATTACTGATTGGATGGTAACATCAATCAATGCTTTTCCTCCATCTATATCATGCAATACATGAGCAACTGCAGGGTCTTTGATGAGCATCAGTGCTGCCATTTCAGCCGGAGCCAACCCAAGGGTGCGGATATCAATACCGTCCTTTGTTTGCTCTGCCTGCTCCGGAGTCCACCTCATCTCTCTGCTTACAAAGTCTTTATGACCCTCTTTATGCAATAGTCTTATCCGATCGCAGGCTCCAATTATACGACCAATCTCTCTTTTACTATACGCATCTTCAAAAAACAAATGTTTGGCTCCCGGAATCCTGACAACGGACGCCTCCAATTGTTCAACAAGTTCCGGTAAAAGGCGCTCATTTTTCATTGGATTTCTATTGGTACACCGGTGAGCAATCTGATTTACAAGTTTTGGATCCTCAACGGGTTCTATCGTAAATGAAGAAACAGGCTCCGAAAAGAAACGAAAAACCCCGATCAACCGGCTATCCTCTCCCAGTGGAAAGGTTTCCATAGAAACATAATAACCCAATTCGCGGGCTTTTAAAATCAGATTTTCTGCAGCACCTCCAAAAGTGATATCGGATGCAATATTTCGGTAATCCCCAAAGCTGTAGCTCCGGGATTCATCATGGAAGAGAAAAAGCAACCCATTTTGATAAATCCATTTCCAGGGCTGATCGTTTCCGGTAGAAGGCGCCTGACACGCAGCGGTAACGATTGCTTCAATGGTGGTAGCCGATGGTTTTTCCCCTCCTTCCTTTATTGGATATGCTTCTATAATTTGAAAAGCATCTTCTTTGAGGAGTGGAGATGGTCGGCCGTTTAATCCTTCACCTGTTTTTATTTCCCGGTTGCATACAATGGCTTCCATATCTACATAATACCGGCCTGAATCCGTAAACTGTCCTAAAAAAAGTCGCCTGCTCGTATCTGCAACCACCGCACCGCCCAAGGCAACTGCGCTTGCCAATTGTGGCCAGGTTCCGATGCTTTGACCTATTTCAAGCAATGAAGCCCGGCCACGGGTAGAACCCTTGAAAGCATCCGTTAATTTAAGTACAATTGGTATTTTTTGGGCCATGGTGAGCTGTCCCAATTGTGCCGGGTTGATTTGCTCGCCAAGCCCGTGAAGAACAGGACGATCCGGTTCCAGGTCATAACGCTCCACGTCCAGCATCCCCCGGTCACTTGTTTCCATAATTACCGGAATCTGCAAGGCTCTTGCCGCATGTCTTGCTTTGATTTTTATATCAAGTCCATCGCATTCGTCAATCAGCAAATCCAGTTTCCCTCCTCCGGTCAAAAATTCGGGAAGGTTTTCATCTGTCAGGCCTTCGGTAAAACACTCAATGGAGATAAAAGGGTCAATTTCTGCAATTTCGCGGGCAGTAACGACTGCTTTGTTGATTCCAATATTAAAGACTCCCGTTTTGATACGGTTCAGATTACTAAGGTCAATAGTGTCAAAATCGGCCAGTTTCAGGTGGCCCACTCCTCTTTCGGTAGCAAGCGTAATGGCAACAGCATGCCCAACAGAAAGACCAATGATTCCAATACGTTTGTCAATCAATTGCTTTTGTTCTGCGGGTGTTATTTTATGTTGGTTCCTGCTTGTGCGCAGGGTTATAAATTCATGTTTATTAAGCAGATGTACCATTTTTTGTAACCAGGGATACCAAACCCAAACCCCTTCTTCCTGAAGGTTCCGGCTGTTTGCCCATTGGCGAAACATCTCCTCTAATTGGTCATCAGATAAAGGTTTTTCAGGATTTTGAGTTTTAAAAAGTTCTTTTTTCTGATGCTTAAAATGGTCGTAAACGGATGCTTGAGGGAAATCGCCTGTTAAGCTTGAGAAAGCAATTTTATCTGATGCTTCAGAAAGTTCAAATAATATAGGTGTGTAGGTGCCTTCCATGGGGGTCCAATGTTGCTTACGCCCTAGCGGTATCCAATCCCGTAAAGATTTTGCCGTTTCAGGTCTTGCTTTTTTAAAATTTGTTCATTTAAATGTTTAATATATGATCAGAAAGCTAAACATTCCTGCTACGTAACTTTAAAACCATTAATTTTTTAATGATTTAATTCATTTAACACAGTCCGTAAACGCATAGGATTCCTAAAATATTTTAATTCTTTGGAATATTATTCAATAAATTAAATTCCTTATTCGTTATACCTTTAAAAAACCATTTTGGCTCAAAATTTTTGTTTAGCCATTTTGGTAATCAATATTAACAAATCGTAGATGTAAAACAATTTTTTTTAATCATTTTTATATTATTTGTTCCAAATTGGCTGGAAGAGTTGAATATTTGCTTTATAATATTTTTAAACCACTTGATAAACACGGGAATATTTAGTTAATCCTTAAAATTTATCCGAATCTGATGTATTGCTTTTGTTACTCCGAAGGTTCATCAGAACAAAACAAATCTTATGGTATCGAACGAAAAATTTAATGTCCTTTATGTTGATGATGAGTTGAATAATATCAACTCTTTCAAAGCAACTTTTCGGAGAGATTTTAATGTCTTCATTGCCTCTTCCGGTAAAGAGGGTCTCGAAATCCTCCAGAAGAATTCGATTCCCATCATCATTACAGATCAGCGCATGCCTGAAATGACCGGCGTTGAATTTTTAGTTGAGGTTTTGAAATTTTATCCAGAAACCATCCGGATCCTGTTGACAGGTTATTCCGATCTGAACGCTGTGGTAGACGCGGTGAATAAGGGTCAGATATTTTACTATGTAAATAAGCCCTGGGATGAACAGCAATTGCGGATCATCATCAATAATGGCCATGAAATATTCTCGCTTCGCGAAAAGAACAAGATTTTGATGGATAAACTGATGATTTCCAACGATCAGCTTGAATTTTTGCTCCGGCAGAAGCTGATTTCCTAATGCGATCTTTATTTTCATAAAACCATATCGGGTTTGGCTTTGCCATGCCCTTTTTTTTGCCTGAAACTTTTGTTTGTTTACCAGCAAAGGAGCTTTACGCCTTATGTTGACTTTTGCTTTTTGTTATTTCTCATAAATCCCAAAGGCAATTGTTTGTCAATTGCGGATTAATTGTGAAATTGCATTGATTATGATCGCCACACAATTAGACCTTTTTGGAAGTCCCCCAAAGCCTCCGGCTAAAATCATGGAAGACGATCCGGAAACGGATTTTCAAACTGAAGAACCAAAGCCAGATAAAATAAAGCATAAAAAGGGTGCCGTTCCGGAAAAGCAGGAGGCTCCTGTTGTAGAGTCCGGTAATGAAATACTGTCTGCACCAACGCTTCCTGCATTAGGAATTAGTGTGATTATGCCTGCGGTTGCCAGCGCTCATCTTGAAGCAGTGGGGGTATATGTTCAGCGACCCACCTTAACTGAGACCGTTCCCGGTATTC
>JBGSNV010000090.1:0-18447 GCA_041739485.1 Chitinophagaceae bacterium
GGTCCCATGGCCGGTATTTCCGGGTAAAAGTATTCCGATCGGTCGTATTGTGGATTTCAAGACGATCAAACCCATCTTTAGAAATGCCGACATAGAATTTATCAACTGCAGGAGCATATAAAATGTAGAGGTAATACATAACTAAAAAAAGCGTCACGATTTTACTCGTAACGCTTTGATTATCAAGCTCCCCCTGCTGGACTTGAACCAGCGACCCTCTGATTAACAGTCAGATGCTCTAACCAACTGAGCTAAGGAGGAATATTTTTTTCTCAACTTTTTTTCTAGCCTTTGTTTAATCCCGCAGGTGCAAGTCTAAAACCAAAGGAGTAAGGGAAGAATTTTAGTTCCCTTTTTTTCGATCGGGTGGCAAAAATAAGGGGTTGATTGAATATGCCAATACTTTTTTTCAATTCTCTAAAAAAAAGATCAAACTACACCCTTTCAATCCGAGCGCCGAGGTTTTGCAGCCGTGTATCAATCTGCTGATAACCCCGGTCTATTTGCTCGATATTCTGGATGATACTTTTACCCTCAGCACTGAGGGCGGCAATAAGCAATGCCACACCTGCCCGAATGTCGGGACTACTCATAGTAATGCCCCGAAGCGGCTGTTGTCTTGCAAGACCTACCACAGCAGCACGGTGTGGATCGCACAAAATAATCTGTGCCCCCATATCAATCAGTTTATCCGTAAAAAACAAACGGCTTTCAAACATTTTCTGATGAATGAGTACCGTTCCTCTCGCCTGGGTTGCAACTACCAGTAAAACACTCAACAAGTCCGGTGTTAGACCCGGCCATGGATTGTCGTATATAGTAAGCACCCCACCATCCATAAAGGTTTGAATTTCGTACAGGTCCTGCTGTGGAACCAATATATCATCCCCTTCCTCGGTAAACTGTATCCCAAGCTGACGAAACTTATCGGGGATAATCCCCAACTGCGGGAGCCCGCATCCTGCAATACGAATCTCGCTTTGCGTCATGGCAGCCAATCCGATAAAGCTACCCACCTCGATCATATCCGGCAAAATGCGATGTTCTGTACCGGAAAGCTTCTCTACCCCTTCTATTTTCAGCAGGTTACTGCCAATCCCTTCTATTTTGCCCCCCATCCGGTTGATCATCCGGCACAATTGCTGCAAATAGGGTTCACAGGCTGCATTGTAGATGGTAGTTATTCCCGGGGTAAGACAGGCCGCCATTACCACATTGGCAGTACCTGTAACCGAGGGCTCATCGAGCAGCATGTAAGTACCCTGCATTTTTTGGCCCTCCAGTTTATAATAACCAAAAGAAGGATGATAAGTAAAGGTAGCCCCGAGCTTTTCAAAGGCAAGTATGTGGGTATCTAACCGGCGCCGGCCAATTTTATCCCCTCCCGGCTTGGGTATATAAGCTTTCCCAAATCTCCCCAACATAGGGCCTGCCAACATCACCGAACCGCGAAGCCGACCACTTTTCTGGTGAAAAGTATCGGTTTCAAAATAATCAAGATCAATCCCTGAAGCATCAAAAAGAGCCTCCCCGGGTTGGGGCCGGTCTATTTTTACACCAATATCCTGCAACAGCTCCATTAAAAGATTGACATCTACGATATCAGGGATATTGGAAATGCCTACAGGCATATCCGTAAGCAATACGGCAGATATTACCTGTAATGCCTCATTTTTTGCTCCCTGTGGTACAATTGTTCCCGATAATGACTTCCCTCCCTGTACTATAAACTGACCCATATTTCGCTTGTTTTCAGCCACAAAGATGGGAAACGAATCTTACCTGTCACAGGTCGTGGAAAAAGAAAAAATCTTGCACAAAAGCTTCATCTTTCCTGCTCATTATTGCCAATCCATGCGATTTTTTGCATCCTTTAACAACGAATTTCTTCGATTACTATGTTTTTCGTTGGTATGTTTGGAAAATGAACAAATGGATAGCCCTTTCGGCTGTTTTTATCCCCTTTTTTCTTTCGGCTCAAACCGAAGGGTCTGATATTTTAATCCTTAAAAAAAGGAACAAAACGATTGTTAAATATTTTTCAGGACAACCCATTTTTTTTTATACCACCGAAGGCATGCCGGTAAACGCTCAGATTGCAGAAATACGCAACGATAGCCTGTTTTTAATTAATTATCAGTTACAACGTATTCAAAGAGCGGATGGGGGCGTTTTTATAGATACTACCGGAAAATTTAAAATGCAGTTCAGCGTAAAAAATATAGGTAGTTTTCCACCCTTCAAAGTTCGCGGCAGAAACCTGCTTACTGACGGCACATTATTTATATTTGGAGGCGGGGGCTATCTGGGGCTTAATTTATTCAACACCATCCGGGACGGGGATCCCCCTTTTGGCAAAGAGAACCTTCCGAATGTACTGACAGCGACAGGAATTACGGCTGCCGGCTTTCTTCTAAAAAATATCTGGCCAAAAAGATGGTATTTAGGTGACAAATTCAGGGTTCAGGTATTAAAAAACTAATCCCAAAAAAATAGAGGGATGTTGAATTACGGGTATGAAAAAAGTATTGAAAATTATAAAAAAGGTTGCGATCTGGCTATTCTGCTTGCATCTTGCTTATACCTTATATATCTGGATTTTACCTCCCCCCATCACCCTCACCATGGTAGGTAGCCTGATAAAGGGGAATGGCTTAGAACGTTCCTTCGTTTCCCTGGAAAAAGCAGGAACAAATGCCGGGCTTGCAGTGATTGCCGCCGAGGATCAGCTTTTTCCACAACACAATGGGTTCGATTGGGATGGGATCCAAAAAGCGCTGGAATTCAATGAAAACAATACGGGTAAACTCAGGGGAGGAAGTACCATCAGTCAGCAGGTAGCCAAAAATATTTTTCTCTGGCAGGGCCGAAGCTATTTTCGCAAAGGACTAGAAGCCTATTGTACCTTTTGGATAGAATTGCTGTACAGTAAAAGAAGAATTCTGGAGTTGTACCTGAATATTGCAGAAACCGGTAAAGGAATTTTTGGGGTGGAGGCGGCAGCGCAGCACTACTTTAAGAAACATGCTTATCAACTGACAGCCTCCGAAGCCGCAAATATTGCGGCAGTTCTGCCATCACCCGTAAAGTACAAGGCAAAACCAGCATCGTCCTATGTACAAAAAAGAAGCCGTTGGATTCAAAGGCAAATGAGACAACTATCCGGAGACCCTGCCATTGATGCTATTGTAAATAATAAAAAATAAATACCCAAATCGGTGGCGCCACCCAAAACAGGAGTAAAAAAACATGCAATCTTACATGATCCCAAAGGCAAAAACATTTTCTGTATTTTTAGTGCTTTCAGGGCTCTTGTTATGCTGTTTTTCCTGTAGTAGCAGCCGGGAAACGCAGGTTCTAACCAAAAAATATTCCAGGGAACAGGTTTTGCAGGACTTTGATATTGCCTGGAAAACCTATCAGACCAACCATCCAAGCTATGACTGGTATACCTCAAAGGATAGTGTAGACGATCGGTTCAAACAGGTGCGCAACAATATCCGGGACAGCCTTACAGAATCAGAATTCAGAGCCAAACTCGCCTATGCCATTGCTTTGATCCGTTGTGGACACACTTCCGTAATGGCTTCCAATGCCTATCGGGAGGCCTCTCAAAAAGTACGGGAACCCATTTTTCCATTGATTGTAAAAGTTTGGGACAACGATAGCATGGTGGTACTGCAGAATCTGCTCGGTGACTCCACACCTTTGAATCGGGGTACCGTTATTACATCTATCAATGAAGTACCCGTTTCGGAACTCTTATCCCAAATGAAGGAATATACTTCCACCGATGGCTATTATGATGGATTCAGGGATATACAGGTGGGAGCCGGGTTTGCACCCCGTTTCAAATGGCTGTATGGACTGCCTGTAAAATACCGCATCCGCTACAGGGACTCCACAGGTAGCGATGCCCTTACAATCATTCCAAACTATATCCCGGTAAAAAGAGATAGTATGCGCACCCAGCCCATCGAAAAACCTGCAACAATCACTCCCAAACCGTTGATTCAAAAAAGAGACGCTCTTGGAAACCTGAAAATAGATACAGCAAATCGGCTTGCCGTAATGACCCTCAACAGTTTCAGTACCTCTGGATTTAAAAAGTTTATCAGGAATAGCTTTCAAAAAATACAATCCCTTGGCCTTAAAAATATGGTGATTGAGTTAAGGGGAAACGGGGGAGGTAAAATCCATAACAGCACCTATTTAACGCGGTTTATCATCAACCAACCCTTTACCGTTGCAGATTCGGCATCAGCAAAAAACCTTAAACTGGCCTATCCGCAATACACGCAGGCTTCCTGGATTTATCGTTATTTCCGGTGGCTGTTTGTAAAGAAACAGGCCGATGGTCGCTACCATATGCAAAAAACAGAGCGACGGGTTTTTGGTCCAAGACGCAGGCATCATTTTGATGGGCACTTGTATGTTATAACCGGTGGGGCAACCTTTTCTGCCTCTACGCTTTTCCTGGGCAAAGTGCTGGATCAGAAAAATGTAACCACGGTTGGAGAAGAAACCGGTGGCGGTGCGCGGGGCAATTCGGCCATTATGGTCCCCAAAGTTACCCTGCCCAATACCGGTGTGCAAATCCGCTTACCGCTATTCCGATTAATCTCCGATGTTTCTTTGCCGGATAATGGTCGGGGTATTATGCCATCGGTTCCGGTACCACCCAATAGTTATTATATACGGAAAGATGTAGATCCTAAGATGGAAAAGGTTTATGAGCTCATTCGTTTAAGTAAGCAGAATCATTAAACATTCAATTAATCAAAAAAACGCTCTCCGAAACCGGAGAGCGTTTTTAATACTTGCTTTTTGTATATGATTACCTCTTAGTTATAACCCGGATTCTGAGCCAGTGAAGGATTAATATTACGTTCCCGTAACGGAATGGGGAAGGTCAGCCGGTTGTCATCCCAGGGCAATCCATCCACACTCATCTTCATCCTTTTAGCATCCCAGATAGCCTGACCTTCAAATGCCAGTTCCAGTTCACGCTCTTTCAAAACCTGAGCTAGGGTAGGATTGGCAATTTCGGGAAGCGCCACCCGATCGCGGATCCGCTTAATATCTGCAGCTACGGTTGCTCCTACCGAGGTTCCCAAACGGGCATTACACTCTGCACGGGTCAGGAAAGCTTCGGCAAGCCGCATTACTTTTACATTGCGAAAATTCAGCTGCCATTTACCCACCCGGAAAGCATCTGCTTCAAAAAAGAAAAGATTCCTGCGGCGGTCTCCGGCTTCATACTTATCCATGTGTTTTTGTTGTACCTCAATATCTCCATCTCTTGCACCATAGGTACCGGTGCTAAAGAAGGTAAAGCAACTGTTGGTACCCGCCTGAACAGTTACCTGCATGGCGAAAATATCCTCGGGAGTATTGGCGGTGTTGTTAAATGCATCAGCGTAATTAGGTCGAAGAGCCAAATTAGCAGCGGCGGCTGTTGTCAAACAACGATTTGCAGCATCTCTGGCTTCGGCATATTTTGCCTGCTGCAGGTAAACGCGGGCCAGGCCAAGTTGAGCTGCTGCTTTGTTCGCATAAACCACATTGGTATTTGGCAACAAGCCTTCTGCATCCGTAAAGTCCTTTATGATCTGCGTGTAAACCTCCTCAATAGAGGCTCTTGGAATATTATATTCTGCAGACTGTGGTGCACTAGGCCCGGAGGCTGTAATTAAGGGAACTCCTTTTAAGGTTCCGGTATTGCCAGCTACATAAGGCTTTTCGCCATAGTACTTAACCAACTCAAAATAGACCATAGCCCGCAGAAAGAGTGCTTCTCCCTGAACTTTGTTCCGGTTGGCTGCAGATACTACCTGTAAGCTTCCAAGAATATTATTACAGTTAAAAATAACCCGGTAGGCGGAGGCATAGGTAGCCTGTACATTGCTATTGTTGATCTGGATATTTTTACCCCAGATTTGCCTTGGATCCGGGAAGGTTCCCACCCAATTTAATTCTCCGTCACTTCCCAGCAATTCGCTCATCCAAAGGGCATCTCCACCAAATAAACTAGCAGCACCCATAGAGGCATACGTGCCTATCAAAACCTTTTGCACCCGGTCCTCAGTGGAAAAAACCACATCGGCATCCAACGATTGGGGGTTGGCCAATTCAAGTTTCTTTTCGCAGCCCGCAGCAAAAACCGTTGCTGCAGCTACCATATATATTATTAGTTTGTTTTTCATTGTGTTGATTTTTGTGGTGAAGGATTAAAAACCAAGATTGATTCCAAATACCCAGCTTTTGATTTGTGGAGCGGCATAAAAGTCGCTTCCCTGATTCACATTACCAGAGCGGAAATCGGTATTCACTTCAGGATCCCATCCGGGATAATCGGTAAAAGTCAGCAGGTTCACACCACTTACATAAATCCTTGCACTGCTCAGCTTCATACGGGTCATGATCTTGGCAGGCACACTATAGGCCAGTGTCAGATTCTTCAAACGAACATAAGAAGCGTCATATACATAACGACTGCTGATGCTTGGCGTTGGAAAATCGCCCAACCAGTTTAGTCTTGCCTGTGGCACCATGGTAATATCACCCGGTTGTTTCCAGGCATTCAACTGATCACGGGTTTGATTGTCAAACCATTCGGCGCTTGAACTCATGAAACCACCGGCACCATCCTGTACCTGATTGCCAAATACTCCCTGAAATAAGAAACTGAATTCCAGTCCTTTCCAGGTTACGGTATTGGTAACCCCACCAAACCAATCCGGGTTAGGATCCCCGATCACCATTTTCTCCGCATCATCATAATCGCGGGTGGGACGTCCGTCGGTTCCTACATACTGAGGATCACCATTGGTAGGATTGGCTCCGAGGAACTTAGGAGCATAAAAGATACCGATAGGCTGCCCTACAATCAGGGCATTAGCAAAACGGGCATCATTCGGTAAAATCTCCTGCTGTTCTCCATCGAGTTTCAGCAATTTATTCTTGTTTTTAGATACATTGATGCTTGTTGTCCACCGGAGATTCCGTGTACTGATATTCACTGTATTCAGGGTAATTTCCACCCCTTTGTTTTCCATTTCACCCACATTACCTAAAATGCTTGTGGTACCGGATACAGAGGTAACCGGAGTATTCAAAAGCATATCTTTTGTGCGCTTGTTATAAACATCAATTTCACCGGTCAGTTTGTTATTAAAGAGACCGAAATCGAGACCC
Organism: Chitinophagaceae bacterium; assembly: GCA_041739485.1. Lineage (GTDB taxonomy): Bacteria > Bacteroidota > Bacteroidia > Chitinophagales > Chitinophagaceae > Phnomibacter. The sequence goes on from JBGSNV010000090.1 coordinate 7,198, forward strand.
ACATTGAATTGGTTAACCGTTTCCCAACGCAAATCATCGTTACCAAACTGGCTGATGCCTAAACCACCGGCTGTACCATAAGTAGTAGAACCGTACTGACTGCGTGCTGAATAAAATCCAATACCAGTATTGTTACCGGTTGTTCCATAGCTGATTCTTGGTTTTAAGAAACTCAAGAAGTCGAGTCCGGAGAGGAAGCGCTCATTGCTAAGGATATATCCAAGCGAAGCAGACCAAAACTGACCATGCTTATAATTGGTACCAAAACGGCTGTCTGCATCATCCCTTATAGATCCGCTAACCAACAATTTTTCGTCGAATACATAATTTACCCGGGCAAAAAGAGAAACGAGGTTGTTTTCATCGCGGGTTCCATCTCCGTCTGAATAAGTAGTTGCACTCGCTACTGTTTTTAACGAAATATCCGGAAAATCCTGTCCTTCAACAAACGTAAATCTTTCATCCAGATTCTCATAAGCAAAACCTACAGTTGCATCAATTTTATGCCGGTCCGCTATGGTTGTTTTGTAACTCAGATAGTTATTGGTCATCCAACGGGTATTGCGAAACCAGCTACTTGTAGCTACACCTTGCCCGCCAAGACTGGAAGCGCCGGTAAGGGTGCGGGGACCCCACCAGTTTTCAGAATTCTGCACAATCATATCGAGTCCAAGATCGGTATGAAGCATCAGGTTAGGCAACAATTTCATTTCTGCATATATAGACCCCTGATTCCGGAAACCTTCGGTTCTACGATTAGATTCTTCAATTTCCAGCAATGGATTATAATAGGTAGTAACCGGCCGGTCAAACAAACGACCCGCGGTATCCCTTACCGGAGTAATGGGAGAAAGCGCAACGATTTGCATGGGTGTACTAAAAGCATTATCGTCCGGTACGCGGGTTCTTACAATCTTATTTAATCCGCTATTCAAACCAATTTTCAACCAGTTATTTACCTGATGATCAAGATTGATCCGGGCACCCATGCGCTGAAAAGTATTGCCTACCAGAATACCATCCTGATTGTTGACACTACCCGAAATAAAGAACCGGGTCTTATCATTACCCCCCTGAGCACTTAACTCCAGTTGATTAGTATTGGCATCCTGAAAAGCAAGATCTTCCCAGGGAGTATCCACCTGACCACTTCTCCAATCAACGCCCCCTCTGAAAGGTCTCCAACCACTGTAACGATCCAATCTTGAATTGATGATTCCTTCAAAATAAGAATAAGCATCATTCAAATCGGAAAATCCAAACCAGTTGTCGCCGCCATCTGGACGCATATGGTATTCGGCGGCACCACGACCTGCCTGCTGATAATATTCTACATATTCAGCAGCAGTAAGAAAGCCCCTTTTATTGGTGGGCTTGTTGGTTCCGTATTGGGCACCCAAATTGAATTGGGTTTTGCCAGATTTACCACGTTTGGTAGTAATCACAACGACTCCATTGGAACCACGGCTACCATAAATGGCCGAGGCCGAGGCATCTTTTAATATTTCAAATGATTCTACATCATTGAAATTGATATCGGCGGTAGAAGAACCAAAAGCACCACCCGCAAGCGGCACCCCATCCACCACATACAAAGGCTGATTGCTACTGTTTACAGAGCTAGCCCCACGTATCCGCACTTTAATACCTTCCCCAACCTTACCGTTTTGGGCCTCTACAAATACACCTGCAGCACGGCCCTGCAATGCCTGATTGAAGTTTGGAACGGGCATATTCTTTATTTCTTCCCCTTTCACCCTGCCAATTGCACCTGTTAATTCCTTTTTTATAGTTGTACCATAACCTACCACAACCACCTCATCCAAATCAGTCAAATTCTCAGATAATTGAAGATTGCCTGCATTTCTTGCAACTACCTCCTTCGAAACATAACCAACATAAGAAAATACGAGGATCGTATTTTCTGTAGGAACTTCTATGGAATAGGTTCCGTTTCCATCAGTAGATACCGCATTAGTCGTTCCTTTAACACTAATTGTTACTCCGGGAAGACCCTCACCGGACTTTGTATCCGTTACCTTACCGGTAACTACTTTTTGGGCAAAGGCGGGGAGACCCACCAATACCAGACACCCAATGAGTGCCATGACCAGTTTTCTCATAAGCTAGTTTTTATCTACAAACATACTAACTAAGTAAATTAACACAAAATTTGTATATAAAGATTTTAATATATTTTTTATACCACTATATGAAAAATATTCATGAAATCGTTGCAAAACAATAACTTACACAACTATTTATTCCAAAAAAGAAGAATATTAAATAAAACAAAGAAAGTCACTGCAAAGCTTTGCAGTGACTTTCTTAAACAAACAAACAAAATTATCAAATCAGTAACCCTGATTTTGTACCATGCCCGGATTGGCGTGCATTTCCACTTCCGGAATTGGCCAAACCAAACGAAAAATTGACGAAGGCAAATTAGTATGGACACCTGAGTTAGGGTTACCTGTATTGCTCAATGGCTGCTTAAATACCCGGATAGTCCTTTTCAGGTCAAACCAGCGGCTATTTTCGAAACACAATTCGTGGCGACGTTCTGCGAGAATTTCATTGGTCAGGGACGGACCGGAAAGTGTTTGATTGGTGTATCCGGAAATCCGGGCCGTTTTCGAGGCATTCAGATCCGTATTGGCCTGAGCCGGTGCGTTACTTTAGACACGTGCTTCTGCCTTAATCAAATACATTTCAGCCACCCGCATTTCGATACTGATATTTTGAATATCATTTTGGTTAAGCTGAGAAAAGTCGGCTGCCGGCAATCTGAATACCAATCTGAATACCGCCTTCAATAAATAATGGACCCGTAGAACTATTGATGGAATCCCGTCCACGACCGACGATTTCTCCGCTATTACCCGGCTTACCGGAAGTAGCAAACAAAATATTTCCGGGCGTGCATCCCTAAAGAGCCTGATTGAAAGAGGCAATAGGTACCGACATAATTTCTCCTCCTTTAATATTACCGGCAGACCCTACGAAGCTTTTCTTATACGCAGTTTTATAGCACTGTACCGCAACTCCTGAATGTCATTCTTCGCAAATTCAAGAGCAATCATCGTAAAATTGGCAACAGGAACTTCCGTTGTTTGATAACCCAAATAACCGATAACCAGGATCTTACTACCTTCAGCTACTTCAAAAGAAAACGCTACTTGTTGGCCAGCCACAAAGGTAGCCCTTGTTCCCTTTACTGCAATGGTGGCGCCGGCCAAATTCGATCCATCCGCCCGGGAAACTGCCTTCCATCTACTGCTTGTCGGGCATGAACCTTACTCCATACCATTATAAAATAGCCTAAGACGGCGATGCATAATTTCTCAAAAACCTTACATAGTTTTTCAAAAAGTTGTACCAATAAATGGTTCATATTGATATAAAAAGTTCCTTTTAACGAATCAAGCCCCGCTCCTGTATAGAAAAACGGGAATGGTTTTGTACCAGCAAGATAAAAGGGTATCTCCTCACAAACTATCAGACATAAAAAAACCAGGAAATCGTGCTTCCTGGTTAAATAATTTTTAAATGTCTGTTAATCCCGCCTTCCCAAATAGATAAACAGGTATTGAACGAGCGTAGCAATAGAGGCAATTGCAGCTACCACATAAGTCATTGCTGCCCACTTAAGTGCATCTTTAGCCTTGGTCTGTTCCTGACCATGGGTAATGCCTGAGTTACCCAACCACGCAAGTGCCCGGCTACTTGCATCAAACTCCACAGGTAAAGTAACCACAGAAAACAAAGTAGTGAGACCAAATAAAACAATACCCCCTAATAAGAGTGCAGGAAAGGTATTAATTAGCAATATGCCTCCCAATAAAACCCATTGTATGATACCACTGCTGAATTGCACTACGGGCACCAGTTTACTGCGCATTTGCAGCCAGGCATATCCCTTAGCATGCTGAATGGCATGTCCACACTCGTGAGCCGATACCGCCGCCGCCGCAATCGAACGTCCTGTATAAACATCTGGGCTAAGATTCACCGTTTTGTTTGCCGGGTTGTAGTGATCACTTAAAAATCCGTTTACAGAAATAACCTGCACATCAGAAATTCCATTATCCCGCAGCATCCGCTCCGCCACTTCCTTACCCGATAAGCCGGCACTCAACGGCACCTTACTATATTTTTTAAATTTCCCCTTTAATACAGAGGAAACCAACATACTGATGCCAAGAAACAACAGTGAAACAATCATAATTCCCGGAGTCATAATCTATTTTTATATTTCAAATATCAAATCTACTACCAAAAATATAAAGTATTGGTTACGAACCCTTAAACCTACATCAAGCGGGAGAAATTTAAGATTCCGATTGAATTATTCTGCCAAAATGGCACAATGTTTGTTACGCATTGCCAAAATTTAATTTTGCAGTATGCACCTTATTTGTAATTTAGCGGAAGATTTTAATGGGTTAGTAAGTAAACAGGACTGGTTGTTTCTACAACCGGTCCTTTTTATTGAATGGTAGAGAAAAAACCGGAGAGTTATTATTATAATCCTCTGATAATCAATCCCTTTATCTACTTTCCAAAACGATTTTTATAGCAAATACATGGCAACAGCGAAGGTTAAAACGGCATTTTTTTGTACCAATTGTGGCCACGAAAGCGCCAAATGGCTGGGTAAATGCCCTTCCTGCAACGAGTGGAACACTTTCTCGGAGGAGGTGATTCATAAAGATGAGAAAACCAAACGCGAAAATGACTGGAAAAGCCTTTCTGCTACTCCAAACACTCCTAAAGGGAAGAAAACCTTATTGCTCAGCGAACTGAAAACCGAGGATTTACCACGTATTGTAACGCCCGATGTAGAAATGAACCGGGTACTCGGGGGCGGTATTGTACCGGGAAGCGTGGTATTGGTTGCCGGAGAACCGGGTATTGGCAAAAGCACGCTTTTTTTACAAAACGGCCTGCAAATGCAGGGATTGATCACCTTATACATCAGTGGAGAGGAAAGTCCCCAACAAATTAAAATGAGGGCAGATAGGATTGGGATTGTCAACCCGGAGTTTTATTTGCTTGCCGAAACAAATACCCAAAGTATTTTTACCGAAATAAAAACACTGCGCCCCGAAATCGTGATTGTGGATTCTATCCAAACGCTTCAATCGCCTTTTATTGACAGCCCGGCGGGAAGCATTTCTCAGATTCGGGAATGCGCCGGTGAACTACAGCGTTTTGCCAAAGAAACGGGTACCCCTGTTTTCCTGATCGGACATATTACAAAAGATGGCGGCATTGCGGGCCCTAAGTTACTCGAGCACATGGTGGATACTGTTTTACAGTTTGAAGGCGACCGCCACTATGCCTACCGTATCCTGCGCACCACCAAAAACCGGTTTGGCAGTACCGCAGAATTGGGTATTTACCAAATGACTGCAGAAGGGATGCGTCCGGTAACCAACCCAAGCGAAATGCTGATGGGGCAAAAGGAAGATGACCTGAGCGGGAGTGCGATTGCAGCCACCTTAGAAGGCATGCGACCCTTGTTGATAGAGGTTCAGGCATTGGTCACCCAAAGTGTTTATGGCACACCTCAGCGTACCGCCACCGGATTTGATATGCGCCGACTGCAGCTATTACTCGCTGTACTCGAAAAAAGAGGCGGTTTCCATTTTGGCGTAAAAGATGTGTTTGTAAATATGGCGGGCGGGCTGCGGGTAGAAGACCCTTCGATTGACCTTGCGCTGATTGTTGCGCTGCTCAGCAGTTACGAAGATATGCCGGCACCGACCAATATTTGCTTTGCCGGTGAAGTGGGTTTGAACGGCGAAATTCGCGCTGTACACCGCATTGAACAACGGATTACCGAAGCTGCAAGACTGGGATTCGATAAAATCATGGTCAGCCGCTATAATGCCAAAAACATCAACAATACCGCAGGGATCGAGATTGTTCCGGTTGGTAAAATAGAAGAGGTGTATCAGGCTCTTTTTTAGAAAGCCTGTCAATGTCTTCAACTTTAAATCACCACCATCTCATAAAAATCGTCGGGTTGCAGGTATTTATTGGCGAGTTGCAGCAACTCTTCCGCAGTGCAGGTTTTTATTTCACTCAACCCATGCTGAAAATAGGCCATCGGGTCGGTAATGCCATGCTTCACATAATTTTTCCAACGACCAATGATCTGAAAAGGACCATCAAGCGAGGAAAGCATGCTGCCAATCATATAATTTTTTACGAGTAAAAGTTCTTCTTCGTCCACAAGCTCAGTACGCAACACTTCCATTTCATAATACACTTCCTTAATGGCAGCCTCCACCACATCGCGGCCGGCCTCAGTACTTATCAGCCAGGAGGTTTGCAGCGTATGGTTTTGAATAAAGCTATGAATACCATAGGTGTAGCCTTTGTCTTCCCGAATATTGGCCATCAACCTGCTGCCAAAAAAACCACCGAGTATATTATTAAGTACCTGTGCTTTCTGAAAATCAGGATGATGATGCCGGTTGGGGAAATGACGGGCTATCCGAATTGCACCCTGCACTCCCTTGGGATCATTGATGGTCCGGATAACCCGATCCTCCGGTTTTTGCCCCATCAGTATCGGAGGATTGGCTACCGGCCGGCAGCCTTTCATAGGTAATTGACCAAAAGCAGCATTCAATTGCTCATCGATATCAGCAGGTAATTTACCCGCAATAAATATCGATAGTTCTCCCTGCCTGTAGTAGGTATCATAAAAAGAGAGCAGCGTTTCGCGGGTGAGGGCATCGAGATCTTCGGCCCGGGTATGCTTTCCATACGGATGATCAAACCCATATAATGCCACATCAATTTTACGGTTGGCCACAAAATCGCATTTCATCAGATTGACTGCCAACTTGCTCTTGGTATTTTGTACAAATATGTCCAACTCCTCCTGCGGAAAAATACTCTCCGTAAAAATATCAGTGATTACCGGAAGCAGCGAAGGCAGATGCTTACTCAGGGTATGCAAGGTCATCGAAGCGGTTTCAAACTGACAGGAACGGCTTAAAAAAGCACCGTAGAAATCAATCTGTTCGCTGATAGAATAGGCTTTGCGGGTATGGGTACCATTTTTCAGCAAATAATTGGCAGCAACCGCCACCATATTTGCCGGATCCTTGAAATTACCCGCATTGAATACAAAATCGAGTTGCAAAACCTCCTCTACTCCGGCCTCCATTTTATATACCGCCACCCCGTTATCGAGATAACCAATTTGAATGGCAGGCAACTGAAGGTCAAATTCTACTGCATTATGAATGACCGGTGGGGTACTTCTGTTTAAGACCATGAATACGAAAGATTAAAAGGAAATCGGTGCAAATGTAACAGGAACCCGCAAGAACCAATACTTTTACTGCATCGGACACCGGAATTGGGGATACAGGTTAAAACAAAACCACCGATGGCCTCATCCCGGAAAAAAATGGATGCATGGAATACAAAATTAAAATACTTCCCGCCCGTAAGCGGATAGCATTGGTGGCACATGATCATAAAAAGCAGGATCTGATGGACTGGGCCTCCTTCAACAAGGTAGAACTGGCTCGCCACGAATTATTTGCAACCGGTACCACCGGCAAATTGCTGGAGGAATCCTTGGATCGCCCGGTGAAAAAACTGCTCAGTGGCCCGCTTGGAGGCGATCAGCAAATCGGGGCTATGATTGCAGCAGGCGACCTCGATATACTGATTTTCTTTTGGGATCCCATGGAAGCACAACCCCATGATACAGACATCAAGGCACTGCTCCGGCTGGTAGCTGTCTGGAATCTACCGATGGCATGCGACCGGTCAACCGCGGACTTTATGCTGACAAGTCCGCTGATGCAACATGCATATGAGTGTAAAGTCCCCGATTACAGTACCTACCTTAAAAGGGAAATTCCCTGATATCGAAAAAGGTTTACATCAGACTTTGATAGATAATATCGTGAATACGCCCCCGGATGTTGAGGGTAAGTAGCTTCCGGTTTTCGCCCCCTTCTGCATATACCCGGTTGCTTAAAAATACATACACCAAATCCTTCTCGGGATCTACCCAAACACAGGTTCCGGTATAGCCGGTATGGCCAAAGGTGGAGGACGATACAAAAGTAGCCGGATATCGTTTTTCCGGTTCGCGCCCTGCATTGTCTTTTTCGGGTTTATCAAAACCAAAACCACGACGACTGATGTCAGACTGATAGGAGGTAAATAAATTAATTGTTTCCTTTTTCAGATATTGTCTGCCGTCAAAGGATCCTCCGTTGAGCAGCATCTGATACAAACTTGCAAGATCAGATGCATTGCTGAAAAGACCTGCATGACCGGCTACATTGCCAAACATGGCCGCACCGGGATCATGTACATAACCCCACAACAATCCCTGACGAAATTGTTTTTCGTTTTCTGTAGGCGCAATCTGCCGCTTATCGAATTCCTTATAAATAAGATAGCCTGTAGTTTGTAGTCCCATGGGTTTGTAAAAAATATCCCGGGCATACGCATCAATCGATTTACCCGAAAGACTTTTCACCACCTGAGCAAGTAAGATAAAATTATTATCGCTGTACACATAGCGGGGTCCGTTTTTCAAAAGAGCGCTTTGAGCAATGCGGCTGTATAAAGTATCTACCCACTGGCGGCGCATGAATAACTGATCGGTAACGGGGACCGAAAATCTTCTCCGGAAACGGTCTCTGAAAAGTGAGGGTAACGGGGTACCCTTGCTGTCAATCACTTCTTTGTAAAATGGAATAAAGGCAATAAGCCCGCTTTGATGAAGCAGCATATTTTTTATCTTGATCGTATCCTTATCCGTACCGGTAAGCCAGGGCAAATACCGACTGACCGGAGCTTCCAAATCAAGCAGCCCATCTTCATACAATTTCATCAGCGAGATATTGGTTGCCGATATTTTGGAAACCGAAGCAAGATCATAAATCGTGCTAATACCAACAGGTTCCCCTCCTTCGTATTGCAGGTGACCATAAGCCTGTTCAAATACTTTTTTACCTTTATGCAAAACCATAACCACACAACCGGGAAAGGCACCCGAGTCGATACCTTGCTGAGCTACCTGATTGATTTGCTGAAGAACGGCCGCACTCATGCCAACCGATTCGGGAAGTACCGGCATCAAAGCATTAGCCGCCATCAACCCATGTCCGGCTTTCCAGAGACCAACGGAAACCGGAAGTTTGCCTTCGGGTGAAAAAACCCCTGAGAGCCAGTCGAACACCACATGCTGAAAAACAGCATCATCTTCGTAGGCAACAGCGATATTCCCAAACCCGGCGGGATCAATATATTCAAGCGCATAGGGATTGCCCATCAATACGAGCGTGGCCCTTCTATCTTTACCAAGGGTTTGCAAACCCACTTCCAAGGCCGGGCTAATGCCAAACCGCGAAGCCGGACTACGTCCGAGACCCGCAAGCGCTACAATCACTTTTTTGTATTTGGCTTTGCCTGCCATACTCAGCGCTTCAGGCAATCCTTCGCCTTTTAAAGAAACGTACAACACATCGCCTCCGCGATTCTGAACATCCAAAGCGAGCGCTCCACCGGCTGCACCACCGGCCTGAATCAACAGGGTATTCCCGGTTTCTTTGGGAATAGGTGCCCAACCTGCTTCCTGCCTGAGCAGGGTCAACGCTTTTTCTGCTACCGATTTGCGTAGTATATCTACATCCTTATTCAGGTCTGCATTAAGGTGGGTGGTATCGATTGTTCCCGTTTTTCCGGCTACATACTCATATTTTGAGGCAAGCACCCTTTTGCACTTATCGTAAACCTGCTGCCAGGTCAGCCGGCCTTCCTCTATTGCTTTACGGATTGCCGCAATAGTGGCAGGTACATCTTCGGGCAAACACAGCATATCATTGCCGGCAATAATGCTTTGTACGGCAGCTTCCCCACCCGGGTAATATTTGGCCACACCTTTCATTTCAAGCGCATCGGTAAAAGTAAGCCCCTGATAACCGAGCTCTTCCCGCATCAGCGTGGTTACGTTGTTGGAACTTAAAGAAGTGGCGCGGTTGGCGGTATTGTCGATGGAAGGAATGTATAAATGGGCGATCATTACGCTTCCAATGCCATTTTTAAATAAGGCCCGAAAAGGGAATAATTCGAGCGAATCGAGTTGTTCCCGGGTTTTATTAATTACCGGCAGATCATAATGACTGTCCACTTCCACATCGCCATGACCCGGAAAATGCTTAGCACAGGCCATAACGCCGGCATCCTGCATCCCCAACATGATGCTCGTTCCAAATTCAGCTACTTTTTCGCGGTTCTCGCCAAAACTCCGGTAACCAATCACCGGGTTTTTAGCATTATTGTTTACGTCAATGACGGGGGCATAATTTACATGGATACCCATCCGGAGACACTGATCGGCAATCGCTTTACCCACCCGGTATACAAGTGCTTTATCATTCATAGCACCCATTGTAAGCTGATAGGGAAAAGACTGTACCCCGGCAAACCGCATTCCCAAACCCCATTCGCCATCAACGGTAACCATAATCGGGGTTTTGGCCATCCCCTGAATGCGGTTCAGTAGTTCGGCTTGCTCGGTGGGAGTGCCTTGAAAAAGACAAACGCCTCCTACATTATACAGCTTTACAAGACTATCTACTTTATCGTTGTAAAAAACCGCTTTCCCCCCGGATCCCGGTGCCGAGGTACGGATCACCATCAATTGGGCAATCCGTTCCTCATCGGAAATGGAGGAAAAAACACTGTCGACCCAACGGCTTTGCCGGAGATCAGTTTGAGCATGTGCAACAAAAGGAAGAACGCCTCCAATCAACAGGAAGTAAATGGCCATAAAACGGTAAAGCATATCTGTCTCTAAATTTATCTTCCTCAAATGTAAAGTATTTAGCAGCAGATAGACGCAGAAAAATGCCAAAAAACGCAGAATAACAGAAACCAATTGGTTTGTATTATAAATAACGTCAGATTTGCCATTATGTATAAAAAGATTTTTACCTGTATGGGCATCCTGCTTTCTGCAGCAGGCTTTGCCCAAACCAAGCCGGGCCTCAAAGAGGCAGTACCATTTGCAAAAACAGTAACAGCCGCAGACCTCAAGACCCATTTGTCGATTATTGCCGGCGATGAAATGGAAGGCCGGGAAACAGCTTCTGAAGGACAACGAAAAGCCGCAGCCTATATAGAAAACCATTTTAAAAGCCTTGGGCTGCTCCCCGGAAACGGTAATAGTTACCAACAGAATTATCCCTTATTTCAGGA
>JBGSNV010000092.1:0-4548 GCA_041739485.1 Chitinophagaceae bacterium
CTACCAATTCAAAATAGTATCCGAGAACTTCTACACCTTCGATATTAAGTGGTTGATTATCCTGATTGTCAATCCCTACTTTTAATCTTTGAAGAATAACAGAACCAAAAACAAAAGCATTGGTATCCATGGAATTTAATATGCCTGTTGTAAGCGTTCTGTAATTGTACTTCCACCCTGTTTCCGTTTTAAAACTATCGGCAAGATACTGAATGGTGAGAGGACGATAAAAATCAAAGCCTTCCTGAACGGCAATCTTTAAAGCACTTACCGGAACAGGCCTTTCCATTTCAATCATCATTTCGGTTTGCTTCTCCTTTTTAAGCTGCTTTTGCTCCACCCGGCGGGGGGGATATCTCTTAAAAATACCCTTACTAGTTTCCCTTTTAGAAATGCTTATGCGGGTAATTTCTGGTTTTAGCTCGCCGGGAATATATATCCGGTAGAACCGGTATTTAGCATTTGGAAAAACCAACTGTGTAAACTGAAAATCGGTGAGTTCATTCTTAACCGATACCATCCGGTATTGGTCTGCAAGCGTAAACCAATTCAGTTGGTCCTGACTGCCTTCGAGCCTAACGAGCCAATCGAAATTTTTCTGACTGAAATTTAAATTGATCTGATTTACTACTTCGGCACCTGAAATTTCAAAGGTGAAATAATATCCGTTCCGGTCTTTGGAAACATTCAAAATTTGAGGTTCTATTTCCTTATTTACGATTTTCTCCTGTGAGGAATTTAAAAGATAAGGCACTTCCAAGGTATCAGACTTTCCGGAAATTCCGAAAATCCGGAGGTCTTTAAAATCCGGGGAAATTTTACTAAATATATCATCGGTCAAAACTACCTTATGCCATTGTTCGGTAACCCCCTTAATCTCTTTTTTATATTGATACGCATCCATTTGTCCGTAACCCAGGTTACAGGCAAAAAGGAACATACACAGATAGTATTTAGATATTAGTTTCATCTGCAATGATGTGCTTGTACTTATTGTATAAAAAAGATATGATCAATAGCAATACGCCTAAGGAAACAAAAACGATGGTTTTAGCGATTGTATCCAAAGCGGAAATATCGTACAAAAATAATTTTAACAGGGTTGCACCAAATAATATAATGGCACCTATTCGCAAGACTTTCTTTCTCGTCCTTATGCCCAAAGAGATCAGGAATAGCGCATAAATCCCCCATAATATGCTCAATCCCAATTTGTAGGACTGCGTTGAATCTCCCAACTCCATCCAGTGAATCAACTCACTGCTTAAAATCCACAATAAAGAAATATGAAGCAGGATATCAAAGTACTTGCTGAAATCTTTCTGAATAAAAGCCTGCCGGATATACCGATTCAGAACGTAGAGAGAAAGCCCTGCAAAAACAAAAGAAATATACCTGATGAGCAGATAGTAGATGCCCTTTTGATAATATTGAGGGGAGGAATGCGAAAGATAACTTTCCCGCAGCGTACTTAAATGCAACAGCCCCTGCATAAAAAAGGCCACAAGAGTTAACAGGATAAAAACGATGTTGAACAATCCAAGATTCGGATGTTTCCACTTCCCCATATTTACCCATGCCAGTAATGAACCATATAATAAGGTGTAATTAATGACCCAGATCGCTTTAAACTGTAATAAATCATAATTAAATATTTGTTCGGGATTGGATTGATTTGCAGGAGATAGGGGGAGAACTGAATTTATAAATAATTGATCCCAGAAATTCTCAATTTCGAGACGTACTGCATAATAGATGGTAAACAGCAAAATAGCAGGAAGCAGATAAGAGATCCCCTTTGCAATTGGCTTCTGAGAGGACTCCTGAACCCCGTTTTCTTTGCTACTATTCAGGATATTGATGAAAATAAAAGCGGCAATAAATAAAAGAGAACTTAAAAAATGAATATTAAATACCGGGGTTATTCCCGACTCTTTCATGCCGGAAAAAGGCCCGTTATAAACAACTGTCCAATCCTGAAGCAGACTTAAAAAGGACAATAACATTAAAGGATAAGATAGTTTTTCATAAACTGCTACCGCTTTCTTTTTGCCAATCCAAAACAACAAGGCTGCCTCTCCGGCCCAAAGCAAAGTAACCCAATGCCCGTCTAATTGCACAGGGACAGCAATTGTAATAAATACAAGTACAAGACCCGAAACGAGGTAGAAAAGATTTCTGTCTGCAAGTTTTTGCCGAAAGATAATGGCACTGACTATAAAATGGATCCCTGCATTGAATAAGGTAAATAGTCCAAGCCATTGCTCCCCATTTTCCCGACCGCTGATAATCGCATACCCGAGACCATAAAAAACAAAAGCATTAGCGAGTAGCAAAACAATGTCTAACTCTTCAAACTTTTCTTTTTTAACCAATTTATAAGCAAGAAAAGTGAGATAAAACAGGACGAAATAAACAGATAGAAAAGTGAGTCCTAATACAAAGTGTGTATTTGAATCATATTTTGTAAAGTACCACAAACCATAGATAAGCCATGTCAATCCAAAAGAAACAAAATACAGGGATTTCCAGTATTTTTTGAATGCAATGGCAAGGATACCCCCGTTGATGACGGCCATATAGGTAAACAAAACAGCAATCTGCCCCGATCCGTCGCTTAATAAGAAGGGGACCGCATAGGCACCTACAAGTCCGAAATGAGCGATCACCTGTTTGTTGTAATTAATAGAAGCTAATACGGTAAACCCCGTTAAAATAACCATGAGAGCAAATGCGATGCCCTGAGGTATTAAACTATAGAAACTATACGCTGCCAAAGTGATAAAGTACAGAATAGCCATTGCTCCACTTAAAAGAACCGCGCTAAAATTATCATATTTCGGCTTTAATCTGATTGCAAAACCCAACAAACCCACCCCAACCAGGTAACCCAATATAATTCTTGTCAAGGGACTGATCAGCTCGTTATCAATCGCATATTTTGCCCCGATAGAAACCCCGAAGACCGTAATGCCAATACCGATTTTACTGATCAGGTTTTCCCCAATAAATTTTTCCAGATCCGATTTTAATTTCGGGGGCTTTGTAAAACCCGGAACAGATGGCTCGAATGCGGGCTCTTTTGCAGGAGGAGTCCTTTTTTCTGTAATGGGTACCATTTCCTCCTCTACCCTTTGGAATCCTGTTTTGGATGTTGCGAGATCTGAAACTATAGGCTTCTTCTCCAATCCTGAGGGTTGACCTTTTAAATTCCCGATTTCCATCCTTAATTGAAAAATCTCCCTTGCTAAGTCGTTCTGCCTTTGGGAGAAGGACTCCAATTTCTTTGAGAGTAGGTTTATTTTTTCAGTTTGATCTGCCATAAATCGGATTGCATGATAAAGGTAAATGTTTACAGGATTGGACCCGTTTAAGGTAATGTTGGTTGTATTCAAGGCTATTTCCTTTCCATAAACCAAAAAAAATCTTTTTACAGGATTTTTTTATTAACCGCCGAGGGAACCTTTTTATATCTTCTTACAAGGTTAGTGCTTTTTTTTACTGCTATTCACTTTGCAACCTATTTTTTAATTCCCACAAGAACCTTTGGAAAATCGGCTAAGACAACTACAGCAGCCCTGTCCCCTACCATGGGATTGTTCACCTGCCTAGACCAAAACGAATATACACGGATATATCACATAGTTACAATGAATTAATAAACAGATAATTATACCAATTTTTTGCTTCTATTTCCACTCCTTTTTACCCGAATCCGGTACCGTCCACCATTAAATCCCTCTGCTTCTCTGTTTTTTAAGGTCGCAGATTTCACTTTTCAGCATTTAGAAATTATCTTTGGGATACCAAAAAAAAAGCACCGATGAAATATTGCTCCCTTTTATTCCTATTGCCTTTGTTCCTGTCTGTTGACACCTCTGCCCAAAACCCATTTAAAAAACTCAAAGAAAAAGTCAATAAAGTCATTGACAGAGCCGTAGATAAAGAAGTTGAAAAGAAAACCGGCATTCCAACCGGGAGTTCGGAGGATGCCGGCAACAGCGGCAAGCCCCGCAACAAAGGGGGAGCGGGGCTTACAAATACCGAACCACCAGATGTAAAGTTGCAAATAAGTGAAGCATCAACAGCCCATAAAACCGCTGAATACAGCGACGCCCGCTATGCACTCAGTCAGGCCCTGATGGGTGTAGAAATACAATTAGGCCGGGAAATCCTTGCTTCTCTTCCCCAAACAGCAGCCGGATTACCGGCAGACAAATCGCAGGACAAAGTAATGAGCACCCGATGGGGTTGGAGCAACCTTACTATACAGCGTATTTACAAAGACAATGCCGACAAACAAATGACGATGGTGATCGGTAATGCAGGTATTTACAGCGGACTTGCACAACTTTACCTGAGCAATGCCGGCATGGTGGAAGCCTCCGGTGAACAACAGAATTACAAACAGGTAAGGATAAAAGGAAGCAAAGGCGTGATTTCGTTTGATGAAAACAAAGGGTACTCCCTCGTCATCAGTTTGGGGCAAACATCAGGCATCGTGTGGGAGTTTATCAATTTTGCTACAGAAAAAGAAGTAATGGATGC
>JBGSNV010000144.1:0-3088 GCA_041739485.1 Chitinophagaceae bacterium
ATTATAGTAGGGTCATTTCAAAAGCAATTTCCCAAATACCCCGATATCTATCCACTTTTGAGCCCGATGGCCAAAGTGAAGAAGGATTGATGTATTGGTCGTATGGTATTAACTATACCTTACTTTGTTTTGAAGCCCTGAATCGCGGCCTTGGCACCACCTTTGGGATGGCTGAAATGCCGGGGATGCGTAAAACAGGTTGGTTTCCTATATTAATGTCGGGGCCAGCTGTGGGGTTGAGTATTGGCGACGATCCACTAAAAGAGGGCAAAAGCCGCAGTTTTCTGTGGTTTTCAGCAAACAATCGGGATACGGCACTTGCAGCAATCAGCAAATCATTAATTCTTGAAACAAAAGGTATGGCCTGGCATGATTTAATACATTACAATGCAGGTATGGCAAATGCCCAAAACGGATCGGTGCAGGCACCTACGCAACAATACATCAGGGGCATTGAGTATATTAGCTTACGAAGCAGTTGGGAAAACGATGCCTGGTTTGTAGGAATGCATGGCGGCAGCAACAATGCAAGTCATGGCCATCTTGATGCAGGAACTTTTGATATACAGGCCATGGGTGAAAACTGGGCTTTGGGAAGCCTTGGCAGGGATAATTATAATTTCTCAGGTTATTTTTCTAAAGAAACTTATCCCGGATATCTAGATATGCCTTCAAAACAGGATACAGCAGGGCGATGGCACTTTTTCAGGCTTCGTGCCGAAAGTAAAAATGTAATAGTTGTCGCACCCGATACGCGGCCCGATCAGGACCCAATGGGTGAGGCAAAGTTGGTGCCAATGCCATCCAATATCAAAAATAAATGGGTACTCGACTTGCAACCTTGTTACCACCGCGACCTTTCCTTTTACCACCGGGCAATTGCTTTAGATCAGGAAAGCAGTGTAATTACCATAATGGATACCCTGCGTGCAAAAGATAATATTCCACTTTGGTGGAGTATGTTTACGCCTGCGCAAATTACCCTTGATAAAAACAACAAACGGGCCATAATGACTATCAATGGAAAAAGAATGACGGCCGAAATCACTCAACCTGAAAAGGCATCCTTTACTGTACTACCTGCAGGTTATTTACCCGGACAATCTTTCCCATTAACCCAAAATTCACCTAATAAAGGAATAAGCCGTTTGGCAATTCATCTCCCCAATGCTAAGGATGTAATCTTTCAGGTTGATTTTAGAGCTTATGACAGTATGACCGATAAATAAAAACTTCCGGCATGCTTCAAAAACTTAAGTGGTATACAATAAAAAAAACCGCTGTTTGAAAATTCATCTTAGTAGTATCCCAGGTTACAAATAAAACATTTTTTAGTAGTATTTATTTCGAAACAAGAACAACAATGCATGATTGGCTGACTAACCAATTGAAAATGAATACCTTAATTAAAATTCATTCATTCAAATTCATTTAAAAAGTTAAAATTTTCAATTTGTATATGAGTCTTCAATCACTTGCAATCAGTTTTTTTTCAAAAATTGGTACCCTGGTACATTGATTTGATAACCATCCACAGGATAATAGATAGGTGTTGATAGTAATTTTATCTTGTAAAAAACAATTGCTAAATGCTAAATATGCCTATGAGAGGGTTGGTGCCATATTTGGTCCCACCCAAAGAAATTAAAGTCCTTAAGAATTATTTCTTATTGGTATTGACATTTTGTCTGTTTTCAGCAGGACAAGTATATGCACAGGAAAGAACAATCTCCGGTGTAGTAACTGATAATGTGGGCAAACCACTTGCATCAGTAAGTGTTGCAGTAAAAGGTACCGACAAAGGAACTAGTACCGATGAAGAAGGTCGTTTTGTAATAATCCTTACAGAAACTAAATCCTTACTAGTATTCACCTATGCTGGCTTTTCCAAACAAGAAATCTCGATTCCGGCCTCCGGGCTCATGAAAGTATTGCTTCAGCCTGAGGTAAACGCTTTATCGGATGTAGTGGTAATTGGATATGGTTCACAGAAAAGGGTTAGTGTTACTGCTGCTATTTCTAATGTAAAAACAGACGAAATCCTTCGTTCACCAGTATCTTCTGTTGCAAATGCACTTGCGGGAAGAGCTACGGGAATTATTACAGTTCAACGGGGGGGAGAACCTGGGCGGGACATTGCAGATATCTTTATCAGAGGTGTTGGAACCTTTGCAGGAGGCAATAGTGCGCGTCCACTTGTATTAGTAGACGGAGTAGAAAGAAGTTTGAATGGTATAGACCCCTACACTATAGAATCTTTTAATATTTTAAAGGATGCAAGCGCCACGGCAGTATTTGGTGTAAGAGGTGCGAATGGGGTTATTATTATTACCACAAAAACAGGAACGTCTGGTAAACCACAATTCAGCTTCAGTTCTAATTTTGCATGGCAGGAACCTATTCGTTTACCAGAAACTTTAGGTGCTGTTGATTATGCCCGCCTTCGTAATACTGCTGCACAAAACGATGGATCACCTTCTATTTTCAGCGATTACGATATTGAGCGGTTTCAAAAACAGGATGATCCTTATTTTCATCCCGATGTGAACTGGCTGGATTACCTGATACGCGACTACTCGCCCCAACAACAATACAACCTGAACATGAGTGGAGGCACAAGCGATGCCCGATATTTTGTCTCCTTGGGTTATCTTAATCAGGATGGTGCTTATAAGCTTGGTAACTTTTTTGATGAATTTAGTGCCAATCCAAATTTTAAGCGTTATAACCTAAGAGCCAATTTTGATTTTAACCTCTCCAAGGATTGGTCTATTGCTATCAAGGCAGGAAGTGAAATATCTAATTCTAATTATTCCCGAAGCAATACAAGCGACATATTTGGCACCATTTACTCTGCCAATCCTATGATGAGTCCGGTATTATTCGAAAATAAAATTGTTCGAAATGTAGATGGACTTACTGCGTTGCAAATTTCCAATACACCTTTGTACCAATTACTGTTTAA
Source organism: Chitinophagaceae bacterium (assembly GCA_041739485.1). Lineage (GTDB taxonomy): Bacteria > Bacteroidota > Bacteroidia > Chitinophagales > Chitinophagaceae > Phnomibacter. The sequence continues at coordinate 2,966 of JBGSNV010000144.1, forward strand.
TGGGTTTAACGAAAACTTTAGCAGCACCCTAAACCTCAACTTTGCAACCCGTTATAAATTGGACAAACTCACCAAAGGGCTTTCTGCCAGGGTGATGCTTGCATACGATAGTTATTATCTTCA
>JBGSNV010000231.1:0-7256 GCA_041739485.1 Chitinophagaceae bacterium
GCGTTGTAGTTTGGAGTAGCAGGCAGGCATTATAAAAAATAATATTTTTGAGGACAATTAATGCATGTATTTGGTTTAAAAAATGTGGTTTAGGATTGTTTAAAATTTCTCTCATCTTTCATTCTTCCGGTCTTCCCGACTTTTGGTATTCCCGACTTACCGGCTTTTACCTAATCAGTGTAACACTACCACTTTGCCGGATATTTCCTGCCTTCGATTCAATAATATAATAATACACTCCTGCTGGAACAGGCTTGCCGCTTAGTGTGCCGTCCCAGGGAATATTATAGCCTATACTGTTTAATATAGTTTGGCCATACCGGTCAAATATTTTTACCCGTACATCGGAGTAGCTGTTCAGGTTGCGGATAAGCCAAACATCATTAATGCCATCGCCATTGGGGCTAAAGGCATTGGGTATAATGGGGAGCAATTGAACGGTAAGTACCATGCTATCAGAGTTTGTACAATCGCCGGCAAGGGCTGTAAGTAAATAGGTAGTGGTTTGGGCAGGTGAGGCCACAGGTTGCAGTACAAGGGCATTGTTTAAACCCAAATCAGGACTCCACCGTAAGCTTACATTGCTGCCCCCCGAAACGAGGCTACCCTCAAGAATGGTGTTTCCTCCGGCAATAATGGTTTTATCCGGTCCTGCATTTACCTCCGGTGCAGCATTTATCTGTATGGGTCGGGAGGTAGTGGCTACACAGCCATCAGTGGTGGTAAAGGTAAATTGAATCACAGCATTGGTGCCGGTTGCAAGCGCTGGGTTAAGCACATTGTTGCTGATGCCCGACCCTGTATAAGTACTCGTACCCGAAAGGCCATTCGTTACCCTTCCCTGTGTAAGTTGCAACGGAGGCGCATTGCTGCACAATACCGGCAGTGCATCAAGCGCAACTTCCGGCGTAGCGGAAATGCGGATAGCAGCAGATGTGTCGTTTACACATACCACGCCACTAAAAGCTTGTAATCGTATGGTAAAATTACTTGATGCGGCACCTGCAGGTAAAGCAAATATAAGACGGGTAGTGTCTCCCGGTGAAGGGGAAAGCACTTCGGTACTATCCTGAGGATTAGCAGGCCAGTTCCAAAACCATACAAGTCGGGTAATATTACCAAAGCCTACGGTACTATTGTTGGTAAAGGCAATCGGTTGTCCGCTGCAAAAAGGAGCTCTGGCTATGCTAAATGCAGCCCGCGGATTGGAACCATTAACCGTCAGGGTTTTTACGGTAGTGTCAATACATCCGGCAGGCGAAGTAGCAAGCAAGGTTATAGGGTAGTTGCCCGTAGCACTGTAGCGGTGTTGACCGATAAAGGTGTTGCCGGTATTGGTATTTCCCTGTGCCGTCGGGTTCCCATAGTTCCACTGATAGCTTAAGCTTGCAGGCGGGTTGCTTTGAAAGGTGGTGGTGTTGGTAAAAATAGCGGTAGCATCATCTAAACAAATACCGGGTACTATAAAATTGGCTTCGGGGGTTTCAGCAACAGTAAAATTCCGGGTGGTAACGGTACTTTGGCATCCCCTATCGTCGGTTACCCTAAGGCCAATGGAAATTGTGCCAAAAGTATCCCTGATTAATGTCAATGCATTGCCGGTGGTGGCCTGCGGTTGATTATTTACAAACCAGTTTCTATTCGTAATATTTCCCACCGAGTCATCCAGGATGGTAAAGGGTAGACCACTGCAAAGCCTTACAGGTGGGTTGAAGGCAGCAACAGGCAAAGCCCCCACCACAATATTTGCCGTCACCGTATCGCTGTTGCAACCCGTTACACTTTCTCCCCATTGCTGTAGGGTGTAGGTACCCGGTTGTGTTAAGTTCAGATTAATGCTATCTCCGGTCAATCTTGTTCCATTGCTAATCAACCATTGCCACTGTGTATTTTGCGATGCACCACTTCGTTGAGAAACAGCTGAAACAATTTGTCCGCTGCATACAAAGGGCGGTAACGAAAAACCAGGAACCGGAGATGGAATGATGTTAACCCCACCTTTTACTTCCTGCTGTCCAAGGCAATCCACTGCGCCTATGCCATTCACTAAAGCTTTCAGGTTGTATCTGCCTGCTTCATTAAAACGGAAATTAATACCTGAACGGTAGGTAAATACGCTATCACCATTTGCACGAAGACTCACCAAGGCAGGGTTACTTACGTTTTCTGTAGCCAACAAACTATCTTCAACCAACCATTGTACCCTGAATATCCGGTAAGGTAATTGCAATTGAAATTTTACTGAATCATTACCACAAACCGTATCCTGTACAATTTGCTGCTTATCAATTACAGATAAGGTTTGGGTAAGATCTACAAACCGGCTGCCTGCATTGTAGGCATAGCTTTCTAAATTACCAACCCCATGGGCTATGCAGGAAAAGGGTACAGTAGAGGTAAGAAGTTGCAATGGATTTCCGGTAGCCTGAATAGTAACGTTTTCCTGTAACGTACTATAACCGGTTCCCGGTATGGCAGTAAAGGAACCTTCAGGTGGCGCACCATTTATCCTGAAATTGCCAACTCCTTCATTGAGTATTGCAATGTTTAAAAAAGCCCTGTTTACCTGGCTTTCAATAGGCTGCACCCATTGCTGCAAGGCAGAAAAAACATTAATGGTATCAAGGTATTGTGTAATAGGATTCAGTACCACCATAGCCGGACTGCTGGGAAAGGGGCAATTGTTTTCGCTGGGGCAAAGGCCGGGATTGCGGGTATCACAAGATATTGATGGCATAAACTGCACGGCCATTACCGGTGCTGTTGCATTTATTTGCACAGGTTCCCGTATTTCAAATTCTACCCAACCCTGTACGCCAATTGTCCTATCTATCCGTGCCGTACCATTAAAAACATCCACTTTAGTACCTACCTTATCACCATATACTCTTAAGATATTAAACTGTTGCAGTGCCATGGGACGCGCAAAAAATGTTTCGCCCCAGGTGTTGGCAGGGGATAATTGTTGGTAAAGATTGCTGGTACCAAGTGCATTTTCACAACCAAAAGATGTCCAGGTGTTACCGGCAAAAACGCCAATGGTTTTGCAGACATCTGCCGTGTCGTTAGTTACGCTTTGGATATTAGTGCCTGAAATATCGGCACCTCCGGCAAATTGAATTTGATATACATCGCCGGGGTTGGCCAGGGTGATGCGAAAAGGCTGCCCAACAGCACGGTCATTGTTGAATACGGGCGCCTTAGGTGTTATTTCCACCGTAGTGTTTGCTTCTTTGGCTATTACATTTATAAACGGCTGCCCAAAAATGAGGTCACTTCTTATGCCGGATGCCATATAGCGCGTACCCCATGTTACGGTAGGCAGCACAAGCGTAGCACCCGAATTGAAATTATTGATAATATGGGCGTATACCGTCACCGGACTGTTGCTGACAACCCTGATAGCAGCATTGGTTTTTATGCCATCTTTTTGATCCAAATAAACTTGTGTATTGCCCACTAATGCCCTGGCTCCCGGACCAATAAAAATCCTTGGTGCTAAAACACCTGCTGGCACTGAGAATGGAATAGTGACATTACCTACTTGTACGGTGCCGGATGCTGCACTGTTTGCAGTAATGTATATGCCCATGCTGGCCCCTTTTCCACTAAAGTGTGGAGAAAAGGGAATATAAAAATCAGTGCCAAAACTTGTAAAGTTTTGGCACCATGCAGCACTCGCCGACCATACCATGCCTATAACCAATACCAATAAACGCACTTTTCCGGTAAAATGAAAGCAGGGCATAAATTATATGAAATGAATAACCTTTCTACAATTGGGGTAGATATTTAGTTAAAAATAAGTAGTGGGTTTTACGGATTATGATTTACGAATTACGATATTTTAGCGGAAGCATTCCTGACCCTCGGAATATTCTTTCGGGCTAAAGGTCTAATGCTGACTAACCACTCAAAAACCAGGTTACCGAATCAAACTCCGGTCACTACTCATTTTTATATCCCGAAAATCAGGAATTTTTAGAGGAGGTAAAAATTAAACCCGAAATCGCCGCACACTTACACCCTCTTCACCATTTCAAATTTTGATTGCCTTTCCAAACCAGCTGCCTGCAATCTATCTTGGTCTTACGGAGGGGCACCACTGCTTGTTGGCAGGTAAACCTCTGCCAGATAGGGAGAGGGGAAGGGGTGAGGTCCTTTTCCTGAGGGGCACCCCTGCCTATCTTCCTAACATCACACCCATTTCGCGTTTCACTTCCGATAGCTATCGAAATCACGTTCTAAAACACATGTCCCCGCATTCGAGCATTTTGGCCCGGGGGAAATTAAGAAAGCACTGCGCCAACCACTCATCATTTAGTTCCCCCGTTCAACATAGTAGTATGTATTGCATAGTAGTATTGACTTATTTTTGCTTTATCAATTTAAAACACACAAACACACAAATCATGAAAAACATGCTCACCGCGATCGTAGCACTCACCATCGCTTTTTCCGCTACTGCAAGCCATAGCCACACCGCAGCCTGTGCAAAAGCCTGCATCACAACAAACACTTCCTTATTATCGGTTCCCGATGCATCTTCCCGAAAAATAGCTGTCCTGAAAGATCAGCAAGAGGAAGTGATCAGCAAGTTGCATTACGAACAATCCATGACACGCACACTGAACCAATTGAAAGAACAAAAACTGGGACAACAATTGGAAAACCTGCAGGCAGAAAAAAGTTATAACAGACTGATGTACAACCTGTTCAGCAAAATCAGCAACGAGAAAGCAACCAGCGAAATCGAAGAATTGGAAGCTGCCATTCGTTTTGAAAAACTGATGAACAGTACACTATCATTGTAATCGGAAAACTGGAAAAAGAACACTAAGGGTTGCCAAAGCAGCCCTTTTTTTGCTCCTGATGAACGGAGAAAATAATCAACCGGATATCAATAAAGCAACCCGTAGGAATTTCTTTAGCAGTTAAAGGCTTAAGGTATGCATCAGGTCGAGGAAGGTTTTTAAACCCAGCCTTTTGGCTTCATCGAGCCTATAGCTGATATTTTGGGTGTAATAAGTCAGCAGGTCATAATGCGGGGATTCATTTTCAGCTACCACTGCCTCGAGTTGAGATAACCCGGCAAGATTGGCCTGATTGAATGCATCAATAAAATCTTCGGGCAACTCCTTATTGGCAACCCAAGCCGCAAATACAAAAGGCAAACCGGTAAAATCTTTCCAGGCTCCCGCAAGATCGTATTCGTAGGCCGAAAGTTTTTTTTGAATAAAAGCGCGGTCGCCAATCACCACACCGGCTACCGTTCCCCCGATTTGCTGCTGATAACCGGGAGACGCCTTTACAATGTGCGGCGATAACTTCCAGTATTTGGCGAGCAATATCTGCGCAAGTGCCACAGATGTCCGGCTTTGATAATCGAGCAATAAAGTAGTTACCTCTTCCAAAGGCACGTCGCTGTAAATAGCTACACTCCCAACCGGCCCGTTGGCACCAATACAATAATCGGCATCAATATTATACTCCTTCAATTCGGGAATGATCGCCACAGGCACAAGCCCGATATCAATTTCATTGTCGATAAGCTTCCGGGCCACTTCGGAAGGAAAATCAAGCGAAAGATCTATTTTCTCCATCAGTTCCGATCGCTCAATGCCGTACAATAATGGTTTTGTATTTAAATAGCTCACTGCGCCAACCCGAATCCTGTTTTCCAATGCGTTCTATGTATTTTTGCGCGATAAAGATAATCAGAGTCCACGGGTATATGGGAAAACGATGAAGAGTCCTCCCTTTTCTATTCGTTAAAAATCACCAGGATGTCCGGGGAACAACAAACTTCATTAAAAAAATCTTTTTTGGAACTGACTTCACTAACGGCCATTTCGCCGGCCGACGGACGCTATCGCAAACAGGTTGCACATCTTGATGAATACTTCAGCGAGTATGGGTTGATTAAATACCGGGTACTTGTAGAAATTGAATACTTTTTTCTGCTTGCCGAAAAAGGTTTTTTCACGCTGAGTGCCAAGGCTAAAGAAGCGCTGAAGGAGCAAATGGAAAATTTTTCCACAGAAGATGCGCTTGCCATCAAGGAAATAGAAAAAACAACCAACCACGATGTAAAGGCGGTGGAATATTTTTTGAAACAGGTATTGGAGAAAGCAGACCCTAAAGGCAAGGCCAAAGAATTCATCCATTTCGGGCTAACCAGTCAGGATATCAACAATACCGCTATACCGTTGAGTTTTAAGCATGCCACCGAGCACGAATACCTGCCCGCCCTGCTCAATTTACAAAAACATATACAGCAGCTTGCAAGCGACTGGAAAGAAATCCCCCTGCTTGCCCGTACCCACGGACAACCGGCTTCCCCCACCCTGCTTGGTAAGGAATTTATGGTGTTTGTAGAGCGGCTCGATAATCAAATACAATTGTTCAGCTACATACCTTATGCGGCCAAATTCGGAGGCGCTACAGGCAACTTTAATGCCCACCATATAGCCTATCCTAAAACAGACTGGATTGCTTTTGCCAATGAGTTTGTAGAAAAAATCCTCGGGCTCGAACGGATGCAGTTTACCACCCAAATTGAGCATTACGATCATATTGCCGCACATTTCGATGCCATGAAACGCATCAATAATATCCTGATCGACCTTTGCCGCGATATCTGGACTTATATCAGCATGGATTATTTCAAGCAAAAAACAAAGGCCGGCGAAGTAGGAAGCAGTGCAATGCCACATAAGGTTAACCCGATTGATTTTGAAAACGCGGAAGGCAACCTTGGCATTGCCAACAGCCTGCTCGAGCACCTGAGTGCCAAATTACCGATCAGCCGGCTGCAGCGCGACCTGACCGATAGTACTGTACTCCGCAATATTGGGGTACCCTTTGCCCATATCGTTATTGCACTTAATTCAATAGAAAAAGGGTTGGGTAAACTGGTTTTGAATCCTGATAAAATTGCCGCCGATCTTGAAAATAACTGGGCCGTGGTAGCCGAAGCCATCCAAACCGTGCTACGTCGCGAAAATTATCCGAATCCTTACGAGGCCCTCAAAGCCCTTACAAGGGGAACCACGGGCATCAATCGGGAAAGCATGCATGCCTTTATAGACGGGCTAGAGGTAAAAGCTACCTTGAAGAAAGAGTTGAAAAAAATTACCCCGTCCAACTACACCGGCATTTCACCGGATTTTTAAAGAAAAATGAAGGTTGGTATCATCCAAATAGAAACAGGATCACCAATACAACCGACCCCGAACAGATCAAATTTTTATGCC
>JBGSNV010000237.1:0-8471 GCA_041739485.1 Chitinophagaceae bacterium
CATCGGACTTTTACCAGTACCTCCTACACTCAGGTTTCCAATACATATCAATGGCAGATTAAAAGAAGAGGATTTCAACCATTGTCTATCAAAAAAATAATTACGCAGTTTGATATATCCTCCTATCAAAAAGGAGAATGGGAAAAGCAATAACCTCAGGCTCCGAAACAGGAAAAAATTAAAAGACATACAACTTTTCTGGTGTTACGCAATAATCTAAAGGTATATCATAGGGATGGATTTCAGGCAACTCTTCGAAAGGCTCAAACCAGCTAAAACCAATTTTAACCACACTTGGCCGGCATCTTGCTAAAAAGCGGTCAAAATAACCTTTGCCATAACCCAACCGCTGTCCACGCCGGTCAAAAGCCAGAAGCGGCAACAATATTACTTCAACCGATCTTGGATCTACCCGGTTACCGGAAGCAGGTTGTTCTAATCCAAAAGCCACCTTTTCCCATTGCAAACTTTCATCGTTAAGGTAAGCTTCCATACTCCCATCTTTGGGGTCAATAGCCGGATAGCACAATTCAAAACCACTTCTTTCATTCATCAGAAAATCCTCGAAAAAATCCATAGGAATTTCATTTTTATCGGGCATATACCGGTAAGAAAGCACCTTGCTTGGACCCGGGATCGGGATATTGGCAAAAAACTCAAGCATCCTTGCAAGCCATTCATGTGATTGCTGCAAATCGATTGCTGCTCTATCTGCCAGGTATTGTTTGCGTAATTCCTCTTTTGAGTATAAGACCATTATTGAACAGGATTGAAAAAAGAAAAAATGGTCGTTCCATAATTTCTTTGTTTGAAAAAACCGGAAAATTCCTCATACCGGTTGCGGGGCGTATGCTCCAATACAAATACGCCCCCGGGCTTCAAAAGGTTTTGGCCAATTACTATTTGGGGTAACTCATCAATAGCACCCAAAGCATAGGGCGGGCCTGCGAAAATAAAATCAAAGGATTCTTTACAACCCGCCAAATAAGAAAAAACATCCATTTTTAGCACCTGCACCTTTTCCATTTTCCAAAGTTCTACATGTTTTTTAATGAAGGCATGCATGGTATTGTCCTTTTCCACAATGACTGACCTTTCGGCGCCACGGCTTTGAAGTTCATAAGTAATGGCACCTGTGCCTCCAAATAGGTCGAGCGTAGCAATTCCATCAAAGTCGATCTGATTTTGAAGGATATTAAAAAGTCCTTCTTTGGCAATATCAGTTGTAGGCCGGGTGTACGGCATTTTGGAAGGGGGTGATATTTTATGCCCTCCCAAATCTCCTCGTATAATTCTCATGTATGCTATCCCTCCTTTCCCTTATTTAAGATGGGCAAGATACTGAATATGGTGGGCAAAATAATGTGGCGGGATGCCTTTTCCAAAGGGAATACCAGGGTTTGCCGGTTCAACCCCACCAAAAAATTTGTCAACAGCGAGCCACATTGGCGCATCCTGTTCCATCATCCCATACCCATACCAATGAACCTGACCGGGAGAAATATTCCATTGATTACAAACATTTAACATATGATAACTGATGCTCGTTGGCTCATCTATCCTATAATTCTGAACAATCAGCATCTTTTCTTCCTTCCAAAGAGCCAGCCATATTTCATTGCCGGAAAGTAAAAACAAACCAAGGGCAGACGATTCATCCGTTTTTTCAGGGTGGTATTTGCGAAGACTTATCAGTAAAGTAGCGAGACTATTGGCTTGCCATTGCTGAAAATAGCCCGAAAAAATCCTTCGTAGTGCCATCGGAGCTTCCCAGTACATAACAATACCCTCCTCAACCATTACATCTGCACCATAATGCCATGCAGGAGCATCTCCGGCTATAACCTTTAGTTGGTTATTGGCAATTGTAGGTGAAAACAACACAGATGGAACCGGTAAAAACCTCGGGAATCCATAAAATACAAGGGTTTTAAGATGCTTATAGCCCAGAATGGAAGACTGTTTGACCATTGCCTCCCAATCTATTTCCCAATCTTTAATATCACTAAAAACCTCGACTGCTTCGGGTTCCGACTTTTGCTTGTTCCAAAGCATTACAGTACAGTGGTGAATGCTGCACTCAAGAAAAATCATCTTGGTTTCAGCCTCAAAAGCCTCTGAATGGGGGGACCGAATGTTAAAAGAAAGCGTTGGCATGTGTTACAAACGTAAAAAATATATTGGGAAGCAATCGAGCTATTTATAATACAAAAATAAAAATTAATCCCAATAGACTAGTTTTGCTTTCTACCAATATTAGGTACTGAATGACAGAAGTCTTTATTTTACTACTACTTATCCTGATCAACGGGCTTTTCAGCATGTGCGAATTAGCCCTTGTTTCTTCCCGAAAAAGCAGAATGGAACAATTAGCCGGACAAGGAAATCAAAAGGCTAAAACTGTTTTAAGCCTTATTGAGAAGCCTGAAGTTTTTATTTCTACCATTCAGGTAGGTATTACCCTTGTTGCTATTCTTACGGGTTTGTATTCAGGCGAACGTTTTGGCAATGACCTGCAGGGAATCTTTGAAAAGATCTCCTTTTTAAAGCCTTATGCTTCTACCATTTCCAAATCGGTGGTGGTGATCATAGTGACCTATTTTTCCATTTTATTGGGTGAGTTATTACCCAAAAAAATTGCGCTGAACAATGCAGAAAAAATTGCACTCGCCTTTTCTCCGGCTATGCTTTTTCTATCCAAAGTAACTTTTCCCATCATTTGGTCGCTCAATCAGGCAGCCTCTTTTGTATTCCGGATTTTAAATATCCGGAATAATTCTTCAAGTTCGATTACCGAGGAAGAAATCAAGGCGATGGTAATTGAAAGTGCAGAAAGCGGAGAGATAGATGAAAAGGAACAGGAAATTATTGAGCGGGTTTTTCACCTTGGCGACCGTTCCATTACTTCGCTTATGACGCACCGCAGCGATATTATCTGGATCGATGTAAGCAGTACGATGGGCGATTTACTGGTAAAAATGCAACCCAACCGACACAGTGTGTATCCTTTATGTGATGGGGGAATCGACGAAATCAAAGGAATTATTCAGTTAAAAGATGTCATTCTTGCAGATAAATCAACCGAGCTTAAAATATTTATGCGGCCGGCAGTGTTTGTGCCGGAGAATAATTCGCCTTATCAAATGATGGAAAAATTCAGGCAGTCAAAAGTACATTCTGCCTTTATTGTGGATGAATATGGCACCCTGCAAGGCATGATTACTCTGAATGATATTCTGGAGGCTATTGTGGGGGACCTTCCTGAACAGGGAGATGATGATTATGAAATCACTCCAAGACACGATGGAAGCTATCTGATTGACGCGCAGTTGCCTTTTTATGATTTTCTGGCAGAGTTTGACAAGGAAGACTGGATGGATGATGAACAGGAATTTGATACCCTTGGGGGATTCATCATTCATAACCTGGAAAGAATACCTGCTACCGGTGATACCTTCGAATGGAGAAACTTCTACTTTGAAATCGTGGATATGGACGGAGTAAGAATTGATAAAATTTTAGTAGTCCCTAAAGAGATGGATGAAGAGGAATTGACTGAAAACTAATACTTTTAATTTTCACAGAATCCAATGTGTATGCGTACTTTTCTTTTTTTGTTTGTTCTCGGGACCTTTTTTTCTTTACATGCTCAGCAAATCAATCCCGAAAGCACCGCACTGGCTTCTGTAAAAAGCATCAAATTTTATAAAAAGGGAGAGCAAACCACCTTCCCAATTTTCAAGCTTGGACAGACAGAGCAGCTCGAACTGCACTTTGACGATCTCGACAGCCGACCCAAAAATTTTTTTTACACTTTCATCCTTTGCAATGCCGACTGGACTTATACCGGACTTAGTCAGATGGATTACATACAGGGTTTTACCCAAAACCGGATGAATCAATACCGGGCATCAAGCGCTACTTTTCAAAGGTACTTTCATTATCAAACGGTGCTACCGGACCGGAATTGTATTCCCAACCGCTCTGGTAATTATATCCTCAGGGTGTTTTTAAATGGAGATACCTCACAGGTGGCCTTTACAAGAAGGTTCCTTGTTGTGAACGATCAGGTGACGGTTGCCGGAGAATTGCGGCAACCCTTCGATCAACGTTTTTTTCAAACCCATCAAAAACTTATTACAAGGGTCAACATCAATGCACTGGATGTGTACAATCCGCAACAACAGATTCGTGTGGTGGCCCTGCAAAATTATCGTTGGGATCTTGCTCAAACCTTCGAAAATCCAACTTTCATCCGTGGAAAACAATATGAATACAATGCCGAAGACCGCTTTGTATTTGAAGGGGGGAAAGAGTGGCGCTGGCTTGACCTGAGAAGCCTGCGGTTGCAAAGCGATCGCGTAGCCTCCGTTGATTATAAGAGTAATACTTACGATCTGTTTGTACGACCAGACACAGTACGCCTCCCTATGCGTTATATTTTCTACAGCGATCTGAATGGCCGATACTTTATAGACAATCTTGAAAATGTTAACCCCTGGTGGCAGAGCGATTATGCCAATGTACATTTCAGTTTTATTCCTTCCAATATTGAAGCTTTCAGAAACAAGGATTTATACTTATACGGAGAGTTAACGGGCTACGAATTGACGGATAGCACTGCTATGGATTGGAATGAAAACCTGAGACAATTTGAAAAAGTACTGCGGCTAAAAAACGGATACTATTCCTACAACTATGTAACGCAATCGACTATGGATCGTGGAGAAGCCCCTTCTATGAGACTTACCGAAGGCAATAGTTGGGAAACGGAAAACCAATACAGCATTTTGGTTTATTACCGCCCTTTCGGAGGCAGAGCGGACGAGTTGGTGGGTTATACAGAAGTTAATTCCTTACCCTTCCTTACCCCCGGCAGAAGATGATCGGGCCTCTCTCGTCCAATAGGCATCTTTAAAAGCGGCTGATAATGCATTATGACAATTTTAAAGCATTAAATTGTTGATCTGAAAGTTTGTAAATAAGTGCAAAGGCCATAACCTTGTAATACAGAAATATTTTACTTATCTATATTTTATCGAAAAATAATTCATGTCTTCTCTTTCAAAATTCATAAACCGTTGGGGCTTTTTTAAAGGAATCCAAACATATTATAAAATAAAAGAAGATAAAACTGCTGTTTGGGAGCTTGAGGAACTGAAACATCCCGTCCATCTCCGATTGGGAACGAGCGATCATATGATCTTTAAGCAAATATTCGGAATGGGAGAATACGATCTGAAAATCCCTTTTCAACCTACCCAAATTATTGATGCAGGCGCCAATATCGGCCTGTTTGCCGTATTAATGGCCAACCGTTTTCCGAAGGCTAAAATTGTTTCGATAGAACCCGATAGCGGAAATTTTGATCAGCTTGTACTGAATACAAAACCCTATCCTTCAATTTATCCTGTTAAAGCAGGAGTTTGGGACAAAAACTGCTACCTGAAAATTGTAGATGAAGGATACAGCGAATGGGGTTTACAGGTAAAAGAAGTGAATGCCGATGGCCCGGGACACCTCAAAGCAGTTACCATTCCGGAAATGATGAAAATACATGGCTTCGACAGCCCTGATATTGTAAAAATAGATATTGAAGGTGCTGAGGAAGCCTTATTCCGGAAAGGATTCGAAGATTGGTTACCCCATACCAAAATGCTCATCATTGAACTGCATGAACGCAATTGGCCCGGCGTTTCTAAAAACTTTCGCCAGGCCATTGAGCAGTATTCCTTTTCACGCCAAATGCATGGGGAATACGAAGTATTTATCAAAAATTAAATTTCGGTCTTTTTTGCATCTTCCAGAAACTTGGCCAAACCGATATCGGTTAAAGGATGCTTAAGCAGACCAAGAATTGAATCCAAAGGACAGGTAACAATATCGGCACCCGCTTCTGCTGCACGTACAATATGGAGCGAACTACGGATAGAGGCTGCGAGAATTTCTGTTTGATATCCCTGTATATCATAGATATGGCGGATCTGATGGATCAGTTCAATACCATCCCAGTTGCCGTCATCAATACGACCAAGGAATGGAGAAAGATAGCTTGCACCTGCTTTGGCAGCAAGAATCGCCTGTCCGGCAGAAAAGATCAACGTACAGTTGGTGCGGATTTTATTTTGAGTAAACCATTTGATCGCTTTTACCCCTTCTTTAATCATAGGGACTTTCACAACGATGTTGGGATGGATAGCCGCAAGCTTTTTTCCCTCGGCTATAATACCATCAAAATCGGTAGAAAAAACTTCGGCACTCACATCGCCATCCGCCATTTCGCAGATGTCTTTGTAGTGCTTCATAATGGCTGCACCTCCCTTGATGCCCTCTTTGGCCATCAGCGAAGGATTGGTGGTTACCCCGTCTAAAATTCCAAGATCATAGGCTTCTTTGATCTGTGCAAGGTTGGCTGTATCGATGAAAAACTTCATAAGAATTGAATATTTAATATTTTAAATTTAATATTTTAGATTGCAAATTGATTTTTTCAAGGAGACTTTTTTGAAGAAGCATTTTGTAAATTGTTCTGTGCTGATTTCCTTGATGCGGCTAAAATACTCGCTAATTCAATAGATTCCCTCAAAATGGCATCCATTTTTGCTTTATTCAATAAATTATTATCCACAATGCATTGAAGCCAAAACAAGGACTCATCACTTTCTTCAAAAGCAATGCTTAATTTGGATATAAAAGATTTTTTACTGATTGCATTACATGCAGCTCTGTAATTTGCTGCTGCTGAAAAAGAAGACCTCAAAAGCTGATCCTCAATAATTCTGGATAATTTACAAGGTGGTAAGTGGTCGGTTACATTTACAGTGCGATAAGCAAAAAGCTTTAATCGCTGCTGAAGTTCGGGGGCTTTCATAAATATTCAATATTAAATAATCCAATATTAAATAAAAAACCGACAGGCTATTTACATCGCACCGCTACAACCGCCTACCCTTGCTACCTTCCGGTCCTGGGGGAGTTCAGCAGGAGCTGGTCGTGTAAGACCTGCCGGGCTGCAAAAGTAAGGAATACTTTTACATTTCAATCTTTAAGCGAATGGATTTCTGCATTTTTGCGAAATATTTTTGCAACAGGCCTGTACATATCTTTTTCGGCTTTCCTGTCTAAAATACTCCCATTATGCAACTGACACCCGCTTCGCAGAATTATAAGGCACACATCATACCTCTGCTTACCATTTTGCTATTGGCTGTTGCCTACAGCACACACCTCACTGTGCTGGAAATCGACCCGAGACTGGATGAAATACGCAGAGGACTTGTAACCTTGGAGATGATGTTGAGTGGTAATTATATGGTGCCCACCATCAATGCAGAACCCTACCTCAATAAACCTCCTTTATACAATTGGCTCCTTGTGCTGAGTTATAAAACTTTTGGTATTAATGAGCTGGCACTGAGACTTCCGGTGATTGTGGCCATTTTTCTATTTGGCTGGTTTATTTACCGGTTTACTTCTAAGTATTTATCTAAAAAAGTGGCGCTGATATCGGCACTCTTGTTTATGAGTAACGGCCGGATTCTCATTTACGATTCGCTGATGGGACTGATCGACATTTTATACAGCAGCATCGTTTATGTGAGCTTTATGCTGATTTATACCTATGGTAAAAAAGAAAAATGGTATGCGTTGTTTATAAGTACTTATGTATTGGTAGTCGTAGGATATCTGATGAAAGGGTTGCCTTCGCTTATTTATCAGGGCTTTGCATTAGTGGTATTTTTTTCCCTTGAAAAAAAATGGAAAATTCTTTTTCACAAAGCGCATTTTGCCGGAATTGGTGTATTCCTCGGTCTGCTGGGTATTTATTATGTCATTTACTTTCAGCAGGTACAGTTATCGCCCGCCGAGCTTTTTACAAGATTGGTTACCGAAAGTACGATGCGTACCTTTCGCGACGATTCCAACTGGTTTGCTGATTTTGCGGTACACTTTAGTACGTACCCATTGGTTTTTGGATACCATTACGCCCCATGGACTCTTTTGTTGCTGTTGGTCATTCGTAAAAACGGATTAAAAAAGCTTCAGGAAAATCCCTTCATCTGGTTCAATGCGATTTTATTTTTTGCCTGCTTCTTTATTTACTGGTTCTCGCCCTATATCATTGCGCGGTATATGTTTATGTTGCTTCCGCTTTGCTTTACTGTGGGGGCCTATTATTATTACGAGGTAGCTGCACCCGCTGAAAAAGCAAAACGCATCATTGAATACATTCTGATTGGCATACTGCTGCTTGCCGGATTGGGCTGCTTCGCTCTGCCTTTTGTACCGGAAACCAATCACCTTCCGGCAGCCACACTTAAAGCTATCGCCACTGCCTTTATGCTGATTGCCTGTGGCATAGCCGCTTACCGCTATCCTCAATTACGCTTATCACTGATTATTTTGGGGATCGTATGCAGTCGATTTGGCTTCAATTGGTTTGTGGTGGCACAACGCGGCAAGTTCAGTGT
>JBGSNV010000100.1:0-7018 GCA_041739485.1 Chitinophagaceae bacterium
TTGTCCCGCTCCTGTATGGCAATATCATGCACCGGAATGGCCATTGGAAGTCCTTTATTCCAAAGGCTCCAGCTTTGTCCGGCATCTTTACTTACATACAATCCTCCATCTGTTCCAGCATACAAAACGGATTCGTTTTTCGGGTCTTCCTGTATTACATTCACAGGCTCAAGCGGCAGATTTCCGGAGATACTTTTCCAGGTTTTACCATAGTCATTGCTTACAAAAACATAAGGGGTCAAATGATCGTTTCGGTAACCGTTGAAGGTTATATAAACCCGGCCTTCCTGAAACTTACTCGCAGCTACCCGGGTTACCCAAAGGCCTTTTACTGCGGTAAACGAAGATTGGTCTACTGCGCTCCAGGAAGATCCTGCATCCCGGCTGATATGTACATTGCCATCGTCGGTTCCTGCATACAGCAATCCAAATCGTAAAGGGCTTTCTGTAAGTGTAGAAACGGTGCCAAAGGGAACATCTCCTTTTACAGCGCCATTAGTCAGGTCCCCGCTCAGGGTTTGCATATCGGCTCCGCGGTTCATACTGCGGTGAAAACGACTGCTCGCCATATACAAAATATCCTGATTATGCCGGCTGAGCAAAATGGGTGTCAGCCAGTTGTAGCGGTAGAGAGTTTCGCCGAGTTCGTGCTGTGGACGAATGCGGATACCACCGCCGGTATCGAGGTGTTGCCGGCTGTAATTTCCAAATTGAGAACCGCTGTAAACCGTTAGGTTGTCCCGAAAATCTACCTGTACACCCATGCCATCCCCACCACCAATCATGCGGTATTGAAGCGAATCATAATTGGCATCATTCGTGCGCTGTCTAACGGTATTGCCTTGCCATACGCCGTTGTCCTGCAAGCCGCCATACACCCGGAAAGGTTTTGCGTTATCAGTGGTAACTGTATAAAACTGCCCAACTGGTACACTTTGTACTTTAAACCAGTTTTTGCCATCATCATAGGTAATATTCACTCCGCCATCGTTGCCAATAATCATATGGCTGTCCCGCTTCGGGTTGAACCAGCAGGAGTGATGGTCCGAATGAACATTGCGGGCATTCATATCTTCAAAGGTTTTGCCTCCGTCTTTACTCAATTCCACACTTACCCCCATAATAACGAGTTTGTTTTCGTTAACCGGACTCACGGTCAATCTGCCAAAATAATACCCATAAGTATTGTACAAACGCGGCAGGGACTCGGTATTGGTTTTTGTCCAGGTTTTGCCGGCATCATTGCTTCTGTACACTTCTGCTCCAATAACCGGTGTATTGAACAGATTCTCATTGGCATCGTAAAAATAATCGTAAAGCGCATTAGGTTTTAATTGATCGTTAGCTACCATTTCCTTCAGCTTTTTAGCGGAATACTTTGAGGAGAGCCGGTTTCTCTTCAGGAAAGTATCCAGTTTGGAGCTATTCAGTGCTTCAAAAGAGGCTTTCGTAAGGTCCTTTAGCTCTTCTTTAGTATAAGAAACGGTATCTGTTTTGGCTGTGGCGGTATCGGGTTGGTGAAATTGGTTGTCTACAATGGCATAAACAATTTGGGGATTGGCAGCAAAAACGGCTACACCCATACGTCCCACTCCTTCACCATTAGGCAAACCACTGCCGGGGCCGGATATCAGACTCCATTTTTCTCCGCCATCGGTACTTTTATAGAGCCCGCTTGTTTTTCCACTTTCTTCAAAGTCCCAGGCTTTCCTCGTCTTATACCACATCGTAGCATAAAGTTCATCGGGATTTTTAGGATTGATGTCCATTTCAATGGCACCGGTGTTTTCATCTATAAACAAGGTCTTTTTCCATTTTTTGCCGCCATCTGTGGTTTTGTAAACACCCCGGTCCTTATTGGGGCTGTATAAATGTCCGGTTGCGGCAACCCAGGCAATATCCTTATTGGTTGGGTGCAGTTTGATGGCACCGATATGATGGCTTTCGGGCAGACCAAGGTAAGTCCAGCTTGCTCCGTTGTTTTCGCTTTTAAACATGCCGATACCACTGTAGGTACTTCTGCTGCTGTTGGCTTCACCGGTACCAATCCAGATGGTGCGGGTTGGCCAATCTACGGCTACTGCCCCAATAAAAATGACATCTTCGTTGTCAAATACTGGCGTGAAGGAGAGGCCATTGTTGGTGGTATGCCACAGCCCGCCGGTAGCATAGGCAGCATAAAATTCAGTGGGATCCTCCGGGTTTACAGCCACATCGACTACCCGGCCACCCATTGCCGTTGGTCCTATATTGGTAAATTCGGTTTTGAAAGGGGAATTTTTGGCAAGGGTTCTTTTGGTTTCGAGACTTTTCATTCTGTCGGCGGCAGCAGTCGGTTTTACCGATTGAGCTGCTAAGTTGCTGTGAAAAATAATCAGACCCGAGAGCAGCAGCGTGCAAATCTTTAACTTTGAAAGCATAATTTGGTTTTCTTTTTCGTTTGGAATGGTTAAATTGTTCCTGCAGCTCTTATAAACCGACAAACAATTCTGATTAAAAATAGGGGAATTACTAAATCCCCCTCTAAAAGACGATAAAATGAAAAGATTTAATTGGTTATATATCACATGGCTTCCTTTTTTTATGCTTCTCGGTTCCTTTTCGGCAACTGCTCAGTGCAAATCATATAAAATCAGCGACCGGGGAGATACGTTGAATTGTATCGACTACGATGGCATGAAGCAAGGGTCCTGGCTTGAAAGCTATCCCGAGTTGCGGGGAAATCCCGGCTACGAGCTCGAAGGGGCCTATCAGGACGATAAGAAACAAGGCCTTTGGCGAAAATATAGCCTGCAGGGTGATTTGATGTCGGTGGAATCCTATCGCTGGGGTTTGCTCGATGGCAAAAGTCAATATTACAGTGTATTGGGTTTGGAAAGAGAAGAGGGTTGGTGGGCGATTGATCCTACCAAGGAATATGATACCCTTGAAGTACCCGATCTTTTTGTAGATGGTGCTTATCGTACCATTATTGTAAAAAATGAAGGACGAAGCATGCGACATGGTACCTGGACGGTATATGATCCGATGACCGGACGCATTCAAAAGTCGGAAGAGTATTTTCGGGATAGTGCTATCGGTGTGCTCGGAACTTATGGTCTGACCGCGAAGAAAAAAGAGGAGAAAGTGCCGCTTGATTCGGTAAAAAAGAAAGTGGAAAAGCCAGATGTTGTAAAAGAATGGGAAGAGAAAAATAAGGGTAAGAAAAAAGTGAAAGTACGCACAGGAAGTACCGGTTACTAGGTCCTAATTTCAGGTCGGTTTTTTTGAAGAAAAACAGCAAAAGCAGACAGCATAATTAAAAGTGTTGTCTGCTTTTTTTGTAGGTGTTTTTCCACATTTTTAAGACGATTTATCCCATTTTGGTATTATTTTCATTTTCTCAAAATGGTACTAATTGAAAATCAATATATTATAATTTGGCATTAAATTTGTATAATGAAGAAAATTTAGCAAAAGGTGAGTTGTGTATTTAAATTGCAATTACAACTCTTTTGCGATGAAAAATCTTCTCATTTTATATTTGTTTCTGGTTAATATAACCGTGGCATTTTCCCAACATGTGGTGCCGGTTTTTGCCTTAGAGAGTAATCTATTGGAAAACACACATTGGACGGATCTAAAGGTTATTCCTACACAAAAAATTCCGGCAACCAGTAACTTCTCAAAACAGGCGGATCGGATACCTGATTATGCTGCTTATTCGAAAAAAAATCTATTTGCAGAAGGCACCAACATAGGTTCTGCAGCGTTGGCATTTGATGGTACCACCCAACGACTTTTTTATGTAAGCCTGCTATCCGGAGAAATAGGTTACAGAGAATTAGCCGCCAATGGAAACGCAACAAATAGAAGTATTGGGAATGTTTATTTGGCGCTCCATAACAAAATTCCGGAAATGGGGCCGCAGAATCAGGGGGTGCTCATCACAAGGTTAACCTCGGGCCCGGACGGATATATTTATGGCTTAAGCAATGACGGTTCTCTGTTTTTTCGAGTAAATGCTTCCGCCCCGAATAAAATAGAGTCTCAGACCTTCGTTTTGAATCAACAAGCTAAAACCAGTCTTTCTTTTCAGGATAAAGAGATCGGTTGGGGAGGGGATATGATTGCCGATGCTTCCGGAAATTTATATGTATTTTCTGCATCAGGAAATGTGTTCAGGTTTGATAAGCAGCAAAAAGCGATCAACCATTTAGGAAAAATTTTCGGCCTTCCCTTGGAATACTCCATTAGCGGGGCAGCCGTTCAGGAGTCCGGTGCCGTGCTTATCAGCGCATCCTCCGGTTCACAGTCCTTTGAAATGGCTGATATGAAAACTTTACGGGCACAACTTGCAAGCGTTTCGCTTTCGGCAGGTTGCGGAGATCTTGCAAGTGCAGTGTTTTTGAACGAGCGAGAGGCTGAAGACAGAACGATTACACAGCAAGCCATGGAAATAAAGGCTTTTCCGAACCCGGTTACAGGTAGCCTGCTCTATGTACAATTTCAGGGACTCAACAATACAGAATCTTCTTTTCAGTTAGAACTGATGAATGCGCTAGGTCAAACGCAGTGGATACAAGCTAAAACCATGAGTCAAAAACAAAATCAGGTAAGTATTCCCATGCAGCAATTAAAGGCAGGTGCTTATTATGTAAAAGTGAGTAATAAAGAAGATTTTTCCCGGGTAGTACGTATTGTGGTTCCCTGATTTAGAAAGTATATAAATCTTTAATTGTACCATCCTTCATCAGAATGATTCGGAATTATCGGATTCATCCGGCAAATGAAAAAAATCTCTACTGTATAGAAATGCAATAATAAAAACAACAATGAAAATCATTTATACCCTACTAAGTGTTTGCGGGTTTTGTACCCTCTTCGCTTTTTTGCCTCCGGAGGCGCTTGATAAACATATCCGAAATAGCTTCCATTCGATTAATTCCCCCGAAATGACTGATTCTATTGTGGAAACAGCCGGGCAAAAATTATCTTACAGCCAATTCACCGCTCAAAATTATGCGCAGGATTATAATCCATGGTTAAGCAATAGCCTCGATTCGCTGGTAAAAAGCAGTTGGTCTGCTCAAAACATGCAATATATTGATGTAACCCTGCACTTTGCCACACGTTGTAAAGTAGGATCCGTTGTACTGTATGATCATCAGGGTGTTTTTACAACCAATCCAGCCCGGATTTTTATAAAAAATGATACCACGCTTACTCAGATTGGCATATTTGAAGGAAAAAGATATTTGGTTTTTGATACTCTTCAATTGAATGATTCACTCGAGGCCGATGCCATCGTTATCCGAAAATATGGAAACAATATCCCGCAAAAAATCTGGGCTTACGGAAGACCGCTTAGTACTGTTCCGGAGCCTCTGCCCATTATCAATCCAATCGTTTCTTATGAAAAGATGCCTGTGGATACCAACCGTCTGATCATTCTCAATTTTGCCCCGGGAGGATTAAATACCTTATTTGACGGAAACCTTATAGCGAATCCTGTAACCGGATATGGTAATTTTATGGAAGATTACGAAGCCTGGTATCCGCTCGATCCTGGTGAAACCATGGATCTCCGGCAAATAAAATTGTATGATTATTCCGGTTCTTTTCCGGATAAACCGATGGAGATATGGCTTGCAGATTCCTTGGGTACAAAAAAGAAGGTGGCAACCTTTACAGGATCGCGTTTTCAGGAATGGGTAGGTCCTAACCCCATAAAAGATCCGCATGAACCGGGTGTTTTCAATCTGGATACCGCCGACAATAATTTCAGGTATATTGTATTCAAAATTCACAAAAACAATCTGCCCGCTGAAATTGAATTTCTCGGAAATTACACCGCTCCTGAAAGCAGCCCCATTCCAGCATCCCGTCCCTTTCCTTCCTTTGCCAATGGCGCCGGAGTCAATGGATTTGAATGGGATTTTGTGGTTCCTTCTTCTACCACTTCAAGAATCATAAATCCCACTAAATATGCTGCTATAAAGGCTTTTACCGGATTCCGGCATTACCTGGACTGGCAGCGGATTGAAAACACAGAAGGTAGTTTTTCTTTTAACCCGGCAAACTGGGGCGGCTGGAGTTACGACCTTACTTACAGCCAATGTTTTCAGGATGGCATAGAAGTACTGGTTTGTTTGCAAAATGTGCCCCCCTGGATGCGCAATACCTATCCTGCAGGTGAGCAAAGCACGGACAATTCGCCGCTAAAATATGGTCTTGACCGGATGGCGCCTGCATCCTACATTGAAAAGGCAAGAGCGGGTTTTCAGATTGCAGCCCGGTATGGTCGTAATACAAATATTGAACCTTCTCTGATAAAAGTAAATACACAGCCTAGATGGGTAAATGAGCCACCCAATGAAGTGAAGACAGGATTGGGTTGGGTGAAATATATAGAATGTGATAATGAAGCCAATAAATGGTGGCGCGGCAGAAAGGGCTATTTAAGCGCTTTTGAATATGCAGCCAATTTATCTGCCTTTTACGACGGACACAAGGGAACGCTTGGTGACGGAGTGGGCGTAAAAAAAGCAGATTCTACCATGCAGGTGGTGATGATGGGTATGGCCGATGCGGATATTGCTTATGTACGGGGTATGATTGAATGGTGTAGAATGAACCGGGGGTACCGGCCCGATGGATCGGTGGATCTTTGTTGGGATGTAATCAACTACCATCATTATACCAATGATAAGAACAGCAATCAGACCGGAGAAGCCACCCGGGGATTAGCTCCCGAACTTTCTAAAGCCTCCCAACTGGCAAAAGGATTTGTAGATTTCAGCCGACAATACAGCGATAATATGCCGGTATGGATTACCGAACTGGGTTACGATCTTCATCCCGAAAGCCCCATGAAAGCCATTCCTGTGGGCAACAGAACACCTATCCAAACACAGGCGGATTGGGTATTGCGGTCTGCGCTTGTTTATATGCGTACAGGTATGGATCGCTTATTTTTTTATGAGATCAACGATAACAGTGCCTTCAGTGCTACCAAATACAATACGATGGGATTGTC